>JBCBZA010000069.1:0-20442 GCA_039815575.1 Bacteroidota bacterium | reverse complement strand
CTTTTCTTTGGTTTTTAAAACCTATGGATATTAATAGCAATCCTACGATGATTATTTGGATGTAAAGACCAAGGGCTATACCAGAGAAAATTTTGTTTTCAAAGATTTCCATTTAGTGGATTTAACTTAAAAGACACCTTATTGGGCTTAAATGGCTTTTTTCAAATGGCTAAATGAGTGCATTATATGATTTAACATAAAAATATTCTGTCCCATTCTTGCTTTGACACAAAAAAGGACAGATATGTTTCAGGAAAATCCAATTTCTTTAGGGGCGATATGTTTCATGTAGCGTGTGCAAAATATACAATTCATTTTCCATTGCGTGAGCACCAAGCTTGCAGCTTTCTTCAATGCCTAATTGATAGCGCTTAATTCAAGACACTCCTAGGATTCAAGGAAGGAAGGACGTAATAAGATTACATTTTAGAATGGATTTTCTGGTTGACACTGCAAACTTTAGGGGAAATGGGAGGGCTCCTTTTTAAAACGAGTGAATGTATATCTAAGGTTGAAAGAAAATGTTTTATGGTAAATAGCTTATATGATTTATGGAGAATCAAAAAGATATTGAAACCATCTAAGAATTTAATCTAAATCCCATGACTAAAACAGTATCCAAATCTCAAGCATATCTTTTTAATGCAATATTATTTTGGTTAATAACCACCTCCCTTTTTACATGGCTACCGTTGGTGCGAATTATTGGTAGGCCCAAAGAGTATTATTGGGGAATTTTAGGAAGGTCTGGGGAAGGTATGGATGGACCTTATTGGATATTTATAGTTGGATTGGTCTATGTGCTGCTTCTTTTTTACAGCGTGTTTAGGATAAAAATTAGAGCGTATTCTTACGCTTTGATATTGTTATGGAGTTTATTTGTGATTTATGTGATTCTTAAGACCATTCTAGCATCGGAAGACAGCACAATTCAGGGACAGGGACTCCATTGGGAATTCCGCATATGGTTCCTTATTATTCCAGCCCTTCTCTTTACATTATGTACATCCGTTTGGATAACCAAAGAACTAAAAAATGGCGTGCACTTTACAATTACACCTTGGCAAAAAGGGAATACGAAGAAACTATTACTTTCCCTAGTACTGCTTATGGCAGCTATTGTTCTATTTAGTTTGGGGAATAATTACAATTGGATTACCTCGCTGGCCATAATAACAACCATATTCCAATGGATCATCCTAGTTGAATCATTAAAACCCTTAAAGGATATTTAAGCCGAAACAATTTAAATTAAATAGGTTGATCAACAACCCCATGGATTTATTTACAGGTCTTCAGTTTTGAAAAAGATAACGTCAAAAGTGGCATCGGCTCCACAATCTACCTGTTGTGTTATCCGTATGTCTATTCTGCCTACATTAGAATCAAACGTCCCGTTCATACCAACTAAAATACCGTTGCATACTGGAGCATCGGTTGTCCAACGGAGCTCTAAATCAATATCACCTCCATTTTCGTAATTAAAGGTGCCACTGGCATCCGGTCGGCTTTGATCCGTATTGCAACACCCCATTTGATCTACACCGCTAAAAAATTCAAATCTAAATTGGTTTGCGGTGCTCGTACTGCGTATAATTGCGGATGCAGGAGCAGTGCCTCCTAAAGTCGTTGTGCCGTCATAAATACCAGTGATGACCATAGGGTCAAAACCTGCCCCACTACCCCCATCATCATCAGAGGAGCCATCATCAGAAGAACAAGAAGACACTACAAGAACACTTAATAGTAGGTATAGGATACCGAGAAGAGGTATTCTTTGGTAACGCATAGATATTTTCATTTTGTTATTTTAAATTCTACATGATTATTGAACGCCATTCAATATCCTAAAAAAACGACTAAAGAAGTGCCTTGTACCTAGGCAAAGCTGTCTCAAATCCCATTTGAGACAATTTTCTTAAAACCGGATGGGCAAAGAGTTCATTCCCATCAGAGAAAACCTAGTAAACATCTACTAACTATTTTACTTTTTAAATTCCTAAAACGAAATGGGTTGTGAAGAATATTACTTTCTTTAGAAATGGTGCGGCCACTATTTTTACCAAAACAAACCCCTTAACCCCATCTTTAATTAAGGTGTTCGCAAACGTTGTGGGTATTTCGGGAGTCATTACATGAGGCTGTCTAAAAGCTAAAATGCAGTGATGGTTACCATTATATATCAATAGAATTAACGGACATCCTGTGCAATACACATCTCATGGATTTTTAGTGTTAATGTAATCTCTCTTTAGGAAGAGAACGGATAGGCTAAGCTATTCTATACAATTCAAAAGTTGTCTGACTACAAAGCCTCCTCCTTACCCCGATTATTTCTCGGATAGCATCCAGGCATCTGAAGAAACGGATGCCTTGATTTTTCTCAAATAAGCTAAAGCTTCTTGGCTATCTGAAAAACTATCAAACGCCACTTGGTGCAAGCCATATTTATTGGTTCCCAGATATGATGCACCGTAACCCTGTGTCTTTAACTGGGCTATTTTCTTATCTGCATTACCTTTGAACCTGAATGCGCCCGCAATAACATGGTGAATGGGTCCCGTTGGCCTTTTCGAAACATTCAAGTTTAATGTCGGAAGCTCCATGGGATTGCCTTCAAAGAAAGTTGCTTCCTGTATATGTTTGGAGACTTGTTCCTGAACATTTTGTCTTACCAACAACTGTTTTTCCTGATTTTGTTTATAAAACTGGTATCCACTTGCTCCGGTAGCAAATAGCAATAGCAAAATAGCGGCATATTTTAACCAACTTCGTTGATTTATGGCATTACGACGTTCTGGCGTAAAGGTAAATGGCACTTTTTCCTCTAGTTGCTCTACTTCTTCCTTAAGCTTTTCTCGAACTACTGGAGCAGCGTTGAACGATGAAAATCCAAAGGAAGAAGCCAAATAATTGTAACCTTCCTCTGGCAAAAATTGAATTTTCCCTTCCTTTCCTGTCCATAGTTTTCCAATCCCTTCCAAAAACAATGATTGTCCACTTTCCAACTTGACCTTCCATTGGTTGGAAACGTCAATAACTTCTTCCAATAATTCTTCGTAAGGTAGGTTTTTGGCATTGGAAATGTAAGAAACCAATAACCCATCGTTCTTGGTCAATTGTTGATTAAAAGAGAGTTTTTTTGTAGGAGGATGTATAGTTTGGTGCTTAGTATCGAGGTGTGCAGAAGTCGTATTGGCCAAGAAAGCACCGAATTCTGGGACGACCACACAATTATATCTGTATAGCAATTCCGTAATAAAATGTTCTACACGCATAACGGCAAATATTGAAAAAAATGTAGTGTCCCGAAATGTGACGGATTACTTTTTATTAACATTTGAAATTGGGTATATTGTGAAAAACTTCTGCTCATGCCCATGCTTTCTTCGATTGAACTTTTGGCCCTTTTGCGATTGCAGAAAGTTCCGCAGGTAGGAGACATCAATGCCAAAAAATTACTGGAAAGATGTGGTTCAGCAGAACAGGTGTTTAAGGAACGGCGAGCGGCACTTCAAAAGATTGACGGTATCGGTTCGGCACTTTTGTCGCGATTATATGATTCCATTTATTTGGAGGAGGCTGAAAAAGAACTGGAATTCATCCAAAGAAAAGATATTAGGTATTCCTTTTTTAAGGACGCAACCTATCCCAAACATTTAAAACATTGCATTGATGCGCCCATTCTTATTTTCGAAAAGGGCAACATAAATCTCAAAGATAAAAGAGTCATCAGTATAGTAGGTACAAGACAGATGACCAGTTACGGTAATGCATTTATTGCGGAATTTATGGAAGCAATAGCTCCGTTAAACCCTGTAATTGTAAGTGGATTTGCATACGGGGTTGACATTGCTGCACAACGAGCTGCCATGGGCCATAATTTACAGACCATAAGTTGTCTTGCCCATGGTCTAAATCAGATTTATCCCAAGGCACATGGCAGATATGTTTCCCAAATAGAAAGAAATGGGGGTTTTGTAACGGAGTTTTGGAGCAGTAGTAATCCGGATAGGGAGAATTTTTTAAAGCGCAATCGCATTATTGCAGGAATGAGTGAAGCTACCGTGGTAGTGGAGTCTGCTGAAAAAGGAGGGAGTTTGGTTACTGCCGATATTGCCCATAGTTATAATCGGGATGTTTTTGCCTTACCGGGCCGGTCAACGGACAAATACAGCACTGGATGCAATAACCTTATTAAACAACAAAAGGCCCACATTTTGACGTCTGCGGCGGATTTGGTATATATGTTGGGATGGGAATTAACTGAAAAACAGGAGACTATCTCGCAAAAACGGTTATTTGTAGAGTTGAATGAAACAGAAAAGTCTATCTACCAGTACTTACAACTAAACGGAAAACAAGTACTGGACACCGTTGCTTTGGAGTGTAATCTGCCCATTTTTAAAACGTCTTCTTCCTTATTGAATATGGAGATGAAAGGGATGATTCGTCCGTTACCTGGTAAATTGTTCGAAGCCGTTTAAAAGTAAATTACCATTCATCGAATAGAAATAAGACAGACAGGGTGTTATGGGAAATGATGTATTTGGGCAGGAGGTATTTGGCACTATATCAGGCAAATCCCTTAATAATAGGCATGCTTATAAACAATTTTCGGGAAAAACCTTCTTCGAAGAATACGTTGAGAAAGCTTCGAGTGGTACTCATCTGCATTTCAGCGGATGGCGAAGTTTCGAAACGGGTTTTGCGTAGCAAAAATTCCTGCCGAAGAAGGGGTCTTTTCTTTGGTTCGTTTCTTTGGACAAGCAAAAAAATGAACGGTTAGTAGTCATTTCTTTTTTGCATTGCCCAAAAAAGAAATCGAGTGGGCGAGATTCATGAACACCGATGCATCCACTAAAAATGATGTGAACTAAACAAAAAAGTCTAGGCTGATTTTCAATTTCTTGAAATCCGATGAATTTTTCAGCATCCACACCATCCAGACCGTTCCTGATTGCCATCAGGATACGCTTTGGATGGTTTCCTTCTCCCTTTTCTGAAAAATTAGGATTTACCACAAACCTGTTCATTTGGATAATTGTTCCAAATCAATAACCTACTTTCTCTCGGACCCGGGATAAAACCCCATCAGCTACTTTTTTTGCTTTATCAGCACCAATTGCTAGGGCCTCATCCACTTCGTTGAGGTGGTTCATATAATAGTCAAATCGTTCACGCGGTGCTTCAAATTTGTCCAATAGCACCTCAAAAAGCGCTTGTTTGGCATGGCCGTACCCATAATTTCCGGCAAGATAATTTGCACTCATCTCTTCAATCTGTTCTTGTGAGGCCATAATCTTATATAGGGCAAAAATAGTGTCCGTATTGGGGTCTTTTGGATCTTCCATAGGGGTACTATCCGTTACAATGCCCATAATTTGTTTCCGTAGCTTCTTGTCGGTCTGGAATAGATTGATAAGGTTATTGCGACTTTTACTCATTTTTTCTCCGTCTGTACCGGGAACATACATTGTGTTTTCTTGGACTTTGGCCTGAGGAAGCACAAAGGTCTCTCCTAGTTGATTGTGAAAACGGGAGGCCACATCCCTGGTCATTTCCAAATGCTGCAATTGATCCTTGCCTACAGGAACAATTTCGGCATCGTACAACAAAATATCCGCGGCCATAAGCATGGGGTAGGTAAAAATACCAGCATTTACATCTTGCAACCGATCTGCTTTGTCTTTGAACGAATGTGCTAGTGTTAGTCGTTGATATGGGAAAAAGCACGTTAAGTACCAAGCCAGCTCGGTCACTTGCGGAACATCACTTTGACGATAAAAAACCGTTTTTTCTACGTCCAATCCAAAGGCCAGCCAAGCAGCAGCTGTAGCGTAGGTATTCTGACGCAATTCCTCGCCATTCTTTATTTGCGTAAGCGAGTGCATGTCTGCAATAAACAGGAAGGAATCATTTTCCGCTTTTTGGGCCATTTGTATGGCCGGAACAATCGCCCCTAAAATATTCCCCAAATGAGGTACTCCAGTACTTTGAATGCCCGTAAGAATGCGTGCCATCTATAAAATTTAAGCGATAAAAATAACAATCCAATAGCTCTAAAAAAAGCTATTTTTGAATTGTGCTTACTCCAATCAAGAACATAGGCCACGTCCTGTATCGCATTTGGTTTTACCTATTGGTCGCCCTGCCCATTTTAGTGTTCTCGCCACTTTTGCTTCTGACCACCCTTTCAGATGCCACCTACAGAGCTTTTTATTGGCTGGCCAGAAACCTATGGGCCAAAACAATTTTATTTGGTATGGGCTGTTTTCCCAATATCAAATGGAAGCAGAAAATGAAATCTGGCAAGAGCTATATGTTAGTGGCTAACCACACCAGTATGTTGGACATTATGTTGATGCTTTATGTTAGTAAAAATCCATTTGTTTTTGTGGGGAAACAGGAATTGGCCAAAATTCCGGTTTTTGGGTTTTTCTACAAGCGTGTCTGCATTTTGGTGGACCGCAATAGCCATAAAAGTAGATCGGCCGTATATCGCAGTGTCCGTGAACGGCTGGAAAGAAGATTGAGCATTTGTATTTTTCCTGAGGCAGGGGTTCCTGAGGAGGATGTTATTCTGGATGCATTTAAAGATGGCGCATTTAGAATGGCAATCAATCATAATATACCAATCGTTCCAATTTCATTTTTGGATTGTAAAAAGCGTTTCCCTTGGTCTTTTTTTAAAGGAGGACCCGGACCGTTACGCGTCAAGGTAGATCCCTTTGTAGAAACTGGAATTTTAGGTGCCGAGGATTCCCCCACTATCCGCGAAGAGATAAGGGCATTAATTTTAAGCAACCTGCTGGAAGGTCAAAATCTATAACCAATTTTGATGCCCCCTTTCCCAATGAATTCAAATGGGGAATCATCGGTAAAAAGGTTTCTCCCAACCCCCAATGAAATTTCTGCTAAAAATCCACGATTGGTTAAAAATTTGCCTCCGATCCCTATTCCTAAGGCCAAATCCGTCACAGGGCCTTGTGGCTCTGAAATGTTGGGCACAATGAGGCCATCACCGTCATCTTCAGTATTATTTAGCATCATAAAACCTTCTGCGAAAAAACCAGCAGCAGGTTTTTTGCCAAAGTAAAACCTGTAGTAAGGAGCTACATAATACTTAATTTCAATATCTTCATCAATGGGCAGGAAAACTGAAACTCCCAGTCCTGATTCGTCATTCAATACGTATTCATAATCAACCTCAATGGCACCTAGAATAAGGTAAAGGGCATTAAGTCGGATTTCGTTGTTATTATCTAGAGCTACCGCTTTGGCTTGATTTTGGGCAAATACAGTAGAAATGTAAAGGCCAAGAAGAACTAACAGGAATACTTTTTTCATTGACGTCCGGTTGGTTATCGAATTTAATAAAATTAAAGGCCCTGCGACGAAAACAGGGCCTTTTTGTATGCCGTAAAAAGAACGGCGTACTAACCAACTTCTTGAAACGTCACTTTGATATACAACTAAACTTCAAAGTGATTGGTGGAATGGAACCTAAGTGTCTGCCATGGGCTTCCAATACCCCTCAATTTAAAACCGAAAGCTCAAACCACTATATACCCCTACGGAATAAGGCCTAAAATTTCCGGCAGTTTCTGAAAAGGTATTGAGTTGATATTTAAATATAGGTTCTACATTCAACTGTAATTTTTGGGAAATCTCATAATTGAAACCGACACCAAAATTGGTGCTGAAATTTATGTCATTGGCATTATTGGCTTCCCCCATTTCTGTTATCAACTGTTCAGATTCTAGACTCACCGCATTGTCCACTAAAAACAGGGAACTAACCCCACCAATAATATTGATTCCAAATTTTTTGTCCAATAAAGCATAATTGAGCTCCATGGGAACTTCAATATACCCTAGTTGTTGCACCATTCTGCCTTCAAAAGGCTGCGTCGTACCGGAAATAGAAGCATTATTACTGAAGGCCTGAACTTCATTGCTTTTACTCTCAACCACCAAATTTCTTGAGGTCTGGGCATAATTGATATTGTCAATTAACTGATTGGTAGAGGTGGTCAACGAAGAAGTAAATACGACATCATTGGTATCATAGCCATAATCCACTCGATGGATTCCAGATCGAACGCTTAGT
The DNA here is from genome assembly GCA_039815575.1 of Bacteroidota bacterium. Classification (GTDB taxonomy): domain Bacteria; phylum Bacteroidota; class Bacteroidia; order Flavobacteriales; family Flavobacteriaceae; genus Croceivirga. Next base: position 12,329 of record JBCBZA010000069.1, on the reverse strand, counting down.
TTTTCACTTACATTGTAAGTGACCGTGAGGCCATAGCTCAAGTTAAGATTACCTGATTTGGAATTGGAGGCAAAATTGGAATGTATGGGTGAACCTTCACCTACCGAACCGAAAAATACTGGGGCTACCGAAGGGCCCATAGACCATCGTTTCCCTGAAGTATTTGCAGTAGCTTTTTCTTCTTGGTCCTTTATCCCTTCAATAACATCAAAAATAGAAATGGTATCGTCTTCCTTGTCTTCATTTTCGGTTATTGCTACCTCATTTTTTGCTTCTGAGATGCCCTCTGTACTTAACGAAGCCCCTTTTTCAGTTTTATCCTTTTGTCTTTCATTGTTTTCTGCAATGCCGCTTTCCCCATTGATAGGAATACCATCGGTTTTGATAGTTTCAGTAATCAATGTTTGGGTTCTTTGGCCCTTTTTTTGATTATTGGCATTGGCCGCTAAGCCATCATCTTGATGTACTACCTTATTCTGTTTGGATGTATGTACGCCACTAACTTGGGATTCCGTTACTTCCAATCCGCTTTTCGCATCACCATTTGAACGCTGGGTTGATTCTGAAGGGGAAGTACCGGCAACTTGGTTGTTTTGAGATTCCTCAAGGATTTTGGAATCTACATGGTTATCGTTTGAATCCTTCTTTGTATTGGAAGGGGCATTCTGCTCTGTATCTACGACCTTGGAATCAACTGTATTTTCATTTGTTGAAAACGGATTGATAAGGTAGAAAAGAAGAGCGAGTGCCGCAGCAGCACCTCCCAATTGCCACCAAATAGGCACAATTCCCTTTTTCTTCCTTTTGTTTAAGGAGGCCTCAATATTCTCCCAAACCCTTTCACCGGGGGTTTCGGAAAAATCCTTGAATTTTTCCTTAAAAAGGTTATCCAAATTATTTTTTTCCATCATTATTTGGTTAAGCGATGTTTACATTTTCTTTTTCAATTTTTTCCTTCAAAATCATTCTGGCCCTTGCCAAATTGGATTTTGATGTTCCTGTAGAGGTTCCCAACAACTCACTTATTTCTTTATGCGAATACCCATCCAAAACATAAAGGTTAAATGTGAGCCTATATTTATTGGGTAACTCTTGTATATATTCCAAAAGTCTAGAAAGACTTATGCTTACAGTTTCATTTTCAAGTTCTACCTCATCACCAATATTCTCATGTACCACATCCAGGCGTCTTTCCTTACGATATTTTTGTAAAACGGTATTCACTGCTATACGCTTCATCCAACCTTCAAAAGAACCTTTATGGTTATATTGTCCAATCTTGTCAAAAATGGTCATAAAAGCATCGTGAAGGTTATCCTCCGCTTCAGTGCGGTTTCTTGAATATTTTAAGCACATTCCAAAAAGCACACCTGAATATTTGCGGTATAGTTCTTCCTGGGCCATTCTATTCTGTTCCTTACAATATTTTATGAGCTCATCTTGACTCAAAATGTTGGTTAGTTTGTATTAGTTAGTTAATTCCGTCCACAACAGGCACTTGGTACTCCAGATATTGAAGATTTCCGTCAGCATCTTCTCCGGTAAAAAACCTAAGTGTATAAAAATCCACATCCTCTGCGGTAATGGTCAAAACCCCTGTAAGGGATTCTTCGGACAGCGCACAATCCTCATCGGTAAGCACTGATCCAATGGCCACTACTGTTGTTCTTCCATTCTCCTCAAAAAACACATCAAAACCTTGGAAAAAGGTGCAGTCATCTGGTCTCGTGAAATTGACTTCTACATTATGGGACCCACCTAGTTCAAAAAAATCTGGAACGTCTGCCTCAGTGATTTCCATGGAAACAAAATGGAAATTTTCCCCAGTGTCAAGTTCGCAATTATAAAAGACCAAACCGCATAACAATACCAGCGCTGTTGCAAAAATCCTTTTCATAATTAATACAATTGCAGTGTAAAGATGCCCTAAGAACGCTTAGGTTGCGTATTTATGGCCCTATAAGGAATAAAATGGGTGCGATTATCCTTTTAGGGTGGCAATGGCTTCTTTTATTTTAGATTCCAACTCCTCGGAAAGTTCAGGATTATCTTCCAAAAGTCCTTTAACAGCATCCCTTCCCTGGCCCAGTTTGGTATCCCCATAACTAAACCAAGAGCCACTTTTTTTAATGATTTCATAAGAAACCCCTAAATCCAAGATTTCACCCACTTTGGAAATGCCTTCTCCGTACATAATGTCAAACTCGGCAGTTTTAAAGGGAGGTGCTACTTTGTTCTTTACCACTTTAACGCGGGTTTTATTTCCCTGAACCTCTCCATCAGTGGTTTTTATTTGGGTGGAACGCCTAATATCCAACCGAACGGAAGCATAGAACTTTAGCGCATTACCCCCTGTCGTGGTTTCTGGGTTTCCAAACATGACCCCTATCTTTTCCCGTAATTGATTGATGAAGATTACGGTACAGTGGGTCTTACTTATGGTGGAAGTTAGCTTGCGCAATGCTTGTGACATTAATCGCGCATGAAGTCCCATTTTGGAATCGCCCATTTCCCCTTCAATTTCACTTTTTGGAGTTAAAGCAGCTACCGAATCTATAATAACGATATCAATGGCTCCAGAGCGAATGAGATTATCTGCTATTTCCAAGGCTTGTTCTCCATGGTCGGGTTGGGAGATGATGAGATTATCAATGTCAACGCCTAATTTTTGTGCATAAAATCGGTCAAAGGCATGTTCAGCATCGATGAAGGCAGCGATACCCCCTGATTTTTGTGCCTCTGCTATGGCATGTAAGGTCAATGTAGTTTTACCTGATGATTCAGGACCGTATATTTCAATGACCCTACCTCTTGGATAGCCTCCCACACCCAAGGCCAAATCAAGTCCTAAAGATCCGGAAGGAATCACCTCAACATCTTCAATGACATGGTCCCCCATTTTCATGACGGCACCCTTTCCATAGGTTTTGTCCAATTTGTCAAGGGTCAATTTTAGGGCTTTTAGCTTAGCTTCTTTTTCGTTGCTCATTTTTGCAAAGGATTAGACCTTCAAAAATACCACTTATTGTCTATTTTAAAATGCCAACGCAACCTTTTTACAAACAGGGCCTCTTTTAGGTGACTGATTCGAATAATTTTCTAAGTGCGTACCCGTACTTATGGGAATATATAATGAGAAAGAAAGGATATTGGTCATTAAGGCACATCAATTGGATGTGCCTTTTTTATTTGGCTATCTTTGCCCTGTTTAATACATCTTTCAACTTGAATATTGGTATAGCATGCAACTGTACAATACGTTAAGTGCAAGGGAGAGGGAAAAATTAATTGAAGAGGCTAACAAAGAACGCCTTACCATTTCCTTCTATCAATATGCACATATTGGAAACCCACATATTTTTCGAAACCACCTTTTTATCCACTGGAATGAACTTGATGTTTTAGGCAGAATTTATGTTGCGAAAGAAGGTATCAACGCTCAATTATCTGTTCCGGCCGAAAACTTCGAGGCCTTCAAGGCTCATTTGGATAGTATCTCTTTTTTGGAGGGCGTTCGTCTTAATATTGCCGTAGAACAAGACAATAAATCCTTTTTAAAGCTGAAAGTAAAGGTGCGCCATAAGATCGTTGCTGATGGGTTGAATGATGACACCTTCGATGTGACCAATAAGGGCATTCATGTAAATGCCGAAGAATTTAATGCACTGATTGAAGATCCCGAAAGTATCGTAGTGGATATGCGCAATCATTATGAGAGTGAGATTGGGCATTTTGAAAAAGCCCTTATCCCAGATGTGGACACCTTTCGTGATTCTTTGGATCTTATTGAAGAAGAGTTGGCAGAACACAAAGAGGATAAAAAGCTGGTAATGTACTGTACAGGTGGAATCCGCTGTGAAAAAGCCAGTGCCTATTACAAGCACAAAGGATTCAAAAATGTATTCCAATTGGAAGGTGGAATTATCGAATACACCCGTCAAATACGTCAAAATGGGTTGGAAAACAAATTCAGGGGTAAAAACTTTGTTTTTGACCATAGGAGGGGAGAGCGTATCTCAAATGAGATAATAGCACAATGCCATCAATGCGGCCAACCTTGTGACACCCATGTTAACTGTGCCAACGAAGCATGTCACCTCTTGTTCATTCAGTGCGAAGCATGCGCCAAGGATATGAAGGGTTGCTGCTCCCAAGAATGTATGGATGTCGTAGCCCTGCCCTTTGAAGAACAAAAGAAACTCCGTAAAGGCAAACATGCTAGCAATAAAATCTTTAAAAAGGGGCGTTCCAAAGTGTTGAAGTTTAAGAATTGAACGCGAACGCTTCCTCAAAATTTAGCTATCTTTATCCATAAGAATTTATGAACCTAAATCAAGGATTCCGCAGCGAGTTCTTGGTTCAAGATATATTATATGGGATGTAGCAGTTGCTCAAACGGTGTGGGTGGGCAACCGCGCGGCTGCAAGAACAATGGGACTTGCGGTACGGATGGTTGTAATAAGCTTACCGTTTTTAATTGGCTTTCCAACATGTCACTGCCTAATGGTCAAACCCTTTTTGACTGTGTAGAGGTCAGATTTAAGAATGGGAGAAAAGAGTTCTATAGAAATACGGAGAAACTTTCAATTTCTATGGGTGATGTCGTTGCCACTCAGGCCAAGTCCGGTCATGATGTGGGTACCGTTACCCTGACCGGAGAGCTGGTCAAAGTGCAAATGAAGCGCAAAAAAGTAAACTATGAGGACAATGGGCTCCCCAAAGTTTACCGAAAGGCCACGCAACGCGATATTGATATATGGCAAAAGCACAGGGGCAAGGAAGAAGAAATAAAAAAACGTTCCCGTGAAATTGCAATAGCCTTGAATTTAAAGATGAAGTTGAGTGATGTTGAATTTCAAGGAGACGGATCCAAGGCTACTTTTTACTATACTGCGGAGGATAGGGTCGATTTTCGTCAGCTTATTAAGGACATGGCCAAGGCTTTTGGAACACGAATTGAAATGCGTCAAATTGGCTATCGGCAAGAAGCACAGCGGCTTGGGGGAATTGGTTCCTGCGGAAGGGAACTTTGTTGTTCAACATGGCTTACGGACTTTAGATCGGTCAGTACGGCTTCGGCACGGTACCAACAATTGGCCTTAAATCCCCAGAAACTGGCGGGACAGTGCGGTAAGTTAAAGTGTTGTCTCAACTATGAACTGGACATGTACTTGGAGGCCCTAAATGACTTTCCCTCTGCAGATAGCAAACTTCTTACCAACAAGGGGATAGCCTTTTGCCAAAAAGCGGATATTTTTAAAGAGACCCTTTGGTTCTCTTACAAAAACGAACCTTCTAATTGGTATGCCCTAAAAAAGGAGCAGGTACAGGAGATATTGGAAATCAATAGAAAGAACCAGAAGGTAGAAAGTTTGGAGGAATATGTTACTGAAACGACATCGGAAGAACGCTTAACCTTTGAAAATGTGGTTGGACAGGATAGTTTGACCCGTTTTGATCGCCCTAGACGGAAAAAGAAAAAACGAAATAAAAATAAAAAACCATATAAGAAGAATAAAAACAAATCCGTCAAAAATGCATAGATATGGGTTGATTATAATTATCCTTTTATTTCTGGTTGCATGTAATGAAAACCTGGTGTATTCGGAATATGTTGCTATAAATAGTGGTACTTGGAAGAAGCAGGACACCATTACCTTTCAATGTAAGGATTTGGACACGCTAAAGAAGCATCATATTTTTTTGAATGTCAGAAATGACGAACGATATGAGTTTAGCAACCTGTTTGTGATTTTAGAGCTAGAAGCACCCAATGGCAATACCAAAGTGGATACTTTGGAGTACGAAATGGCACTTCCCTCAGGAGAATGGCTTGGAAAAGGTATGGGTAGCATTAAAGAAAGTAAACTTTGGTATAAGGAAAACATCGATTTCGAAGATTCTGGCGTATATAAGATTAGTGTGCTGCATGCTATGAGAAAGAATGGCCAGGTACAAGGCTTGGAGGAATTGTCAGGAATAACGGATGTTGGCATCCAAATTGAAAAAGCGAAATAGCAATGGCTAAAAAATCTCTCCCCAATAAGGGTTTTTCAAAATTTATACTTTGGTTTTGGGCACTGTTTGGAACAGGAATACTTGCTGTTGCCCTTATTTTTTTAATGGCATCCTGGGGTGTTTTTGGCGATATGCCGGAATATCAATATTTGGAGAACCCTGAGACAAATCTGGCGACTGAATTTATTTCCTCTGATGGACAGACTTTGGGTAAGTTGTATCTAGATGACAATAGGACCCCTATCGATTTTAAGGACCTACCGGATAACCTTGTCCATGCATTGGTTGCTACGGAAGATGCAAGGTATTATGACCACGCCGGAATTGATGCTAGGGGATTTTTAAGGGCTTTGGCGTATTTAGGGAAAAAAGGAGGAGCTAGTACCATTTCCCAGCAATTGGCCCGACAGTTATTTATTGGAGTTAGGGACAAAGAAAGTACAACAAATGCCATTGTCCAAAAAATAAAGGAATGGGTATTGGCAACACAGTTGGAGCGACAGTACACCAAAGAAGAAATTATTGCCATGTACCTGAACATCTATGATTTTGGGTATGCGGCAGATGGAATTCGTTCGGCAGCACGCATTTATTTTGGGAAGGAACCCATTGAATTAAAGGCCGAGGAATCTGCAATGCTAGTAGGCATGCTCAAAAACTCATCCTTGTTTAATCCGTTGCGAAGGGAGGAAATGGTGCGCAACCGTCGTAATACGGTTTTAGGTCAAATGTACAAGTATGGATACCTATCCGAGAGGGAAAAAGATTCCTTACAGCACCTGGAAATGGATTTAAACTTTAGTCCTGAGTCCCATCGTGAAGGCTTGGCCACGTATTTTAGGATGCACATGCAAAAATGGTTAAATCGTTGGGTGAAGGACAACAAAAAACCCGATGGTTCCGAGTATAATATTTATCTAGATGGATTGAAGGTTTATACTACTATAGATTCCAGAATGCAGCAGCATGCAGAAGATGCGGTGGAGGCCCATATGAAGCGTTTACAGGCTGAATTTTTTGTCCAAAACACTCCTGAACGTAACCCTACCACCCCATTCTTGGATTTAGAACCAAGTGAGATTGATGGCATTCTGGAGCGTGCCATGAAAACTTCAGCAAGGTGGAGAGCCTTGAAACGACAGGGGAGCTCTGAAAAAGAGATACGCGCGTCTTTCAATGAAAAAACCGAAATGAATGTCTTCGATTGGAACAGTGATTCCTATGAAAAAGATACGATCATGACCCCATTGGATTCCATTCGATATTACAAAACCTTTTTGCGTACTGCTATGATGTCCATGGAGCCCCAAACCGGCCATGTTAAGGCATGGGTGGGAGGTGTGGATTACAAGCACTTTCAATACGATAATGTCAAGCAAGGATCACGACAAGCAGGATCTACTTTTAAGCCCTTTGTCTACGCGGCGGCGATCGATCAGTTGCGGTATTCGCCCTGTGATTCCCTTCCGGACACTCAATATTGCATTGAGCCCATGAAACATGGGAATATTGAGCAGTGGTGCCCAAAGAACTCTGATGGAAAGTATTCGTTGAAAAAGCGCACCCTCAAGAATGCCCTTGCAAATTCTGTCAATACCATCACCGCACAACTTATTGATCAGGTTGGTCCTGGTTCGGTCGTGGAAATTGCCAAAAATATGGGATTGACCAAAGAGATTCCTCCCGTACCATCCATTGCCCTGGGAACCGTAGACTTTAATGTATTTGAAATGGTGGGTGCTTATGGAACCTTTGCCAATCAGGGGGTCTATGTTGAGCCCGTAGCAGTAACTAGAATCGAAGATAAAAATGGGACAGTACTTTATGAGTATGTTCCAAAAACGAAAGATGTTTTGAGCAAAGATGTCGCCTATACCATGGTCAACTTAATGGAAGGAGTAACACAATTTGGGTCTGGGGGTAGACTTCGCCATACATTTGCAAAAGAACAATCGGTATATAAAGAAATTATTACAGGATATCCCTACGAATTAACCAATCCTATTGCTGGAAAAACGGGAACGACCCAAAACCAAAGCGATGGGTGGTTCATGGGTATGGTACCCAATTTGGTCACCGGCGTTTGGGTTGGAGGAGATAATAGGTCAATCCATTTCAATAGACTTCTTTATGGTCAAGGAGCTTCTATGGCACTTCCCATATGGGCCTTGTATATGAAGGCCAATTATGAAAATGATGCACTGGGTATTTCCAAAGCGGCCTTCGAAGAACCTGAGAATCTTTCAATCAATGTAGACTGCACCAAAATTTTGGAGGAAATTAAAAAAGAAACCGATACCGAGGACGATTTAGAAGACCTGGATTTTTAAAGAAAGAAAAAAATGATAAACAAAAAAGTCGCCGGTGTTGAAGAAGCGCTTAAAGGGGTAGAAAGCGGAATGACCCTTATGCTTGGTGGTTTTGGATTGTGTGGTATCCCTGAAAATGCGATTGCCGAGCTGGTTGAACTTGGGATAAAAGATATAACATGTATCTCCAACAATGCGGGGGTTGATGATTTTGGATTGGGGCTCTTACTTCAAAACCATCAAATTAAAAAGATGGTCTCCTCCTATGTTGGTGAGAACGATGAGTTTGAACGGCAAATGCTTTCTGGCGAATTGGAAGTGGAACTGACACCACAAGGAACTTTGGCTGAAAAATGTAGGGCGGCCCAAGCTGGGTTCCCCGCTTTTTACACCCCTGCGGGCTATGGTACGGAGGTAGCAGAAGGCAAGGAAACCCGTGAGTTTGATGGGAAAATGTATGTGTTGGAGCCCGCATACAAAGCGGATTTTTCCTTCGTAAAAGCATGGAAAGGGGATCAGGCCGGAAACTTAATTTTTAAGGGAACAGCGCGAAATTTCAACCCATGTATGTGTGGTGCGGCTACTATTACAGTGGCCGAAGTGGAAGAATTACTGCCCGTGGGGAACCTTGACCCCGACCAAATTCATATTCCCGGAATTTTTGTACAACGCATCTTTCAAGGGAAGCGCTACGAAAAACGAATTGAACAAAGAACCGTAATACCCAAAGAGCATGTTGGATAAAAACGGAATCGCAAAACGGATTGCCAAAGAGGTCAAGGATGGATATTACGTAAATCTAGGGATTGGTATTCCTACCTTGGTGGCTAATTTTGTACGAAATGATATAGAGGTCGAATTTCAAAGCGAAAATGGGGTTTTAGGGATGGGGCCTTTTCCTTTTGAGGGCGAGGAGGATGCAGATGTTATCAATGCAGGAAAGCAAACCATCACCACATTGCCAGGGGCTTCCTTTTTTGACTCGGCCACGAGCTTTGGAATGATTCGGGGCAGACATGTGGACCTTACTATTTTGGGGGCAATGGAAGTAGCTGAAAACGGCGATATTGCCAATTGGAAAATTCCTGGCAAGATGGTCAAAGGTATGGGTGGAGCCATGGATCTAGTGGCATCTGCAGAAAATATTATTGTTGCCATGATGCATACCAATAAGGCAGGGCAATCCAAACTTTTAAAGCAATGCACCCTTCCTTTAACAGGTGTAGGTTGTGTAAAAAAGATCGTGACCAATATGGCTGTGTTGGAAGTTAGGGATCAGACGTTCCATTTGTTGGAAAGAGCTCCTGGTGTTTCCGTAGCGGATATTGATAAAGCTACCGAAGGAAAGCTCTTAGTGGAAGGGAATATCCCAGAAATGGAGTTGTAGCCCTTGCGTTTATCCAGAAAAACGTGCCGTTCGTTTATCACACAACATCATGGTTTACATTCACAACAAAATATTTATGGCGTTAAAGTCGTTAATTATCTTTGAAATGAATTAAAAAATTTCCAAATTAACCTACTTTAATTCCAAACCCGATGATTTCAGAATTTAACCATGAACCTGTAGCTGTTGAACAGGAAATACAGGTGTACCGCAACGATTTTTACAGCGGTTTCGTAAGGTTGGTCAGAAAGCTATTTATGCTATAAGCCCAACTAGTCAACCAAAAAACTAAAGGAGTCGATTTGTCGACTCTTTTTTATTTTTGGAAATATGGAAATTACATTTAGAAAGTGTGGCGTTAAAGATATAGATGAACTTCAGGAGCTTTCTACAACCACTTTTGCCAAAGCCTTTGAGCATCAAAACAATTCAAAAGATTTCAAGGCCTATGTGACCAAGGCATTTTCAGAGGTACAGCTTCTCGCAGAACTTAAAAATCCGCATACTTCATTCTACTTTGCCGACAGACAAGGAAAATCAGTAGGTTATTTTAAAACCAATGTTTTTGAGGCCCAAAGTGAACTCCAAGAGCCAGTTGGTATGGAATTGGAACGTATTTATGTAAGATCCATCAACCAAGGCAAAGGCATCGGCTTAAAAATACTATCATTTGTAGAATCATTGGCTCAAAAGGATGGCAAATCCTATCTTTGGTTAGGTGTCTGGGAGCATAATCGCAAAGCTATTCGATTTTATGAACGACACGGATATATAAAGTTTAATACACATCCCTTTTTTATTGGAAATGATAAACAAACCGATTGGTTATTAAAAAAAGAACTAAAATGAAAAAATATATTGCCATCATTTTTCTTATTGCTTCAAGCCTTGCCTACGGTCAAGACATATTTTTCCCGGAACGTAACCAACAATGGATGGTGCTTGAGGATATTTCCAAAGGTTTTGATGAAACTGAACTGGATAAGGCGGTACAATTTGCCTTGAATAATGAGTATTCGGGATCACGCGATTTGCGCAGGGCCATTTTAAAGGGATTTGAGCGCGAACCCTTTCATGAAATCCTGGGGCCTACTAAAAAAAGGGGAGGCCCTGCTGGTATGATTTTGAAGAATGGATACCTAGTTAAAAGTTGGGGGGATACACATCGAGTGGATATGACTTTTAGTGTCACAAAAAGCTTTTTATCGACCGTTGCAGGGTTGGCCTATGACCAAAAACTAATTTCAAGTGTTAAGGACAAAGTGGGGAACTATGTTTGGGATGGAACTTTTAAAGGCGAACACAATACAAAAATCACTTGGGAGCATCTTTTGCAACAAAATTCAGATTGGTCGGGAGAACTCTTTGGCATAAAGGATTGGGCGGATCGCCCACCTAGGGAAGGTGATTTGGACGATTGGAAATATCGAGAACTAAAGGAACCCGGAACGGTAATGGAGTACAATGATGTCCGAGTAAACGTTCTGGCCTATTCATTGATCAATGTATGGCGTAAGCCATTGCCCATGGTTTTAAAGGAGCACCTTATGGATAAAATTGGTGCCTCAACAACGTGGCGCTGGTTTGGATATAAAAATGCTTGGACGACCATTGATGGCCTTCAAATGAAATCAGTCACTGGTGGTGGACATTCCGGAGGCGGCATATTTATTTCGGCCGAGGATATGGCACGTTTTGGAATACTGTTTCTAAATGATGGGAATTGGAATGGCCAACAGCTCATTAGTAAGGAATGGATTAATATGGCCATTACTCCCTCAAAGCCAAACAATAATTATGGATTTATGTGGTGGTTGAATTTGGAAGGCAATAGGCATTGGAAAGGGGTTTCGGAAAAGGTATTTTATGCGGCAGGGTTTGGAGGCAATTTCATTGTGGTCGACAAAGAAAATGACGTGGTTGTGGTAACACGATGGTTAGAGCCCAATAAAATAGGGGAGCTGATGAAAATGATTGCTGCAGCTATTGACTGATTGGCTATAAATTGAGCATACTATCCAGATACATAATATCTCCCTCTGCTTGTAGTTTTTGGGCTAAGGCATTTTCGAATGCTACGTGCACCAAAAGGGCAATTGCCTTGGAATTGGACTTTGTAAGGCTATTGGTCCTATAAATCACATCACGAATTGTAGAAAAACTTACGTTACTCCGAAGCGAGACGTTAGCAATATCATCTTTGGAGGTAGTTCTCCTTAGAATTTCGGACAGTCTTGCGTTTAATGGTTTTCCATAATCTTCCTTTTTGAACATGATTTCGTTGCGAATGGTTAGCGTATATTTTGTGGATGACGCCATTTTATGTCTTCATTTAAGTAATTGAACTTATATTTGCTTGTAATTGGATTACAGATAAATGATATTAATTTGCGTATTAATATAAATATATGCAAAAATATTACACAAAACTTATATTGTGGAAATCATAAAGCAATTAAGAAGGAAAAATGGAATCAATCAAAGTGATTTGGCTTCTGCTATAGGAGTAAGTTTAAGGACCGTTCAGCTTTATGAAAAAAAGGATGCCAACATTCCGATAAAAAACCTTAGTAAGATTGCCGACTTTTTTGAAATGAGTATAGGGGAATTATATT
>JBCBZA010000084.1:0-16939 GCA_039815575.1 Bacteroidota bacterium | reverse complement strand
ACTTTTTTATGGATATGAATTATTTAAACAATTCCGACGGACAGATAAAATGAGAATTATATAACAATTGTTGGCTAATCGTTACATTTTATGTAAGAATATCATTAAAATAATGAGAATATTTTTCTAAAAAACCTTAGATAACCACACACCTAAGGTAACGGCCAAAACCCCAACTACAATGCTGGAAAGCATATAAATTGAAAAATAAAGTAGTTCTCCCGACTTTAGCAGCGAGTATTTCTCAAAGGCGAATGCGGAAAAAGTAGTGAACCCTCCGCAAAAACCCGCTACCAATAAAATCATTTGGTTTTCGGTTAAAACCTTGCCTTTGGCAAAGAGTCCCAATAATAGCCCTATTATCAAGCAGCCAATAATATTGGACAGATAAGTTCCCAAAAAGAAATTTTTAAAAAGGGGATTGAAGTTTTTTGAAATCAAGAATCTTAGGGCGCTGCCTACACCACCACCCAAAAACACCAATAAAACTTGTTTCATGTCCTAAAGGTAAGGACTAAACTGCTTTTTTGTATTTGGCATTAGAAAATTCAGTGGGGGGAAGTTTGATTACATTATCGTCTGAAATTTTCTTGGATGTTTTTTTGAATCCATCCATGGCTCCATTCACACTAAAGAGAAGTAATGCACCATTAATGGCCATCAAAACAAATAAAATGCTTAAAAAAGTAATCATTGTAACAATTAGGTTAACATTACAAAAGTACGTCTTTTCTTATTTTATTGGAGAGATTTACATCTAATGTTGTCAAAAACTAAATTTTTGTGGTGTATGTAAAATCCCTGTTAATTTCTGAGCAAATGTTTAATGATGAAGAGAAAAATTACGAAACCAATAAAAGTCAATAACACCCATTTGACCCCTTTGTAATTCTTTTGATGAAGGGATTTGTCTTTTTTATATGTAATTACCAAGTTTATGATAAAAGCAACTACAAAGAGAATAGCAAAAATGGCTTGACCTTTGGAGAACATACTTTTTCTTATTTTCAGCAAAACTAATGCAATTAAAACAATTTTATGAAAGATAAACTTGAAGCCGTTCAAGCCTTCCATGAGGCTTTTGGACTTGGTGTGCTCCATGAACCAAAAGCTAATTTGGGCAATGACAAAAACCTACTTCGTTATAAATTAATGCGTGAGGAAAATGAGGAGTACTTGGAAGCCGCTCAAAAAGGTGACCTTCAAGAAGTAGCAGACGCCCTGGGTGATATGCTATATATTCTCTGTGGCACCATCCTAGAACATGGTATGCAATACAAGATTGACGAGGTTTTTAAAGAAATCCAACGAAGTAATATGAGCAAATTAGGGGCAGATGGAAAACCCATTTATCGAGAAGATGGGAAAGTAATGAAAGGACCCAACTACTTTAAGCCAAACATTGCGGCGATATTGGAAAAATAATTAAGCACACATCCCTTTTTAAACTACTTTATACCGCCAGCCAAATTTATCCTCGGTCCGATTGTATTGTATGTCCGTAATTTTTGTCTTGATGGTTTGCGCATAGCTATGCTCCAACTCAGGCAGGTTATAATCCACCCCTTGATAGCCAAATCCAGATATGGGGGATACTACTGCCGCCGTACCCGCTCCGAACATTTCCTTTAGGCTTCCATTTTTGGCAGCCTCTACCACTTCTGCAACCCTTATCTTTCGCACCTCTGTTTCAATACCCATGTCTGCAGCAAGCTCCAAAATACTTTTCCTTGTTATTCCATCAAGAATACGGTCATTGGTAGGTGCGGTCAAAAGGGTATCGTTAATACGAACAAAAATGTTCATGGCACCGGCTTCCTCAATATATTCATGGGTATTGTCATCGGTCCAAACCACTTGCTGATACCCTTTGTCCGTAGCCAGTTTTGTGGGATAGAACTGCGCCGCATAATTCCCCCCTGCTTTGGCATAGCCCACACCCCCATTCGCTGCCCTTGCATAGGTCTCTTCAATGAGCACTTTGACCTTTCCCGAAAAATATGCGCCAGAAGGTGCTAAGGCGATGAGGAATTTATACTCATCTGCAGGCGAGGCGTGGAATCCTGTGCCAGAGGCAAACATGAAAGGTCTTACATATAAAGAGCTTCCCGCTTGTGTTGGGATCCAATCTTTTTCCAATTCGAGAAGTGCTTTTAAACCATCCATAAAGTATTCGTGCGGAAGTTCTGGTATGGCCATACGCTGGGCAGATTTATTCAATCGGCTGTGATTGTCATTTGGTCGAAACAACCAAACCTGTCCATCAGCGTCCTTATACGCTTTCATTCCCTCGAAAATTGATTGGCCATAATGAAAAATCTTGGAAGCGGGATCTAGGGTAAGGGGTTGATAGGGGATGATCTTAGGAACGCTCCATGCTCCATTCCTGTAGTTCGCAACCAACATATGGTCAGTGTAGACGCTACCGAAGGAAAGATTGTCAAAATCAACTTCATTGATTTTTGTTGTGGACGACTTTTCTACCCTGATTTGATTTGATTTTACCTCCATATGTGTATTTTTACAACGTTAAAATTAGCGATTTCACTTTCATTTTAACGGTCACACCTATTTAAATTGTCATAAATGTTAAAGACCTCTCATTTTTTACGCAAAAGTATTTTTTTTAACACTTTTCTTGTGCTTTTTACGCTTGCAAGCCTTCAATATAGTATTGCACAATCTTCACAGCATGGAGAACCTTTTGCTTTGAAAAAAGACATCGAAAAGACCTCCAAGGTATTTCAAGATTTGAAAGTTTCGGAAGGGGTAAACACTCAAATTAAGGGTACTATAACGGATGTTTGCCAAGTTAAGGGGTGTTGGATGAGGGTCAATTTAATTGATGAACAACAAGTTTTCGTAAAATTCAAGGATTACGGTTTTTTTGTTCCAACGGATGCCGCTGGAAAGGAAGTGGTAATGAACGGGCAAGCTTTTGTTGAAGAAATGTCCGTTGCCGAACAGCAGCACTATGCTTTGGACAGGGGCGCTACTAAGGAAGAAATGGCCAAAATAACAAAACCCATAAGAACACTACGTTTTGAAGCTAATGGTGTCCATATTTCCAATTGATTTTGGAACGTAAGATCATCACTACTGCCGATGGTTCGACCACCATTCAATTGGAAGGGTGGAACGAGCAATACCATTCTAAGCATGGGGCCATTCAAGAGGCATATCATGTATTTTTAAAACAGGGATTATTTACTCTAAAGCCTTCTAAAATTTCCATTTTAGAAATGGGATTTGGTACGGGCCTCAATGCATTGATTACCTACTCGGAAGCTAGAAAAAGAACTTTGTTTATTGATTATACGGGGGTAGAGGCGTTTCCGGTATCTAAAAACGAATTATCACAACTAAATTATGTCACCGAGTTGGGCGAACCCCAACTTAAATCGGTTTTTCAAAGGTTTCATGGGAGTCCCTGGGGAGAAGAGTATGTTTTAAGTCCATTCTTTACACTTCAGAAACTAAAGATCGACTTTTTTCAGGTAGTGGAAATGGACAGGTTTCATGTTATTTATTTTGATGCTTTTGGGCCAAGGGTTCAACCCGAACTATGGACGATGGAGTTATTTCAAAAAATGTACGTCGCCCTAAAAAGGAAGGGTGTTTTGGTTACCTATTCTGCAAAGGGAAGTGTCCGAAGGAATCTTCAAAATGTGGGCTTTACTGTGGAACGTTTGCCAGGCCCACCTGGAAAAAGGGAAATGCTCCGTGCCTTTAAGCCATAAAGGATCCCATAGGCTTTTCTGTATTCCAAATACCGCGTTAAATGTTCAACAAGAGTGTTAAATTGGTTTTAATACTTGGAAACCAGATAGTTCAAAGCTATATTTTTGTCAAAATTTAGTTACATGAAGCTATTGATAACTGGTGCCACGGGTTTAGTGGGACAGGGTATTGTAAAGGAGCTAAAAAAATATGATTTACCTGTTCATTACTTGACCACCGACAGGAAAAAAATCATTTCTGAGGAAAATTACCATGGATTCTATTGGAACCCTTCCCTAGGTGAAATAGATGAAAATGCCTTGGATGGAGTAACCGCAATTATTAATCTTGCGGGTGCCACTATTTCCAAAAAATGGACATTGTCCTACAAGAAAAAGGTTTTGAGCAGTCGATTAGATAGTTTGAAAACCCTTAAAAAAGCCCTTGAAAACACTAAAAACCATTCCGTCGAAGCCTTTGTTTCAGCTTCTGCCATTGGAATTTACCCCAACTCATTAACTACATTTTACGAAGAGAATGAAACAGGGATCGACGATAGCTTTTTAGGCGAGGTCGTTCAAGAATGGGAGAAAGAAATCGATGCCTTCAAAACATTTGATTTTAAGGTATCCAAAATAAGAATTGGCCTGGTACTCTCAGACCAGGGAGGGGCATTACCAAAAATGGCACAGCCCATAAATAATTATGTTGGAGCTGCCTTTGGTAGTGGACACCAGTGGCAATCTTGGATTCATATTAACGACTTGGCCCGTATGTTTCTTTTTGTTTTGGAAAAGGGCTTTGAGGGGACCTTTAATGGAGTGGCACCCAACCCTGTGACCAATACAAAATTGACAAAGGAATTGGCCAAAGTGTTGAAAAAGCCTTTACTCCTACCCAATGTGCCTAAGGGGATGATGGAACTGCTTTTGGGAGAAATGGCATATCTGTTATTTACAAGTCAACGGGTAAGTAGCAAACGCATTGAGAAAAAGGGTTTTGTATTTGATTACAAAAATGTATGCCACGCCCTGGAAAGTTTTTATGGGGGTGAAGGTTGTGCAGAGAAAACACTAGAGCCAACCTACGAACAGAATTATAGCTGACCGCTTTTGCAGATTACTGAATTGTTATCCGCCATGTGGCGGATTTTTTTATGGAATCCAATGACATTTTGACATTTATTAGGGGAATGGCAGTACTTTTGCCACCTTTTAAGCAACTTTAAAGAATGGAACAGAATGAGCAAGAAAAGTAAGGTTCAAGAAATGGATGAAACCCATGGGGAACAACAATCCATGGATGCGACCGAGCTTAACGGGGAAGTGGTAAGCAATGAAGCAGAAAATGAGGAACAGCTTTCCGAAGAAGAACGATTAAGGGAAGAATTGGCCAAGGAAAAGGATAAATTTTTGCGGTTGTTCGCCGAGTTCGAGAACTTTAAAAAACGTACTTCAAAAGAGCGAATGGACCTTTTTAAAACAGCGGGGCAAGAGGTTATGGTATCCCTATTACCCGTTATGGATGATTTTGATCGCGCTCTAAAGGAAATAGCAAAGACTGAGGAAAAGGAATTGCTGAAGGGTGTTGAGCTGATTAGTACCAAATTCAGAGAAACGTTAAAGGCAAAAGGTCTTGAGGAAATTCAAGTTGGTGAAGGAGATACCTTTGACGCAGAAATCCATGATGCCGTTACCCAAATACCTGCCCCAAACAAAAAACTAAAGGGTAAGGTAATTGACGTGATTGAAAAAGGCTTTAAGCTAGGTGACCGTATTATTCGACATCCCAAGGTGGTCGTTGGGAATTAATATATTATGAAAGAGGATTATTACGACATATTAGGGATATCCAAAGGAGCTTCCGCAGCAGAAATTAAAAAGGCCTATCGTAAAAAGGCACTGGAATATCACCCGGATAAAAATCCTGGGGATACCAAGGCTGAAGATATGTTCAAAAAAGCGGCTGAGGCCTATGAGGTATTGAGTGACCCCGACAAAAAGGCCAAATACGATCAATTTGGCCATGCCGCCTTTGAAGGCGGTGGCTTTGGAGGTGGTGGAATGAATATGGAAGATATCTTTAGTCAATTTGGGGATATTTTTGGTAGCGCCTTCGGTGGAGGTTTTAGTGGGTTTGGAGGCTTTGGCGGGGGCCAACGTCGGGTAAAAGGAAGCAATCTTAGGATTCGGGTAAAACTGACCTTGGAAGAAGTGGCCAACGGTGTGGAAAAAAAGGTTAAGGTGAAACGTAAGCTTCAAGCGGATGGGGTTACCTATAAAACATGTTCCACTTGTGCGGGCACTGGCCAAATGACCAAAATTACCAATACCATTCTGGGCCGCATGCAAACCGCAACTACCTGTAACACTTGCGGGGGAGCAGGCCAGATTATGGATAATAGGCCCAGTGGTGCGGATGCCCAAGGTCTCAAAACCGTAGAGGAGACCGTTTCCATTAAGATTCCACCTGGTGTGGAAGACGGTATGCAGCTAAAGGTTTCCGGAAAGGGAAATGGAGCTCCGGGAAATGGGATTTCCGGGGATTTATTGGTAGCCATTGAAACGGAAGAGCATCCAACCCTAAAACGGGAAGGTGACAATCTTCATTATGACTTATATATCAGCATCTCTGAGGCAGTTTTAGGTAGCTCCAAGGAAATTGATACGGTAGGGGGCAAGGTGCGCATAAAACTGGAATCAGGAATACAATCGGGAAAAATATTACGCTTACGCGGGAAGGGTATTCAAAGCTTGAATGGCTACGGCAGTGGGGACCTCTTAGTCCATGTCAACGTTTGGACCCCAAAAGAGTTGACACGGGAGCAACGTGAGTTTTTTGAGCGTATGCAAAAAGACGAGAATTTTATTCCTAGGCCGGAAAAATCGGATAAATCTTTCTTTGAAAAGGTCAAAGACATGTTCTCATAGGAATACTATTGATAAAATCCGTTTTGTTTAACGAAAAAACGTATATTTGACATTGATACTGTAGACCAGTATCTAATTTTCTTTTTCATAGCAATTTTTTTCCCATCCTTAAGCTTTTAAGGGTGGGTTTTGCTTTTTAGGGGGCCACATCAATTACCCGCTATGGGTCTACTAAAAGTTCCGACGCCAATTCGCTCAAGGCCAATAGAACAGGTATTCCAATAAGCATAAACAAAAGGTGCTTTCGGGAATGTTTTGTTTACGATAGAAAAATACTTAGGTAAGGCAGGATAATACCCCGGAAATTAAAAGTCCTTGCTATTCCGGTCCTTCCATCTTTTTAAAGGTGTAAAGAAAAAGTTCTTGGAAGCCATTCGGTAACGTAACTTTATCAGCTACCTTAAATTTTAGTTTTTTTAAAAGCTTTTGGGAGGCATAATTGTCCTTTGCCGTGATAGCACTCAAATGGGTTAGCCCAAATTCTTGAACCGCGGCTTGCAATAAGCGATGGGCGGCCTCAAAGGCATAACCTTGACCTTCATATTCTGGTAAAAAGGCAAAACCCAAGTCAATTCCATCAAGCCCGTTCCGGTCGTACAGTCCACAGCTCCCCACCTTTTTCCCATCCATTTTTCTAATTACCGTATAATTGGAGTAGCCCAATCGCTGAAGCTGGGGGGTTATTTTAGTGATAATATAGGTTTGGGCCTTTTCTAGATTTTTTATATCCCGATCACCGATGAATTGCAGCCACTTTGGGGTGTTCATCAGCTCATAAATAAAAGGAGCGTCTTCAACTACAGTAGGCACAAGTTGTAAGCGTTTGGTTTCAAAACTTTTAAAAGATGGCATAGAAGCGCTTTAATATCTTATACCGTACGAAGTATCTTTTCCATTTTTCTTCCCTTCGCGAGTTCATCAATTAATTTATCCAAGTATCTACATTGTCTATACAGTTCAAATTCGTCCGCTATTTCTTCAACACGATAACCACAGATCACTCCTTTTATAAGATGTGCATTGGGATGTATTTCCGCCCTTTGAAAAAAAGTTTCAAAGGTTACTTGTTCTTCGATGAGCTTTTGCAAGCTATCTTCATCAAATCCAGTCAACCACTCAATAACTTGGTGCAATTCTTCCTTGCTCCTACCCTTCTTCTCCACCTTGCTCAAATAGTGGGGATAAATGGATGAGAAGGTCATTTTTGCAACTTTTTCATTTTTCTCCGCTGTTACTTCCATTTGAAATCGGTTTCTATTTTCCTTTAATTATTTGCCTTACTATTCTAGTGCCATCGTTCTGTTCTTTTGGAATATCGGGAAATATAAAAAAAGGAAACACCTTATTGAAAATCCAGCTGGCAAGACTTATTATATTTATCCGCAACGCATGCGGATTTTTTGCTTAAGCTAGTAATAGTGTTTTACGACTTTCCAATTAAAGCGTTTGCACAATTTGAATATTGTTACCACAGGTATCATTAAAAACAGCAAACCTTACGGTTCCCATTTCCGCGGGTTTTACACTAAATTCCACCCCAAGATCGGTAAGTCTTTTGTATTCGGAGTCTACATTGTCAACATCAAACTGTGTCCAAGGTATTCCTGCCTCCATTAACGCATCTTGAAAGACTTTAGACGGTTCAAAATGTAATGGTGCCGGTTCCAATAATAGTTCGGGACCATCTTGGGCTTCTTTGGAAACAAGGGTAATCCATCGATTCCCCCCATCTAGGGGCGCATCTTTCTTTTTGATGAACCCTAGTTTTTCTGTGTAGAATTGTAATGCTTTTTCTTGATCAAGTACGGGAATACTAATAAGTGTAACTCTCATTGCGCCTGTTTTTAAGTGATTTCAAAATTCAAGATTCATGGATTACCATGCTTCTTGAAAGTTGCTCTTTTTGAAATTCAAATGGTGATTTTCCCGTTTTGGCCTTGAATAGCATACTAAATGAACCTAAACTTTTAAATCCAACGGCAAAACACGTTTCGGTCACAGACATGCCGCTCTCCAAATGCTTTTTTGATTTCGCAATACGTCTGTCAATAAGATACTGCCTTGGGGTAATACCATAATATCTTTTGAATAGCCGTATTAAATGGAATTTGGAAACAAATCGAGCACGGGATAGTAGTTCCAAACTCAATTCATTTTCATAGTTCCTATCAATATAATTTCGAACTCCAATAACCGTATCTATTTGGCCTTGGTTTCCAAAAACCGCCGCTTTTATTCTTCTAAGCTCTTCTTCATAATAGGTCATGCTCACGTTTTCCTTATTGATAGCCTTTGGAATTGGGCCTTAAGCTTAAAGGTAGCAAGAAAAGTCCAACCTTTCCGCCTTTGAAAAAGGAATGATAACCCTATTAGTGGTGGTACCTATGGTTTATTTTTACCTAATCGATCCAAGAGAACTTGAGCTTCCAAGTTAGCCGCATCCAATTCTAAAGCTCTATTCAAATGGGCAATTGCTTTCTTTGGTTCTTTTTCATAGAAAAAGCTTCTACCAAGTAAAAAATTCAAGTAGGAGGATTCCATTTTCCTTTCGATAAGTTCATTTCCCAACGCAATTACTTCCAATTCCCTACCTAGGTTGCTCAACATGCCCATGGCATTTTCCCAATCGGTGATACTAAAAGTGTGAGGTTTTATTACCGAAGCCATTTTCGGATGATTGCGAAGAAAGTAAAAAGCAGGCAGGTAAACAGACCATTTTGGGTTTTCGGAAAGGCCTTTGTTTATCCAGTAAACTGCCGATTCCTCGTCTTCAATAGTGAAGTTGGCACGTGCAATTCTTGCATACATACCGGTCCAACCGTCCAACATGGATTCTGCTTCGGTCAATTTCTGTTTTGCTCTTCCCATATGGCCTTCTCGTTGGGCGTAAAGTGCTTGATTCAGATAAATACGTCCATAATGGTAGTCCATTAAGGTTTCCAGTTCTTTGATTGGATTTTTGGAATTATCAACCCTAAGGTCAATTTGATTGTACCATTCATTGTTGGCTCCTTTTACGACAACAGCTGCAGACTGTTTTCCTGAAATTTGACCGCCCGCATCCTGCCCGGCGACCAAGCTTTTCAAAAGTCGTTGTGCTAGTGTGCCTTTTGAACCTTTAAAGGTTTCGGACATCACTGTAAGTACATTTTCTTCCAGTTGATTGCCCATGACTACATAGTTTTTACCCAAAATTTCCGAAGCATTACCTTTCCAATACTTCAAAGAAGTACCTGTAAATGAAAAAACGTTTCCTTCGGCATCCATTCCAGAAACTTGGCGATAATTTACCCCTTGGTCTTTGTCCTTTACCTCAAGAATTGCTTGCTCAATGGATTTGCCAGCTCTAAGTTTTTTAAGGCCGTCAATCCCATATCGTGGTTCGGTTTCAGCGATAACCGAAAAGGCGCCTACCTTGGGTTCAATGTAAATTGTTGAATTTCCAACATAAATGTTATTGGTAGCTACTGCAATTCCCCATTCTTGGGTATTCTGGTCATACGCTAAAATGGAGAATGTAGAATTGATATTCCTGTCGGTAATGAAGCTTGGCACATTTTGTCCAATTAAAGACAGGCTATATACTGTTAAAACGATGGATACGAAGATGCTGTGATTTTTCATTTGATTGATGATTTTTGATTGATGAATATTTTAAGTCCTGCGATACGTCCATAGGTGTTGACTGCGATTTGTCCTAACCCTTAACTAGTCTCGATAACCGTCGGGACCAGCATACGAACCCTAGAGAAATAGCACCGTCCCAAGGAATCCAATCTCCCGATGGCGATCGAGATTAATGGTCAATAGTTAAAGTTAGTAAGAATGCCGCAACAAATTGCGACCCTAGCCGTACTTCATTTTATCTTTCAATGGTTTAGTTTACCATTTTCACCAGATTCTTGGGCCATGGATCATCAAAATCATACCCATTTTTCCAGAGTTCAATTTCCTGGTCAGTAAGAAAACAAGATTTTAGGGCATTTGTAAATCGATCCACCTGGGTTTTATCACCAATCACGGTAAGGTCGCAATGACGATCACCAAAACGGCCTGACTCTTTAGAAAGTCTTTGTTCCAAAAGGCGTATCTCCATTTCTGAAAGGCCGTGATCTTCGTCTTCAATAATTCCCGATCTCCAAGATCCCATGATTTCCAAACTAATACTGCCAGCTGCTTGATTCCACAAAAGGGAGTGTTTATCCCTACTGGCAAGCCAAAAAAAACCTTTGCTGCGATAAATCCCCTTATCAAGATATTGATGGCAGATTTCCCAGAGGCGTTGGGGATGAAAAGGCCGGTCATCTTTAATGACCCTAGTAGCTAAATCATAAGGTCTATCGTTCTCCTCTTCCTCCAACAAAACGGGTTGCAGCTCCTCAACCAATTGGGCCACCCTGAAATAGTCGTAGGCTTCAAGGTCAAACAGGGAGTCAAGGTCCAATTTCCCAAAGTGAACGGAATGGGTAGACGCAAAAGGGTTTATCCCTTGAATATAGGATGCAATATGTGGTAATTTGTTATCATCGATACGATCTGCTTTGGTCAAAAGCACATGACTGCAAAATAGCAATTGTTCCACCAATAGATTTACCGTATCCCTTCTATTTTGTACGAGGTTGTTTTGCATTTTAGGCACTAGATTTTCCCCGTAGTCGTAATCATGGGCCAACATTAAGCTATCCACTAAGGCAAAGACTCCCGTTAATTGGACCTCAACGTGATCTTCAAAATAATTTATTAGAGGCATAGGATGACAACTTCCGGAAGTTTCGATGATTACGAACTCCGGATCTTGGTTTGACAGTAATTTTTTGAGTGACTTATCAAGTTCTTGTATGCCTCTTTTGCTGCTAAGCACACAGGAATGAATGGATTCCAATATGCTATTATCTTCCTCTACAACATCGGTTACAGCTAACAACTCTCCATCTACATCCAACTCGCTCATGTCATTGACAATGGCACATACTCGTATGCCTTTCTTTTTTGACTGTGATAGCAGGTTTCTAAAAAGTGTTGTCTTGCCAGATCCAAGAAATCCGTTAAGGATGACAACTGGAACTTTTCTCAATGCGTTCATACCAGAAATAGTTGTTTGAAGTAAAATAGCATCAAAACTACACTAAATGCAGCACCAAAATAGCCGAATAGACACCTAATCCGGTGGGGTAGCTGTTTTCGTTTTTCAGTACTCATTTCGTCTTCACCAATATCCGACATGGAGATGTACATGGCACCAAATATGCCCCATGACAGCGCCATTTCAAAACCTTCGATAAAATAAACCAAAATGCCTGAAATCACTAATGAAAATCCGGCAATAAGATGTAATGTCTCTATAGAGGGCATGCGATCTCTTTTCATTTTTAATTCTCGGAATTAGCAAACACATTCTACATCACAACAACTTAAATCTGATAGGTACATCCCATTGGCTTTCCATTTTTCAACTAGGGAAGAAATATCTTTTCGTCTGTATTTTTCTTTTTTCAATATATGCTCCACAATTACGCCAAACCGTTGCCTGAATTTATAGATGAAACAAAATATATGATTGTCATGTCTTACGGAAGGACCAGAAAGGTATAGGTGCTTATGACCAAAAAATTCATCACTTCCCTCATGTAACTTAGGGCTACCATCTTTTCTATAGGTAATAAATTCCTCGATTGGTTTTTTGACCAATGAAAAACCCGTTGCACAGATTGGCCCGTTTTTGATATCCAGTAGCTTTCCGTCCCTTAACTGAATGCGGTACAGGTTCTCTTTCTTAGTAACACTTTCCACCTCACCTAACATTTCCGTGTAACGTTGCGAGCTTTTTATTTTTAGGTATTTAGCATGGGTGTAGGGGGACAATATTTTAGAGGGGTCACTGGTGTATTGATCATCAACTTTATCTGGATTTATCAGGGTCACTTTCTTATTATTTTGGATGAGGTCAAAGGCTAATTGCACACCACTTTCATAGCCCCCAACGACAACAAAATCATCACCTTTTAGGACATTGATGTCTTTAATCATTGAACTGTGCAAACAGTGTTCGGCCCCGTTAATATTTTTAATTTGGGGGTTTTGAAATTCACCTGCCGCCCAAACCAAATATTTACAAAAAAAAGGACCTTGATTGGTTTCCAATAACCAACCGTCTTTATGGTTAACTACTTTTTTTACCTCGGTATCGGTTTGACCATTTATTTTAAAATAATCCACTACGGAAGCAAGATATTCCGCATATTCTTCACCTGTTAAGTGTTCCTTGTTAAAGGAGAATGCTGGTGAAGTCGCTTCGCATATAGAATTCAAATCTATTTGTCCAAAGGCATTACTGGGAAATGACGGTGTTATCATTTCCATGCTTTTTGGCCATTCCAAAAATGACGAGCCAATTACTTTTTTCTCCAAAATAATATAGTCAATATCCGTTTGATTTAGAAGTGAGGCAACACCTATTCCTGCCGGACCAGATCCTACTATTATCACATTGCTAACTGTCATAAGCTTTCAATTTTCAACCACTAAAAAAGTGATGCAAAACTAACTTTAAATAATTCTAAATGCAACTAAGTCGCATTTAGAATTGAGATTATAGCGAAGGAAATTATGCTGAATGTGTAGAAATTCATCTCAATAGCTATAACAAGGCTCCCAGATTTCGAAGGAAGCTACGGACAAACATCTTTTAAAAAAAATAATTATGATTATATGGCCTTATACGCTGTTTTTTTTATAAGTTTTCCTCCCAATTCAATTCCAAGGTAAACCTGTATTGGAACGCTTACGACCCAAGCTATCCGAAACCACATCGGAACAGGTTTCAAAGGAACGATCGCGGCATAAATGTCTATGGACAATCCAATTGCAAGAAATGCAAGGATAATGACCAGCGTCTTTTTTCGAGCAATAAAAACCGCAATACACGGCCCAATCACCCCAGCAATAAATGCAGAGCACAACATTCCAATTTGTTGGGGTAATTGGAAAGGTAAATTATTCGACCCCCAATTGATCCCAGCCAAATTCCAAAGTTTGGTGATTACGAACTGAACCAACAAAACGGAAATTACGCCTATTACTATGGCCAATAAATTTCTAAATATTTTAGTCATTTTCAAATTTTAACGCATGCACTCCTAATCCTACTTATGGCCAATGTCAATGGTTGGCTTTGGCTATCCCGTATGTGATCCGATCCATTTTTCGGTTCCAATAGGCACTCATTTCGACGCGTTGTTTGGAATTGATAAGTTTTTCCTGATGGAAACTGATTACTGTCTTGTTTTTGCCCTTTCTGATTATACGGACTTGAACGATAGATGTATTTTCCCAGGCCTCTTTTTTCCAAGTCATACGAATGTGTGAATTAGGTTTAAAAACACGAACAAGTCCTTCAACACCTTCTTTTGTTCGATAATTCTTTTTTGGGCCAAGGTCAATTTTGAGTTCGCCTAACCAAATTCCCAACCCGATATCAGAGAACATAAAGTCCCATGCATGTTGTTCTGAAACAGGAAAGGTTCTTTGAAGTCCGAATTGAAATCCAACATCTTTGGTTTTTCCAACTTGGTATGCCATTTTTTGGTTTTTAATTTTATGAAAGGAGGCTTCTTTGCTGCACCAATTTTTAACTTATTGCTCAGGGTCTAATGCAGATTATGTCAAAACTCAGCAATGATTTTCAGGCATCACCGAAAGATAGCAAATTGTAAGGAATTTTCCAGTGGTGAACCCCGTCACAATGCCTGCCGTACCTTATTCTAAACATCCACATTAAGGCTCGCGATTTACTTCTATTCCCCTTCTCCATATTTTTACGATTTTCCGTGTGTCCTTAATATCCGTGGTAGGGTCGCCATTAATCAAAATGAGGTCAGCTATTAATCCAGGTTTAATTCTACCTCTATCGGTTAAATCAAATACATCTGCGACATGGGATGTGGACATTTGTAGTATCCTTGCAGGAGGTAAACCGGCTTCTGCAAATAGTTCTAGCATTCTATGATAACTTGCCCCATGAACAACACGTGGGTTACCTGTAAAAGCATCCGAACCGGATAGGAGAAGAACATCAGCCTCCATAAGACTTCTCAAACCATCCATAAATGGTGTAATTGACAATCCAGGAAGTGCTCTCATTGGTTTCTTAAGTTCTTTAATAGAGCGTTCGGAGAGGTAAGGGGAAATCTTCTTGTCCTTTAAAAGTAACTGTGGCCCCCCATTCAAGAAACCATCAATTACAGCAACGTCACCAGCCACAACAAATACATTATTTGCGGCTATGAGATTTGCTAAATCCGGACGAAGTCCCGAATCACGCCATTGATGGACCAATCCATCCACACCAGCTTCAATGGCCAGTTGTATGTCTTCGGTACTTTCTATATGGGCAACAACAAGTTTTTTGTGATCATGGCCAGCTTTTATCAACGCATGTACGGTGGCGCTATCCAATGTAGGTGTCCCATTTCTCTTATTTCTAACACCATTAATAACAATCTTTAGATAATCGGCCCCCAACTTAATACGCTGATCTACAAATGCTTTGGCTTTATCTGGAGTGTTATTTATTGTTGGGATACGATACCCGTATTCTGTACCATGCCCCCCCGGGGGTGTTATAAAAATTCCCGATGATCGAAAATCCGCTACGTCTTTTCGTGAAGCTGCTGCATTCCTTAATGTTTTGTCATGTTCGGGAAATGTTCCCATATCCAATACAGTCGTTACACCAAATCTGAGTGATTCCTTTAATTGGTCAACATATTCGGTATGGGCATGTGCATTTAAAAATCCAGGGACTAACGTAAAGCCTTTACCATCAATATTTGGAATATCCGGAACTTTCAATGTTGGCCCAATGCCATTGATTACGCCATTTTTAACTACTACATTCGTTTCATTAATGGTAAGACTACCATCAAATACCCGTACATTTTTGATGATAAAAGAACTGTCCTGTGCATAAAGATTTAAGGCAACAAGTAAGAAAACCATACATCCCGTTTTCTTCATAATCAATTGAATTTTAATGAACCCCCATGCCCATGGTAAGAGTGATAATGGATTTCCGCTTACCAACCTTTCAATTTGGAATTGACCAAGGTTTATACGTATTCCTTTTTACCATCCATACCGTTATGGCCTGTACACGATGTGGTGGCCCAATGTTATTTACGTTGTTCCCCGAGCTTTTCAACCTTGGCCAGCCACTTTTGACGAAATTCATCTTTTGAAAGCCGTAATGGTCCAATAGCTGTTATTTTCACTGACTTTACTCCAATAAAATTCATTGTCAATTTTTTCATTGCACTATGGGACGGACTTTTGTTTATTAGTCTATAATACCAGCTTGGTTGGTCCATTGTACAAATCAATCGGGAGGTTTTTCCAGTGAAGTACTTATCCCACCATACGGACCCTTCCCTTTTTTGAAATGCAAACCCCGGTAATAACACCCGATCTAAAAACCCTTTCATAATTGCGGGTACGGAACCCCACCAAACAGGATATACCCAAACAAGATGATCCGCCCATTTTAGTTTTTCTTGGGCTTCCAATAAATCAGGTTCAAGTGCTGTTCGCTTTCTATAGCCAAATTGAAGGTTTGGATTAAAATCCAATTCCCGAATCTTAATCTCTTTTATTTCACCTCCTGACTTTTCTGCTCCTTTTATATATGCTTCAGAAAGTGCGTAATTGAAACTTTCTTTGTCCGGATGTCCATTTATGATAAGGACCTTCTTTTTATCCATATTATCTTTAATTGGCTACATTGGTATCAGCTATGATTTCGGCCACTGATTTGCAATGTGGTTATTAATGGTTCGTTACTAATGAACAGTCCACAAGTACCAGCCGAATCCTAGTCCTTGTTAGCTACTGTTTTTATTTTTTCATTCCTAAATTCCATTGCGTATTCCTTTCCATTTTCCTCGAACGTAATCCCAAATTCTGAAGAATGGGCTTTGTCCCCGGTTGGAAACCAATTCTTTAGTTGTTTATTGATACAAATGAACAATCCATTCTCGTCTCCAATGGCACAAAACTTCTCAAAACCACCATCATACTTGGAGAGATTTGATAGTGTGTTCAAGGTGTTAAAAGTTGTTTCTATATCATTTACAGGAATTCCAATTTCTGAAATTTCAAGCAGGGAATTCGAATTAAATTCTTTGTCCGTTCCGTTCTTTAAGTTCTTTCGCGCTATAAATTCAACGATGTTATGGTCCATATCGTAAAAATAGATGGCCTTGGCATTCCAAAAATCAAAATCTTGAATTTCATGT
>JBCBZA010000030.1:0-31986 GCA_039815575.1 Bacteroidota bacterium | reverse complement strand
GGCTGGTTGTAAATTCGGGAGAGCTGCACGCGACGGTCATCGACACGCATTGGAATGATGGCCATATCGCTCTGCTCGATGCGAGCGCCTCGGCTAAAAGGGCTATGGAAAATAGGTCTATGGTATACGCCCCCAATAGGTATCCCGCAATAGAAGAAAAAACCACACTAACAGCAAGGCGTACTTTGGTCAACTCCTTAAAATCGGAGAATACCAGTGCCCAAGATGTATTCAGTGTTTCGGTAGTGGACTTCATAGCACTTTACGTGGCGCAAAGATACGTTTGATACCCTTGTTTTGCAAAAAAGGATGTGCAACGGGCAACAAAAAACCCGGTATTTACCGGGTTTTCCAAACTATGTAAAACTTTTTATTGTAACTTAAAGTTAATAGGAATACTAAATGGAACCTTTACGGCGCGTCCACGCTGTTTACCAGGAGTCATTTTGGGTAATTTTTGGATAATCCGCATTGCTTCCGCTTCCAAATTCTTATCCGGTCCCCGCATTCTGATATTTCCTATACTTCCATCCCTTTGGATAGTAAACATTACGGCCACCCTACCTTGGATGCCCATCTCTTGCGCTATTTCAGGATAGCGGAAGTTCTTACGGATGTGCTTCTGCATCATTTCCTGAAAACACGCTTTTTTATTACTGGAACCTTCACAGCCCGGGAATACAGGTACATCTTCGATTACAGCAAAAGGAACTGAGATATCTTCGTCGACTTCTTCAACCTCAACATCTTCCACTTCCATCACCTCTTCTTCTTGGCTGGTCTCAGTAGATTCAATCACAGTTTCCTCAACTTCTTCCTCGTCCTCAACAACCTCAATGACTTCAGGGGCTGCAGGCGGTGGTGGTGGTGGTGGTGTCTTTATTTGCTCCGTCATGGGCACTTCTTCATCCAACTGGTCTTCAACGTTTAAGGCGATGTCATAATCGTTGGACTTGTCATATTTCTTCCATTCCAATCCTCTCCAGACCAACAACATCACCAAGGCAAGACCAATAACGAAATAAAGGCCACTGTTTTTACCTACATCTGCTTTTGGGTTCTTTTTCGGTTCCATATCCTAATTTTTAGTCTTTGCTAATTTAACCAAATATTTAAAATGACCACAATTTCAAGACTCATTTTAACCGTTCAATGAGTGATCGGTACTTTTGAATGAGTAAAACACCCACCAAAGCCCCAGTCAAATTGGCCAATACATCCCAAAATTCTGCTGAACGGCCAAAAGGCATACCCCACTGAAGTAGTTCTATTAAGAGTCCATAGCTTATTGAAAATAGGAACAAAAAGGCAATTCCTCTTTTCCAATCCCCTATTTTGGGAGACATCTCATTTATAGCCAGGGCGCCCAAAACCAAAATTCCAAAATGAAAAGTAAAGTGTGCAATTTTGTCCAAATGTGGAAACCATATCCTATCCTCACCTTCACTGGAAAAAGAAAAAAGGCTGAATGATGTAATTAAAACCATCCAACCTACAAAAAATACTGTGAACTTGCGTTTACCCACCAATCAAAGCTTTATAGTCACTATCGCTTAGCAACTCCTCAACTTCTTCTTGATTTGAAATTTTTATCTTAATCATCCAACCATCGCCGTAAGGGTCTGAATTTACTTTTTCCGGTTCGTCTTCCAAGGCATCATTAAAAGCAATGATCTCTCCGCTCAGTGGTAAAAACAAATCAGAAACGGTCTTTACGGCCTCTACAGTACCAAAGACTTCTTCCTTGTCCAAAGTCTCATCCAAAGTTTCTACTTCTACATACACAATATCACCCAATTCGCTCTGGGCAAAATCTGTGATACCCACTGTAGCGGTATCCCCTTCCACTTTGATCCACTCGTGATCTTTAGTGTATTTTAAATCTGACGGAATATTCATTAGTAACAATTTTCTATGCGAACAAAGTTAACCGTTTATCCATGCCCTCAAAATGATTTTTTACTTCATTTTTAATAGAAATTGCATGAACGCTATTTGTTGTTAAGTAACATGTTATGGGAATCTTTAAAACACCTATCTTAAATTTCAAACCTTTAACTTTTTTTAGCACCTAGCACAAAGCTAATTCCCAAAATTATACCTTAGGGTAAATCCGGCATTGATGGTTGTTTGTGGAAATGCAGTGGACACTTTAAATTGAGAGAAAGAATGATCGTAAAAGAATATGGCATTTAAACTCTTGCTCAGGGCATAATCTGCATTTAGCTTAATGGACCAAAGTTCTTGGCCAGCAGTAATTTGATTGTTTTCAATATCCAAATTTCGTATAATGGTAATATTGTCCCTTAACGACAAATCGGCCCTGATATTTAAATCTCCCTTTAACCGGGTACGTTCCCCACCGATATTGGTCACGAATTTTACATCTTTGATTCTGTAGCCTAAGCCCAATGTATATTCCTGTCCATTGATTTCCGTCAACAGACTATTGTCAAAACTCAACGAAAGTGTTCTGTCGGTGCGTACTTCAGCTAAAACACTCAACGAATTTTTCATTTCAAAGTCCATTCGCATCAAAGGATTGAATTCGTCCGTAAGCACCACATTATTGATAATATCCGTTGGTAAAACGTTACCGGTTTCTGCATTGACTGCAGGCAGGCCATCATTGATCAATTGTTCCCGTTCCAAGTTGGTCTGAAAGGAATTGATACTATAGGCCGATCGGTAGCCATGTTGAATGGAAAAACGTTTGAATTTCTTTTTGAACCAACGATTTTTCATGAAGCCCGTATACTTAATGTTCCAATTGGGAATGGGAATTTCGCGGAAGGCATCCAAGTTCACGCGATTTACATCCTGTCCGGTGTAAGCCGCAAAAAATGCTGGAAGCAGTACGTCCTGACTCGTTTTTCCATACCCAACCGGAAAGCCCTCATCATCCCGGTCCTGCACGTTGATACCTCTATCAGAAACGATTCTATTTGCTACCGTGAGGCGATTGGCCTTAAATTCTTCGAAGGTTTGGGAATCGAATTCATCACTTTTTCTAAAAACCGTTCCCAACATCATGGTGGAGATGCTAAAGTTACCTATGTTATTGACCAAGCCGGTTTCCCCTTGCGCCCAAAGATCAGGTACATAATTCTCTTGAAGGCTGTTTGAAATTTGGCGATCTGCCAAGATGTCTATGGTCAGGTCCTGGGTGGGTTGTGCCGTGGCCGTAATATTCAGGTTCTTGTTGCTGTTCTGCAAAAATTGTGAATTGAATTCAGGAAAATTCGTCAACCAACCCCTTCGAGCCGCCTCAAAACGCACATTACGTTGGCTACCAAAAACAAAACCTAAGGTGGGCCTGGAGGTCCCGATAAATCCTATGGACTGGGTGTAGCCCGGCAGTACTTTTCCATTGTTCTCGCTATAGTTTACATTGACCCGTTTTACCATGGTCAAGATATCAACAAGCGTATTCCAGGTTTTGGAGGTCTTACCTCTTGGTTTTTTGTCCTTTCCTTCGCCTTCGTTAGCGTTTGACCCCCTGCTTCTAGGGGCAGCAATACCCGTTGTGGCCTTAGCCGTCCTTTTTTTAAGGCCAATAAAGTCATAAAAACCCTGCATCGTCATATTGGCTGTTAGGGTGTGCGTGTTGGCATTTTGAACGGTATTGATACTTTCTCCAGCGACTTCAATCAATGCATCCCCACCCCTTTGCCAATCAAAATTACTGGTATAGGTATATTGGGCATTGATAAAACTGAGAAAAGGGAATTTATCAAAAGGCAATTCATAGTTCAACTGCATTTGTTGCGAATGCCTATTGGGCTCCCCCACATCAAAGAAACCATCCCAAAGATCCAAGGTGTTATCTATTACGGGTCTTCCTTCTAAGTCCACTTCAGAAGTAAAATAGTTTCTTACGATATTATTATTGGAGGCCGTTAGATTTAACCGTAAAGATTTCGTTAAGCTGTAATTTAGGGCATATTGCCAATTGAACAGATAATTACGTTGTTGCAAGGTAGGAAGGTCCAAGAAATCACCATCACCAAATACCCCTCGGAAACGTTGCTGATTGAACGATCTATTGTAATTGGCATTTAAAGAAATGCTAGTGGGTAGGACGTTAAAATTCAATTCTTTCAGCCACTGCCAGTATTTACCTGTCAATAAAGAATCTGATTTTGCCAAAGGCGCTACGGGTGCCGGTTTAAAATTATGGTTATATACAAAGCCCGTATTCACATTTTCATCCTGCAGATCCTCAATTTCAAAATCCCGATGGTTGGTTTTGTTGTAGGAATAATTGAACGTAAAGTTTTCAATATCGTAGAAATTGGCATCGGCTTCCTCTCCCCTATTTTTTCTTACCCCAATCAAATTAACACTTCTACGCTTTGTATAATCCTCTGCTTGTTCCCTAACGGCGTCCTTTCCTTCTTGAGTTGCTTCCGCATCAATAAGATCGTCCAATTTTAGATCATCAAAAACGGGATCGAACTCTGGTGTAATCAAGGTTTCTGAAATTCCAAAATTAAAGGGTATCTGAAGTCCCCATTGTTTTGGGAATAGCTGTCCAACATTTACATTCGTCACCACATCATAGGTGATGGCATCCTCACGCAGGCGTTCGTTGGGCAATTGGTCCAATGTACCGAAACCTGATGTACTGGTGCTTGCCGTGGCGCTTACGTTAGCAAAATCCGCCATGTTGGCATCTAAGGCTGCTATGGCGGCCCAACCCCCATTATTATCCAATCCTGCCAGGCGAAGTTCATTGAACCAAACCTCCCCTCTGGCGGGAGCGTTATCCACATTTTTAACACCCACCATCATTGCTCTAATACTTCCAAAGGAGGGATTCCCTTTAATACCTATTCTATTGACCCCTAAGGTTCTTGGCGCAAATTCATCCACCTCCGTCACCTCCCCATTTACTACCTCATAAAACCGGAGTTCGTTCAACGGCACCCCATCATCCCTTTGGGCTATGCGTAGGGATTTCACCCGATTCAAGTCGGTCAAATCAATATCAATTTCATTGACTGTCGGCCAAATCACATCTTCCGCTGTTGAACCAAAGGGTGTAAATTGTAACGATCGCTCAATCTGATAGAAGTTTTCGGAGAAATCCGTTCCAACACGTAAAAACCCAACCAGGGGTGTATCATCATCGGAATAATCCGTATTGAATATTTTTTCGGCATGCATGAACATTTTGATGCTTTCGTATTGCCGTACATCGATATTTACATTTTTAAAAACCCCTCGACTGTCCTGAGACTCCAAATTTTCCACAACGAAGGATAACGATTGCTCGTTTTGCCTAATAATCGTGTTGTTATTGTTCAATTGTTCCCTAATTACCCCTGGAGGCAATACATAGGGTATGGGGGTGCGACCACTATTTTCTTCTATATTGACCGTATTGACATCTGTTATTGTTCCGTCATCTTCAGGAATATCATCCACCCCTGGTTGTAAGGTGTTCGTAAAGCTTCGCCAGTCGCCACGTACCAAATCCAAGGTAGCAAAACGAAGTACGACATCATTGGAAAAACCAGTAAGGTACATGCGCATAAAGCTTATGGAACGGAAATCCGTGATTCCACCAATGGCATCAGTAAAATCAGTCAGGGGAATTTTATATTGTATCCATCTTCGATTTAATTGTCCGCCATTGGGCAAGGTGGGGGTTTGTCCTTCCCTAATATCAGTGACATAACGATCGTCGATAGTGGTGTTTGGTTGAATTGGGATTCGGTATTCGTAGTAACTGTTAACGGTATTCATAGTTAGGTCACGATCCACATCTTCCACATCAGGAAGGGTTGTGGATCCCCTATCCGTATTGGTAACCGTTACCGGGGAGTTTCCATCGGGATTATTAAAATCCAAGTAGCGCTCTAAAATCCCTCCTTCCCTATTTAGATAGTAGGTGTAATTATCAAGGGCGGGATCGTTTGCAGGACCATTGTATATGGTGGCCTCCTGGACATCATTGAAACCATCATAGCCGATATCCTGTTGGGTCCTATTCCCTTCATCAGCATCAAAGGCGTAGACCAAAGCCTGGGTAGAAGGGACCTGTCCCCATATGGTTTCCCTGGGCACTTCATTATTGGTACTGGCAGGTAGTCCATTTTCATACTGTTTTCGACCATCTTTAAGAATGTCCTCAGAAATATTTCCAAGGTTCAGCACCAACTCGCCCGTATTGGCCCCAGTTGTTTCTCCATCAATGTAGGGGTCCAGTACCCAGAACTGTACAAATTCCACATTGGACTGCTCAAAATTGGTACTGCTCAACGAGCGCATAATACCTGCCCAATTATCTTGTGGTGAGCCGTCAAAAGAGGGACTGGCGTTATAGGGTCCTTTCTGATTGGGATAGTAGGCAATGTCCAAAGTACCCTGAACAGTTGTTTGCCCTTGGGCAATATCTACAGTTGGAAAAACCTCGTCAATGAAGACCCTTCTTGTGGAGTTTAGTGAAATGTCCTGGTCGGTGACCCCATCTGGTCTTTGATTGGTGTAAAAGATGGGATCAATGGTATACCAAGCCATCTTTGCCCGTTCAAATCCAACATCCAATCCTGTTATTCCATCGGCAAATTCCTCGGGAGGGCTGGACAAAAACCACCCTAAAGAGGACCGAATATCAATTAATGCCTGAGCTCCCTCAAAATCATCCAGATAGGTAGTGGTCTCTCCTTGAAAATCAGCATTCTTAGGTGAATTAGGGCTCAAAAATGCAAATTCCCCCCTAAAGGAAAGGTTAGAGGGAACATCGGTATCAATATTCGGTAACTTATTTGCCAGCCTAGTTAAAAAGGGAATTTCCGTACTGAAGTTTCCATTCAGTCCAAAAATGGTGTTGTTTACAGGTTCAATGCCAAAATTGGCTTTTTGGGTCAAAGGCCGTTCATTTAAATTCAACAAGGTGGCTCCCAAAACAAAATTTTCATTGAATTGATGTTCTACATTTACTCCAGTAAACCTTCTTGTTTGTTGCCCAAAGACCGCATTGTTTTCCACGGAAATGTTGATCGGGGTATTGGAGGCTTCCAAACTGGGATCCAATAATTGTACGGTTCCCGCTTGATAGTTGACGGTGTAGTCGATGCCTTCCTGGAGCTGTCGACCTCCAGCTGTGACCCTGACCGAACCCCTAGGTACATTGAATGCTCCAATGGGAATCCCGTTGTTCCCTTGCGATTTGTAACGCCCCTTTATCTGAAAACGGTTCTTCTCCGCATCCTGGAGGGAAGCTGCCTTGGTTTTGGCATACATATTTCGGAAAACATAGCGCTGTTGGTTTACATTATAACCTTGGTCATTTTCAACATCATAGGTTCCACCTCCCAACAAATTGAAAAGGAATTCGCCAAAGGGTTCCACCTTGGTAAAAATAATTCGTCCTGTTTGCGGGTCGATGGTGATACCGGGTAAATAATCAAAGAAGCCATCCCCCCCTGATTGCACATCATTGTATATGTTCAATCGATCAAGGCTTAAAACATTAATCAGTATCCTATCCTCCAAATTTGTTGGCCATCCCGCATTGACATCTACTGGGGTAATATAATTTCTAGGAGTAGGGTCTGAATACAAAATATTCATGCGGAAATCTTCCTGACTTAACTGAAAGGCCCCTGTAGCATAGATATTTTTCATCATCAAATCCCAGATGGGATCATCCACATTGGTAATATTACTTTTCAGTAGTTTTAAAATCAGGGTATTATTTTCAATAATTGGCGTGGCGCCTCCGGATACAGTTGTGGCATCCACCCCACCATTGGCAAATTCACCCACCTGAAAGACTTCTCCGTTGAAGGTGTACTGAAAGGCGACCCCCAACACTTCATCATTGCTCAATCGTTGATTTAAGGAAATATAGCCCAATTGCGTATTGAACTGATAATCCCTTCCTACTTCCAGTTTTCTTGCATTTTCCAAAATGGCATAATCAAACCCCTGATTGGGATTGTAGTTGCCAGTGGCGGCTAAGTTAAATCCTTGTTCTACCGTGGCAATGTCCCGTATCTGTTCGGTCAGGGCACCACCATTGCCAATCCCTGCAGGATCAAAATCATTGTTGGAGTTTTGGGGTAAAATGCCGTTACCCATCACATTGAAAAATGCCACTGGAGGAGTACCTTGAATTCCTATCCTCGTTTTTTCTTGACCATTGGGTCCTAACCTTCCCTCTCCCAAATCTTGAAGGGCCACAACATTTCTTACGTTCAACGTTTGTTGGTTTCTATTGGTCACCCAAACCTCCAAACGGGTAATCTGGACCTGGCTATTGATAAAGGGATAGTTTTCCAATGCCCGATCGTAATTATCCCGGAAATACTGTGCCAAGAAAAAATGTTTGTCTTCGTCATAATCCAGGGCAGTAAGGGCAAACTCGTTTAAGGTTCCCCCACCTTGGGCCACTACGGTATTGTTTTGTGAACGTTGTTCGGAAAACACCGCTGTGACGGTAGTCCTTCCAAATTGTAGTTGGGTCTTAACACCAAAAAGACTTTGTGCCCCGGTAATTAAGGAACTGTTCAATGGCATATTGACGTTACCTATTTCAATCTTCTGCAAAATATCGTCTTCCGTAGGAGTATAGTCCAGTTTTACCAGGTTCTGAAAATCAAATGTTGCCTCCGTATCATAGTTGACCGTTGCCTCCAGTCGCTCTCCCACCTTGGCCAGCATACTTAAACTGATGCGTTGATCAAAATCGAAGGAAAGATTGGTACGGTTTCTAGGGGAAAGGGCCGGGTTGTCATTTTTTTGCCAAATGATTCCAAGATCCATGGCCACGGAACCTTGGGGAATCACTTCAATGGTATTGCCACCAAAAACCGACTCAAAAAAGCCACTATTGATATAAAAATTGGGCAAAAGGTTTTTTCGGGCTTCCTCGCTCCCTTCCTTTTTTCCAGAAAATGCATCTATTTTTTCTTTGAAATAAGCTTTCATGCCTTCTTTCTGGATAAGCTCGTAGTACTCCTCCGGTTTTAAAAAAAGCGGATAGTTTACATTAAAATCGCCTACACTTTCCGTGTAGACATACCTATCTATTTTGGCATTATATTCATACTTGGAGACAATACTATTAGGATTCTCCAATAGAATCCTTCCCAGGGCGAATCCGGTTTTTGTGGAATCCTGTGTCTGCGCATTGGTTTCTTGGCCGCTTAGTGATGCACTAAGAACCAACAGCAATGTGAAAAAGAATAGTGGCTTAAACCCAGTGGGTTTAAGTTGTGGTAATGCCCCTCTTTTCAAACTAATTACAAATTTTTCAGCGCCTGTTTAATGATGTCCTCGACGCCTAACGAAGATTCTTGTGAAAGCACGCGGTCTACTGCCTTTTCTGACTGCCTTCTGTTGAAACCAAGAACCTCTAATGCAGATAACGCTTCTTCTTTGGTTGTATTGTTTGATGGAAGGGAAACTTCGTCCATATTCTGAACCTTCAGAACCTTGTCTTTTAACTCCACAATTACACGCTGAGCCGTCTTTGCTCCGATGCCCTTTACAGCTTGGATTGTAGCGACTTCTCCGTTGGCAATTGCATCCCTAACTTGGGCCGGATTTAGGGAAGATAACATGGTACGGGCAATACTTGGGCCTATTCCCGAAATGGAAATTAACAAAAGGAATATTTCGCGCTCCGCTTTTTCCATAAACCCGAAAAGTGTATGGGAGTCTTCCTTTATTTGAAGATGGGTATAAATCCTTAGGTTTTCATCTGATGGAAGCAATGAAAAAGTATGCAAAGAGATATTCAAAAAGTACCCAACCCCATTACATTCCACAATGACACACGTTGGATTTTTCTCAACAAGTTTTCCGGATAGGTGGGTAATCATATGCTTTCCATTTTGGCCTTCTTTCTCTTTTCACGTTCCTGGGCATCGATTACGGCCACAGCAGCCATATTGACCATTTCATCCACACTTGCCCCTAACTGAAGGATATGGACGGCTTTTCGAAGTCCCAGCATAATTGGACCAATGGAATCCGCCTTATTCAATCCTTTTAGTAATTTATAGGTGATATTGGCAGCATCCAAATTGGGAAAAATGAAGGTATTTACTTTTCTCCCTGCCAGTTTAGAAAAAGGAAAATTATTATGACATAATTCTTGGCTCAGGGCAAAATCTGTTTGAATTTCGCCGTCAACGGTCAAATCAGGGTGTTTCTCGTGTAATAAGCTTACGGCCTCCCTAACTTTTCTCGCCTCATGATGATTTGAAGAACCAAAGTTAGCATAGGACAACATGGCCATAACGGGATCAAAGCCAAAGGTTTTTGCCACATTTGCCGTCATCAAGGCAATTTCGGCCAATTGCTCCGCATTGGGATCAATATTTATGGAAGTATCTGCAAGAAACAACGGCCCTCTTTCCGTGATCATAATGTTTACGGTTGAAGCATTTTCAATGCCTTGGGCTCGACCAATTACCTCGAAAACAGGTTTCAACACTTTTGGATAGGCCCTAGAATACCCAGAAATCATACCATCGGCCTCATCTTCCAAGAGCATCATGGAACCAAAGTAATTTCTTTTGCCCATATTCACCCTAGAGCTGTATTCTGTCTCCCCTTTCCGCTTTCTCAACTGCCAAAGCTTCCGGGCATAGCGTGTTCTGATTTCTTTGGAATCCTCATCCCTAGGATCAATAATTTCCACTTCGGCATCAAACTCCAGT
The DNA here is from genome assembly GCA_039815575.1 of Bacteroidota bacterium. Classification (GTDB taxonomy): domain Bacteria; phylum Bacteroidota; class Bacteroidia; order Flavobacteriales; family Flavobacteriaceae; genus Croceivirga. The sequence continues at coordinate 21,307 of JBCBZA010000030.1, read as the reverse complement.
TCCGTCTTAAGCTTCTCTATCGTAGCCCGATTCCCCAATAAAATGGGAATGGCAATACCCTCGTCATAGACAATTTGAGCCGCCTTCATTACGTCCAATAGTTCAGCTTCAGCAAAAACAATTCGCTTAGGGTTTACTTTTGCTCGGTTGTGCAACATTCGCACCACCTTATTGTCATTGCCCGATCGCTGCATCAATTGTTCCTCATAAGCCTCCCAATTTTTAACAGGGGCTTTTGCCACACCACTTTTGAAGGCTGCCTTAGCCACAGCTGGTGGGATTTTCGCGATAAGCCGGGGATCAAAGGGTTTTGGAATAATGTACTCCTTCCCAAAAGTCAACCTTGTGGTATCATAGGTAATATTCACCTGCTCAGGAACAGGTTCCTTGGTCAAGTCCGCCAAAGCACGAACCGCTGCCATTTTCATTTCCTCGTTAATCTTTGTCGCCCTTACATCCAAGGCACCACGAAATATAAAAGGAAAGCCCAGTACATTGTTTACTTGGTTAGGATGGTCGGAACGACCAGTGGCCATTATAATATCTTTCCTAGCTTGACAAGCAACATCATAAGCGATCTCCGGGTCTGGATTGGCCATCGCAAAGACAATGGGGTCTTTGGCCATCGACTTTAACATGGCTGCGGACACGATACCCGCAATGGACAAACCAATGAATACATCGGCATCAACCATGGCTTCTTCAAGCGTGTCTATTTTCCTATCTGTAGCAAATTCCGCTTTTTGCGAAGAAAGCTGATCCCTATCTTTTCGGATAACCCCCTTACTGTCCAGCATTACCATATTTTCCGCCCGGGCTCCAAATGCTCGATATAATCTAGAACAGGAGATAGCTGCAGCGCCTGCTCCACTAATTACAATTTTAACTTCTTCTATATTTTTTTCCGCCAATTCCAAAGCATTTAGCAATGCCGCAGCCGAAATAATCGCCGTCCCGTGTTGATCGTCATGCATGACGGGAATGTCCAATTCCTCCTTTAGTCTTCGCTCTATTTCAAAAGCTTCCGGAGCTTTTATGTCTTCTAAATTGATCCCTCCAAAAGTGGGGGCAATAGTTTTTACGGTCTCGACGAATTTGTCCACATCTTCGGTATCCAACTCAATATCAATACCGTCAATATCCGCAAAAATCTTGAAGAGTAGGCTTTTACCCTCCATTACTGGTTTTGAAGCCTCAGGACCTATATTACCGAGGCCTAAAACGGCTGTTCCATTGGAAATTACCGCCACCGTATTTCCTTTTGAGGTATATCGATACACCTCATCAGTATTCTTCTCTATTTCCAAGCAGGGTTCAGCAACACCAGGTGAATATGCCAAAGCAAGGTCTCGTTGCGTTGAATAGGGTTTTGTTGGCACTACCTTAATTTTACCAGGCTGTGGTTTAGCATGATAAATAAGAGCCTCCCTACGTTGTTTTTCTTTACTCATGGATTCTGCTTCTCAATAAGGCGATAAAGGTAAGGTATTCCCTCTCAAAGGGAACACCTTAATTCAAATCAAACTATGTCAGTTTTTTAGGATTGGGGTGCAGCCCCGCTTTCCGATTTGGTAACATTTAGTCGAAGTGCCAAAATACACGCAATGATAAAGAAGACACCCGCAAAATACATTGCATTGACCGCATTGGCGCCCAATAAATTTTTAAATATTGGTCCAAAGGTCAGTGTTTGAATACCCATTGGAATGACAATCATCATGTTAAGGATTCCCATATACACCCCACGCCTTTCCTGAGGTACAATTTTTGAAACCATACTGTAGGGAATACCCATCATAGCGGCCCAACCAATACCGAACAGTACCATGGGGAATAGGACATAAACGGGGTCCGCAATATTTGGGATGGCCAATAGGGCCAGGCCAGTTCCAAAAAGACTTAATGCATATATTTTTTTACCTCCAAACCGCATTGTCAAAGGAACCAAAATCAACGCTACAACAGCAGTAACAATATTATATGTAGTACTCATTTTTGCAGCTTGAGCTGCGGCCTCAGAGGTATCAAAACCCATGGTAGTGCGGAATAAGGGAGTTATAAATTGCCAATAGACAAAGAGTGCATACCATTGAAAAAGATAGACGGCGGAGAGTTTCCACATGAATTTGGGCATTTCCTTAACCGCATCCCTTATCTCAACAAAAGGTTTTTTGAGCTTTTCGGAAAAAGGTAGTTTTCTGTTTTCCTCAATTTCTTTTAACTCCTCAGCAGGTGGAGGAATCTCGGGTGTTTTTAAAACTGACCATAAAATGGTGGCTATTGAAAGAAAAGAACCTATAAAAAAGGAATAGTACAACCATTTAGGAATTTGCCCGGAAATCTCTTCAACACCTCCAAACCAATCCTGAAACAAAAAAATGGAAGCATTGGCCAACAAAATTCCGGCCCCTACAAATAGGCTTTGCATTTGATAGCCGAGACTTAATTGATTATCAGGAAGTTTGTCACCTACAAAAGCCCTATAGGGTTCCATGGCCATATTATTTCCAACGTCCAATATCCAAAGAAGACCAACTGCAAACCAGAGTGTGGGACTTAAAGGAAAAGCAAAAAGACATAAACTGCCCAAAATTGCACCAATCAAAAAGAAAGGTTTTCTCCTACCCCATCGCGGCGACCATGTCTTATCAGAAATAGCACCAATAATGGGTTGTATGATAAGACCTGTTACCGGACCAGCGATGTTTAATATGGGCAATAGTTCTTCTTCAGCACCCAAAAAAAGGAATATGGGATTTATGGCGGTCTGTTGTAGTCCAAAACTATATTGAATGCCAAGAAACCCGACATTCATGTTCCAAATTTGCCAAAATGAGAGTCGGGGTTTTTTAATTTTCATCATGCCCAGAAAGTTTAGTTAGTTAGGGTTTGGATTAGAGCGTATTGACGCTTAATTCACTTTCCAAGATAAGGTTTTTCAACTTTTAGGCATAAATTATTTTATGGGACAAACGCTAGGGAAGTTTGCTTTTAAGCATGGAAAATAAATACTATTCCTTAAGGAATGCTATATTTCGTTGCAATCCTGAAAATTTTGTGCGCTTTACAGCGGATTTTTTAAAGACTTTCTGAAAAACATCATGCGTAATTTCTTCCCAGTCTTTTTTGGTCATGGACAACAATTCCGGATGGGGGTTGAATAATGGTTCCCTATGGGGTTTTGAGGAACGGTTCCAAGGACAAACATCCTGGCATGTATCACAGCCAAACGCCCAATCCCCAAATTTCCCTTCAAATTCTGTTGGGATTTCGTTCTTTAATTCGATAGTAAAGTAGGAAATACACTTGCTTCCATCCACCACATAGGGCGCTACTAAAGCCTCTGTGGGACAGGCATCAAGACATTTGGTACAGCTCCCACAATGGTCCGTTATCGCGGTATCATATTCTAATTCCAAGTCCACGATGAGCTCCGCAATAAAATAAAAAGAACCCATCTTTTTGGTCAATAGGTTACTGTTCTTTCCAACCCAGCCCAAGCCACTTTTAGCGGCCCAAGCCCGATCTAAAACCGGTGCGGAATCTACAAAAGCACGCCCATGCACCTCACCAATTTCTTCTTGAATAAAGTGAAGGAGGTGTTTTAGTTTGTCCTTGATGACAAAGTGATAATCCGTACCGTAGGCATATTTTGCTATTTTGTAGGTGTCCTCTCCCTGAGATTGTTCCGGATAGTAGTTCAAAAGTACTGAAATCACTGATTTGGCGCCATCCATCAATTTTGTAGGGTCGAGGCGCTTATCAAAATGGTTCTCCATCCATTGCATCTCACCATGCATATTTTTATTGAGCCACTTTTCCAAACGCGGGGCTTCCTCTTCCAAAAATTCGGCTTTGGATATCCCACACGATATAAAACCGAGGCGTTGGGCCTCTTTCTTGATTGCTCCTGAATATTCAGACTTCTTAAGTATCATTCAGCGCCTTTTAAAAGTAATATATGCATTTTTCGGCCTCAAGGTAATTAAAGGAAGGATTTCTATAGGACCTTTATTGGGTTGGATACTTCGATGCTTCATCAAGTTGGAAATAACCAATTGCATTTCCAACATGGCAAAATTATTTCCAATACATCGTCTTGGTCCGGCTCCAAAGGGAAAATAGTAATCGGCATGCTGGTTAGGAGCCCCATCAAACCGTTCGGGCATAAACTCCATTGGCCTCACCCAATGTGTGGTATGCCTGTGAATTTCAATTGCGGAAAACAACAATGTGGTTTTCTTAGGAAGTTGAAAACCATTAAAACTATCCTCTTCAATATTCATACGGTCAATAAAGTAGGCAGGAGGATAAAGTCTCATAGCTTCTTCCAAAACCTGTGTGGTGACCTTAAGTCCCATGATTTCCGACAATTCGTCCCCATCCCTAATAGCACACGCCTCTTCATAAACCGTATCCTGATATTCCGGATTTTTAGCCAGCAATTGGCAGGTAAACGTCAACGCATTGCTTGTGGTCTCATGTCCTGCAGTAAAAAGGATCATGATTTCATCAATCATTTGCTCTTGTTCCATCGGTGTACCATCTTCATAACGGGACTCTAATAGTAAATCCAGAAGATCCCCCTTACCCATCCCTTCTTTTTTCCTGGATACAACAATGTTACGCACCAATTCGCGTGCCTCTTGGACCATGGCAAAGTGCTTGTTCAAGAGCCCCCCATACTTAAACCACCAACCCAGATAGGGTTGCCGTAATTCGCGAACCAACATTTTTTGTGAAGCTTCAACGGTTTTTTGAAGTCTTTCTATTGTTTTTCCGTCAACAGCGCCACTAAACAATGACTTTGCCACCACTTGAAAAGCAAGACTTCCAAAGTAGGGTTCTATATCAATTGCTTTACCGATGGGTATCTTAAGAAGCTCTTCTTGAATGGTCTTTTTCATTATTTTGACCAATTGGGCCAAATATTTTTTATGAAAACTGGGTTGTATCAACTTGCGCTGCCTCTTCCATAGTGCGCCTTCTGAAGTGAGCAACCCTTTCCCAATATATTTTGCCACTTCCACCGTTTGAACCGCAGATTTGGTGTAGTTTCTTTGGTTGATTTGGAGCGCGTACTTTAGGAAAGCGGCATCCCTTGAGAAGATGATACGGTTGCCAAAACGAAGGTTGAGCGAGAAAGTGTCGCCTTTCTTTTCAAAATTATCATGATGAAAGGGCAGGGGGTTTTTGACAATTTCCGGGCTACGTTTAAGGAATTCTAAAAAAGAAGCTTGTGGGATTTTTTTGGTTTTTTCCATTACACCCTAGAAAAGACCACTCTGGGTTCCCCCTTTGACCCGGCCCAAGTGCTTGTAGGCCAATTCTGTAACTTCACGACCCCTTGGTGTCCTCATGATAAAGCCTTGCTGTATTAAAAAGGGTTCATACACCTCTTCTATGGTTTCTGCACTTTCTGAAACAGCAGTGGCCAAGGTTGTTATTCCTACAGGACCTCCCTTGAACTTGTCAATGATTGTGGAAAGAATTTTATTGTCCATTTCATCCAATCCGTGCGTATCCACGTTTAGGGCTTTCAAACCAAATTTGGAGATAGTAATATCAATATTTCCATCTCCTTTGATTTGGGCGAAATCCCGTACCCTCCGCAATAGCGCGTTGCAAATCCTTGGGGTACCTCTGCTTCTCCCCGCAATTTCAATAGCGGCCTCATTGGAAATAGGAACCCTTAAAATATGGGCACTTCTTTGCACAATGGTAGAAAGAAGCTCTGTATCGTAATATTGCAATCTACTTGAAATACCAAAACGTGCCCTCATGGGTGCCGTGAGTAATCCCGAGCGAGTTGTGGCGCCAACAAGAGTGAATGGACTTAAGTTAATTTGTACGGTCCTTGCATTGGGACCGGTTTCCAACATTATATCAATTTTATAATCTTCCATGGCGGAATACAAATATTCCTCCACAATAGGGCTCAATCGATGTATTTCATCAATGAACAATACATCCCGTTCTTCCAAATTGGTCAGCAATCCTGCTAAATCCCCTGGCTTGTCCAATACGGGACCGGATGTGACTTTAATACCTACCCCAAGCTCATTGGCCAAAATATGGGCTAAAGTTGTTTTTCCCAGTCCCGGGGGGCCATGGAACAAGGTGTGGTCCAATGCTTCCCCCCGCATATTGGCGGCTTGTACAAAAACCTTAAGGTTTTCCAACACCTGCTCCTGTCCCGTAAAATCATCAAAAGTAATGGGGCGTAATGCCCTTTCAATGTCCAATTCTTCTTGCGAGAACTGCTGTGAGGTAGGATCTAAGTGTTCGTTCATACACCAAAGATAGTGGAATTACACCATAAGGATTTCAATTTAAGACAGATGGTAGACCAACCTTTTTTGTTGTAATTTTCGGTTATGGTTACAAAAAGTGATTACACTACAGGAATGTTGCCGTACATTCCATTTTTCTATGTGATTTGGTCAGACGATTTATTGTCGGCTTCTGAAATCCAAGTGATTCAAAGAGGTATTAATGAGGATCAAAGCTTATCCAAGGCAGATAAGCAACATCTAAATTCTTGGTTGGATAGGAAAAATCCTCCCAGTGATGCCGAAATAAAATCATGGCAAGCCTTGATTACTGCAAGCAAAGCTACCCTTATTGAATCGGAAATTTATCCCTTGGAGACCTTTGCACGTAAAGTAGCCGAATTCCACACCAAAGCCTTGGATCCCAATAGACAACTACAACAAATAGAAAGAACCTTGGGCATACAGCCCAACCATTATAATCACTTGTTTAAGGTAGAAGTAGTACATACAACGGAAGTCAATCTTTATGATAGTGAGCAATTGGACTTTATCTTAAACGAACGTGACTTTGAGGTAGTGCAGCGCTTTAGAAAAGTTCTTGAAGATGACGTATTTAAATGGGAAATATATCGGGATAAAACCAAATTCCGAGACGTGGTTCTTAAACAATTAAAACAGTTAGCTAAAGGAGGTTGGTGTTCTTATGCATACCCAAAACAATATGGGGGACAAGATGATTTGGAAGGTTATGCCAGCATTTTTGAGCACCTTATCTATGTGGACGGAAGTTTGGGCATAAAAGCGGGGGTTCAATTTGGATTATTTGGAGGAAGTATCCAAAACCTGGGAAATGACCTACAGCGAAAAAAGTACCTTAGCCCGGCATCCAATGCCAGTCTTTTGGGATGTTTTGCCATGACGGAAACTGGTCATGGAAGTAATGTACGAGGCATTAATACCACGGCGACCTATGTGCATGAAGAAAGGGCAATTATTATACATACACCCGGGAAAAATGATAATAAGGAATACATAGGCAATGCATTGCATTCAACAATGGCCACCGTTTTCGCACAACTTCTGGTCAATGGGAAAAATCAAGGAGTACATGCTATTTTGGTTCCCTTAAGGGATGGTAAGCATAAAGAATTTCCAGGTATTAAGGTAGAAGACAATGGATATAAGTTAGGGCTCAATGGTGTGGACAATGGAAAAATATGGTTTGACCAGGTCAGGGTTCCTGTGGAAAACTTACTGGACAAATATGGAGGAATTGACGCCAACGGAAATTATACTTCTAAAATAAAGAATCCCAGTAAGCGCTTTTTTACGATGTTGGGAACCCTTGTCGGGGGACGTATATGCGTTGCAAAAGGTGCTTTGGCTGCCGCAAAAATGGCACTTACTATAGCAGTAAGACACAGTTTAAAACGCAGACAGTTCAATGACTCCATCAAAATCCAAGAGGATTTGCTCATGGATTACCCCACTCATCAAATGCGTCTAATTCCCCATGTTGCCAGTTGTTATGTCTATCATTTTACTTTACAAAAGGCGATGGCAGAATATGTTTCCATAGAAGGGGAGGACAAACGTAAAATTGAAACCCAAGTTGCGGGGCTAAAGGCGGTCATTACTTGGTTTGGCACGGCTGCCATCCAAGAAAGTCGCGAAGCTTGCGGGGGCAAAGGTTACCTTCTGGAAAATAGAATAGCAGATTTAAAAAATGACTCCGATATCTTCACCACTTTTGAAGGGGACAATACCGTACTATTGTTACTCGCTGCAAAGGGGGTCCTATCTGATTTTAGGTCAGAATTTAACGCTGATGGTTTCATAAGTGTATTGAAACTTTTGGGAGTTCAATTATCCGATAAATTGGCAACCATTAATCCCACCTACGTCAATCAGGTGGATAGTGAACATCTTTACAGTCCTAAATTTCATTTACACGCCCTCGATTTTAGATTGCGGCGATTGACTTACACGGCCGCCATGCGTATTCGCAGCTACATCAAAAAGGGAATGCCCAGTTACCAAGCATTTCTGAAAACACAAACGCATTTACTTGAAGTTGGAAAAGCATATAGCGAAGCACTTGCCGTTAAATGGTATTATGAGAAGCTATCTTCGGTTTCTAATCAAGAATACCAGGAACTCTTATACAAACTGGGTGCATTACATTCCTTAAAAATAATACGAGGGGATGCGGAATGGTTTTTGGAACAGGGATATCTAGGTTCCGATAAATCCAAAGCAATTCGCCAAAGGGTGGAAAGACTGAGTTCTGAGTTGCGACCACATATAAAATCATTGGTCGATGGTTTTGGAATTCCCGGTCATTTGATGACCGCCCCTATTGCTATCTAATCCTCCTTTTTCAAAAGTTGGGAAGTATCAAAGAATTCCTCAATAGTAATTTTAGGGTTCCCATAAAGATGCGTCTTACTGTTTCCTGTTGATTTTAGGTTAAATGTGCGATATGCATTTATCCTTGCGAAACTGGATTCCTTATTGGAGAGACTGACCTCAGCCGCTTCCAATTTATCGGCCCTAAGTTTCGTATTCGCAATCATGTCCACTTGCAAACTTTCTGTAGTACCCTCTAAGGTGAGGGAAGCGTTATCAGCCAAATCAACTTTTTTTGCTCCACTAACCGCATATATAATTCCGTCGGTTTTATGTTTCATTACAACATTTAAGGAATCTACATCCAAATTCAAATCAATTGAACTATTATCCTCAGCATTGATATTTGCCATGAAACCACTTGCGTCAATATCCAATTCTGAATTTCCAAAGGTGTTTAGGTACCACTCATCAGATTCAATCATCGTTTCACTAAATATCCTTCCCTCTTTAACCGTAATTGCCTTGAGCTCCCTAATCGCTATGGTAATCTCCAATTTCTTTTTTGATACGATGTCATAAAAGGATGAAATGACCAAGGTGCTATCCAAAACTTCTAATTTTAATACATCAACTAAGTTATCATCCGCTACAATTTCGTATCCTTCGCCAAAAGATTTCTTTAGTTCAATGTCCAAATCGTCAACAAGTTCAATGGCATTAAAAGGAGGCAGCTGTTCCCTGACCTCAGTCACTGAACGATTCCCTTTAATTTTTGGCCTTCGTTGTGACACCAGGATGGTAGGAAGTACAAGGAGAAGTAGAATTAAAACTCTTTTCATCTTCAATAAAATTAGTGGTTCTACAATAACTAACGAAAAAAATGATTTTCCATTTTCCTTTGATGAAAAATTCATGCCATAAAAAAACCCATCAGCAGCGGGCAGATGGGTTTTATTATACAATCAAGAGGACTTAGTGATTAAGCTCCTCCTCATTTTCTTGAAGCGGAACCGTTTGTGGCACAAAATCTTGGCCCGGAATAATATATTCACCATTCTCATACGTCTTACTGTAATCATAGGCCCAACGGTGTACTTCTGGAATCTTACCTGGCCAGTTTCCATGAATATGCTCTTGCGGAGTGGTCCATTCCAAGGTTGTAGATTTCCAGGGATTTTGAGGTCCCTTCTTTCCATAGAAAATACTACTGATAAAGTTGTAAACGAAAATCAATTGAGCCAAACCTGCTATTAGTGCAAAGACGGTCATCAAAACTTGAACATTGGTCAACTCATCAAACATTGGGAAAGCCGTATTCTCATAATAACGTCTTGGTACACCTGCCATACCCACAAAGTGCATAGGGAAGAAAATACCATAGGCACATACAGCCGTTACCCAAAAGTGGATATACCCCAAATTCTTATTCATCATTCGACCCTGGAACATTTTAGGGAACCAATGGTAGGCCCCGGCAAACAGACCATAAAGGGCAGAAATACCCATTACTAGGTGAAAGTGGGCTACTACAAAGTAGGTATCATGGACATTGATGTCCAAGGTACTGTCACCCAAAATGATTCCTGTCAAACCACCTGATATGAATGTAGATACCAACCCAATAGAAAACAACATTCCTGGGTTCAATTGTAGGTTACCTTTCCAAAGTGTGGTTATATAATTAAAGGCCTTTACTGCTGACGGTATCGCAATCAACAATGTCGTGAATGTAAATACCGATCCCAGGAAAGGATTCATTCCCGAAATGAACATATGGTGACCCCATACTATGGTTGATAGGAAAGCGATTGCCAATATCGAAGCAACCATGGCACGATATCCAAAAATTGGTTTTCTTGCATTTGTCGCCATTACCTCAGAGGTAATACCTAAGGCAGGAAGCAAAACGATATATACCTCGGGATGACCCAAGAACCAGAATAAGTGCTCATATAATACCGGTGATCCACCTTGGTAATGCAAGACTTCGCCTTGAATAAAAATATCGGACAAGAAGAACGACGTACCAAAACTTCTGTCCATTAATAGCAATAGACCTGCTGACAAAAGAACCGGAAAAGAAATCACACCTATCACGGCTGTTACAAAAAATGCCCAAATCGTCAAAGGAAGTCTAGTCATGGACATTCCTTTTGTCCGTAAGTTCAATACAGTTACGATATAGTTCAAAGATCCCAATAGCGAAGATGCTATAAATATGGTCATGGAAAGCAACCAAAGCGTCATCCCCATTCCTGACCCGGGTTGCGCCATTGGCAATGCGCTCAAAGGAGGATAAATGGTCCACCCTGCCGCTGCGGGTCCCGCCTCAACAAATAAGGAAATTACCATTAAAACTGTTGACACAAAGAATAACCAATAGGATATCATATTCAGGAATCCTGATGCCATATCGCGGGCTCCAATTTGTAATGGGATCAATAGATTACTAAATGTACCACTGAGACCGGCCGTAAGTACAAAAAATACCATAATGGTACCATGCATTGTAATCAGTGCTAAATAGACATCAGCACTCATGACTCCTTCTGGGGCCCATTTACCTAAAAAGGTTTCGAAAATCGCAAAAGATTCACCTGGCCATGCCAGTTGCATCCTAAAAAAGAGGGACATTGCAATTCCAATGAATCCCATCACCAAAACACCCGTGATGAAATATTGCTTGGCAATCATCTTATGATCTTGGCTAAAGATATATTTGGTTATGAATGTTTCCTTGTGATGATGTCCGTGATCATCATGAGCGTGTTCATCGGCATGTGCGTGTGCTACGGCAGACATAATCCTTCTTTTAAGTTCTTATTTTCTTTTCTAGCAATTTTATCTATTGGTCTTGAACATCCAAATCTATGGACATGGCCAATTCTTCTTTTTCCTCAGATAAAGTTACGTCATTAGCGATTAAAACCATATCTGAAAAAGTTTTTTGTTCGGCCATCCAATCACTGTACTCCTTTTCGGTAACTACAACAATCCTCATTTGCATATTGTAGTGTGATGTTCCACAAATCTTATTGCAAATCAATACATAGTCGTATTCCCATGGATCGGAATTTGGACGTCCTTCCGCAGCCCATTTCGCCCTTAATTGATTCGTTCGCTTTACCTTATCCACCACCTCTGGATCCAAACGCATTTGTTCGGTAGTGATGGTTGGAGTAAACGAGAATTGAGTAATCATTCCGGGCACACAGTTCATCTGCGCCCTAAAATGGGGCATATATGCGGAATGCAATACATCTTGTGACCTCATATAGAAGTTTACCTTTCTCCCAACTGGAAGGTATAATTCCTTGACAATCACATCATCGGCGGCATTGGGATCTGATTCATCCAATCCCAAAACATTAGCCTTATCAATATCTATTAACCGAACACTGGCATCGCCCAGAACATTATCCTCTCCGCCATAGCGCGCCGTCCAGTTAAACTGTTGTGCATAAAGCTCCACAATCAAGGGATCATCATCTTCATTGACATCCATAATTTCGGTCCAATAATACAGTCCCGAGATGATTAAACCAGCTAAAACAATGACCGGAATAATGGTCCATATAAACTCCAAACGGTCGTTATCTGCATAAAAAAGTGCCTTGTTACCTTTCTTTCCCCGGTATTTATAGCCAAAGTAATGTAATAAAGCTTGTGTGAAGGTCTGCACTACAAAGATGACTGCAAACGATATCCACATTAGTGTATCATAATCGGGACCGTGCTCTGAAGCGGCCACAGGCAGCAATACTTTGCTGTACTTGGCAAAACTAAAAATGGTGATACCATAAATAAAAATGAGAAACCCAAACAAAAGGTAACCGTTGTTTTGGTTATCCTCATCAGAAGCAATCTCTGACTGACTTTTGTCCTTACCAATTTGGGACAATTCAAAGATTTTACCAATCTGCCATATAGCTATAGCAACTAAAACTAGAATGGTCAATATTAATAATGTGGTCATTTTTTAACTACTCCTTTTTAGTAATGAAATTGCCTACTTTCCTCTAACAATGGATGTCTCTTAGGCATCAATTCTTCCTTAGACAAAGCATTAAAAGTCCAATACAAAAATAATCCTCCAAAAAACAAAATACCTCCTATCTCAGGAATCCCAATGTACCAGTTTTCACCAACTGTTGCAGGCATTACCATATTGAAAATATCTAAATAATGCCCAAACAAAACGACAATTCCCGTCATGATGACAAACCAATTTACCCGTTTGTAATCACTATTCATCAAGACCAATAATGGGAAAATAAAATTCAAAGCCAACATCCCAAAGAAAGGCATTTTATAGTGTTCTATTCTAAAGACATAATAGGTAACTTCCTCAGGAATGTTCGCGTACCAAATAAGCATAAATTGACTGAACCATAAATACGTCCAAAATATACTTATCCCAAACATAAATTTTGCCAAATCATGAATATGACTGTCATTCACTTCCTGTAATAGTCCTTTGGATTTTAAATAAATAATAACAATAGCGATAGTAGTAATACCAGAAACAAACATACTGGCAAATACATACCATCCAAACAGCGTGCTGAACCAATGGGGATCTAAACTCATTAACCAATCCCAAGACATCATGGATTCGGTGATCAAATAGAACACCAAGAAAGCAGCGGCCAACCTAAAATTCTTTTTAAAATTGGAGTTGTCATCCGCTCTATCCTGTGCCAAACTAATTTTCTTTGATATTTGACGATAGCCAATCCAACCCCCTAAGAAAATCGCAGCTCGAATAAGAAAAAATGTTGGATTTAAATACCCTTTTTTTCCTTGTAGCAGATGATCATGTTCTACAACCTCAGCATCCATCCAGACAAACATATGATTCATATGTAATGTGGACAGTAAAAGAATGACAAAAACAATAATCCCACCTGGAACAATATATGCCGTAATTCCCTCCATAATTCTAAATAATAAAGGGGACCATCCTGCTTGTGCCGCTCGATTAACGGCATAAAAAGCCAGTACGCCGAGCGAAATCATAAAGAAAAAGAAAGCAGCCACGTACAAAGCAGACCAAGGTCTATTTTTTAATTGATGATACACATGCTCGGCGTGTGATGCACCATGTCCTTCATCATGCTCGGCATGTTCTCCATGTGAAGCAGTTTCCCCATGTGAAGCAGTTTCCCCATGAGCATCACCACCATGATGGGTTTCTTCTCCGTGCCCTCCATGCCCATCGTCATGCGCCGCAGCGACCATTGCTATAGCTTCCTCAGGACTCGATGGGGTGGAGATAAATCCGTAAACGAGCATTAAAAGCCCAAGTCCCATCGCAATGAACGATCCTATTTTTAACCTATTTGAAAACGTATATCTCATTGCTGTTTTCTATTTTTCAAGGTCTGCTTTTAATTTCATTACATATTCCGATACTTGCCACATTTCTTTCTCAGTACTCATTTGGGATGCATAAGAACCCATTGAGTTCAACCCATAATATATGGTATAGTATGTACTTCCTACGGTTATATTTCGTGCGGCATCAGCATAAGTTGGCACACCCAATATTTTTTCCCGCTTTACCAAGGTACCTTGACCGGCTCCTTTATTACCATGGCAAATAGCGCAATATACATCGTAAAGCTCTTTCCCTTTGGCCAAATTTTTCTCCCTATCCAATGAATCCAGAGGACTGGGCTGTAACCTTGCCAGTTCTTTTCCTTCTGGGGTATTCTCAAATTCATAGGGTAACCATTCCCGTGATACCGTACCTTCCGGGGGCAACATTGCCTCCGTGGCCTCCGGGAAAAGACCATTATCGGTACCTTCATAAGTTTCATAACCTACGGATTGATACATATTGGGCATGTATTGATAATTGCGCTGGGTTTTATCAAAACAGGATGTAACCCCTAAAAGTAGGAGTACCATCAATCCAATTTTTGTTATTATCCTAGTCATACACTTACTTTTTTGGCACCTGCACTTCCACTGCACCGGTGTCTAAGAGCAATTCCGTCAATGCGTTTTCGTCTTCCTTAACTTCCACTTCGACCAAAAATAAATCATCTGTTGTTCGCACATCTGGATTTTCTGCCTTTTTAAAAGGCCACATTCTACTTCTCAAGTAAAATGTAATAACCATTAAATGTGCCGCAAAGAATACGGTCATTTCAAACATTATAGGCACGAAGGCAGGCATATTTTCCAGATAGCTGAAGCTTGGTTTCCCACCAATGTCCTGTGGCCAGTCTTCTATCATGATGTAATTCATCATGGTAATGGCCACCGTTAACCCAACACATCCATATAGGAAGGCGGTTATGGCCAACTTTGTATGTGGCAGTCCCATGGCCTTATCCAGGCCATGCACAGGGAAGGGTGTATACACTTCTTCTATGTGGTATTTTTCAGCCTTCAGCTTTTTGACGGCGTGCATCAAGATATCGTCGTCATCGTAAAATGCCCTGAATATAGTTGCTGCCATCTCTATTAATCTAAATTTATAAATCTTCTGGCCTGCCCCGCCCAATCATCTCGTTCGGCCCTACCAGGAAATGATCCTGTTAATGAGTCCAATACGTTGTATTCTTTTGATGTCATTTTACTGACTTGTAAGAAGGAGAAAATCCCTATCTTATTTAGTGCCTTTTCCATGAGTGGCCCAATACCTTTGACCTTTTTCAGATCATCCGGTATTTGACTATTTGTATCAAAGCCTCCAACGGTATCCAACAATTCCAATACAGGAGCTTCTGAGGGTTCCCCTTCCGGTACAACGACCTCTTCATCCTCTTTCTCCGGCTCAACTTCAACTACCCGTCCCCTTTTAGGCATGGTGTACAGTGGTTTTCCTTGGTCCCTTAAAATTTTATATTTTTCCCCCGAGGATTTTAAAATCGATTTTACCTCTGCTTGGGCAATTACTGGAAAAGTCCTTGAATACAATAAGAACAGTACAAAGAAGAATCCAATGGTGCCAATGTAAATTCCGATGTCTACAAAAGTTGGGGAGAACATGGTCCACGAAGAAGGCAAATAATCCCTGTGAAGCGATGTTACAATAATAACAAAGCGTTCAAACCACATCCCAATATTTACCACGATGGAAATGAAAAAGGAGAACATGATGCTCGTACGTAATTTTTTGAACCACATAAACTGTGGGGAGAAAACGTTACAGGTCATCATGGACCAATAGGCCCACCAATAAGGGCCCGTTGCACGATTTAAAAATGCATATTGCTCATATTCCACGCCAGAATACCATGCAATAAACAACTCCGTAATGTAGGCACAACCAACAATGGAACCTGTTATCATGATAACAATGTTCATCAACTCTATGTGCTGCAATGTGATGTAGTTTTCAAGACTACAGACCTTTCTCATAATAATGAGGAGGGTATTCACCATGGCAAATCCTGAGAATATGGCCCCAGCCACGAAATAAGGAGGAAAAATGGTGGTGTGCCATCCCGGAATAACGGATGTTGCAAAGTCAAAGGATACAATGGTATGCACTGAAAGCACCAATGGGGTAGCTAAGCCGGCCAAAACCAATGAGACCTCCTCAAAGCGTTGCCAGTCTTTAGCACGACCGGACCATCCAAAGCTTAGGAGGGCATATATTTTCTTTTGAAAAGGCTTTACCGCCCTATCACGTAGCATGGCAAAATCAGGCAACAACCCTGTCCACCAAAATACCAATGAAACCGACAGATATGTTGAAATGGCGAATACATCCCATAGAAGGGGCGAGTTAAAGTTTACCCATAAGGAACCAAATTGGTTGGGTATCGGCAATACCCAATAGGCCAACCATGGGCGGCCCATGTGGATGATTGGGAACAAGCCCGCCTGTATTACGGAGAAAATCGTCATGGCCTCCGCAGAACGGTTAATGGCCATACGCCATTTCTGACGGAACAACAATAATACCGCAGAAATCAAGGTCCCGGCGTGACCAATACCTACCCACCAAACGAAGTTGGTAATATCCCAAGACCAATTGACCGTTTTGTTGAGTCCCCATACACCAATTCCCGTAGAAACCGTATAAATAATACAACCAAGGCCCCATAAAAAGGCAACCAACGCAATGGTAAAAACAATCCACCACTGTTTGTTGGCTTTGCCTTCGACAGGTCTTGCAATATCTACAGATACGTCATGATACCCTTTATCGCCAGTAACTAGGGGTCTTCGTATCGGTGCTTCGTAATGCGATCCCATGGTTAAATTATTCTAACTATTAGTTTTGGTTGACTCATTCATATTTCTAACTTTCACATGATAGAACACATTTGGTTTTGTCCCCACATGTTCCAAGAGGTGATACGCCCTTTCATCTTTTGAAAGCTCAACTATTTTACTTTCCGGTTCATTCACATCCCCAAAATGCATTGCTCCCGAGGTACATGCCGCAGAACATGCACAGGCATCGTTAAATTCCCCTTTATTAACAGGTCTTCCTTCCCTTTTTGCCTTTAAAATTATGGATTGCGTGGACTGGATGCAGAAGGAGCATTTTTCCATGACACCTCTTGAACGGACATTAACATCTGGATTAATGACCATTTTACCAAGATCATTATTCATGTTAAAATCAAACTCATCATTGTTATTGTAGAGGAACCAATTGAACCTACGGACTTTATAAGGACAGTTGTTTGCACAATAACGGGTACCCACACAACGGTTATAAACCATTTGGTTCTGGCCTTGTCTACCATGCATTGTTGCGGCAACAGGACATACTGTTTCACAGGGGGCGTGATTGCAATGTTGGCACATCACAGGTTGAAAGGCAACCTGTGGGTTTTCAGCAGGATCTTCCATTTCCAAGAACCCCCCAAGCGAACCATTTTCACCAGAAAGTCCATTCATGTTTTCCTTCTTCTCATTATCTCCTTCAAACGTATCCTCAGAAGAATAGTACCTATCGATACGCAACCAGTGCATATCCCTAGAAACCCGCATTTCCCTCTTTCCAACTACAGGGACATTATTTTCAGCATGACAGGCAATTATACATGCACCGCATCCTGTACAAGCATTCAAGTCAATGGACAGATTAAAGTGGTGCCCAATACTTCTATCAAACTCCGTCCATAAATCAACAGAGGTTGCAGGAACTTCTTGATGGTCAATGGAAACCTGTGGAACTGGATTCCAAATACTGGAATCTTCGCTATTGTATTTTTCAAGGGTGGTCTCTTTAATAATATCGCCACGGCCCATCAAGGTATTATGCAACTGAACACAAGCAAATTCGTGCGTCCCATCTACTTTATTTATGGAAGCCGATTGTATTTCTTTAAAGTCTTTGTATAGAGGAAATGCATTTACGCCAGTTTGCATTTCTTGTTGCATCCCTTCTTTCCTTCCGTAACCAAAAGAAAGCCCTAAAGTACCTTTCGCCTGTCCGGGCTGTATGATTACGGGAATTTTCTCAACTGTGGTTCCATTGACGGTCACGTTGGCATAGCTGCCATCCAAACCACCATTGGCTACATTATAGTTTTCAAGCCCCATCGCAGTGGCATCTGACTTGGAAACTGTGACATAGTTATCCCAGGAGACCCTTGAAATAGGGTCTGGAAATTCTTGCAACCAAGGGTTATTGGCTTGTTTACCATCCCCAATCCCAATCTTGGGATACAAGGTAAGTTCCATACCGGAGCTTGTACTATTTGCCAGAGATCGGAGTGCTGATGAAATCGAAGCAATGCCTAAGGCAGCTTCTTCCACTTCCGTTTCCGTTGAGTTGGCAGTAGTGGTGCCATTAGCGGCATTTCCAACTTCACCAATAGAGGGGGTTTCGAAAACTCCATCTTGCAACACCTTGTTCCAACTGCTTCCACCTAAAACACCAGAGGTCCAATGCTCTTTTACATATTCATAATAGGATGCTGTACTACCCATCCAATTCAACAAACAAGATTGAAATTGACGGGTATCAAATAACTCACGAATTACAGGTTGTTGAAGACTTAGGTATCCTTTTTTCAATTCTGCATCTCCCCAAGCTTCCAAATAGTGGGATGCTGCCGCAACGTGGGTTACAGCTTTAGCGGTCTCATCATTGTTAAAGGCAAAATAAACTGATGTATCTACCTTGCTAAGCCCTTCAGCAAAATCTGAGGCATTGGGCAAGGAATACATAGGATTTACCCCATCTATAAATAACGCCCCAACACGACCCGCTTTCATATCAGAAATTAATGTGCTCAGCTGGCTGGTATTACCTTGTCGCACATATCGAGGTTTATCCGTATCAAATGCTTTACTCTGTAAAAGTCTGTTAATGGCCAGAGTCACCATTTGTGCATTCTCGTCGTTTATACCACATACCACTACAGCGTTACTACCGGATTTGCGAATTTCATGGGTTAGGGCGTCTACGGCATTGTCTATTTTGGAGCTACCACCACTTACTACGGAACCATTGAGCTTTCCATACAATTTTGCCAAAGCTACCTTTACTTCGGAGGGCTTCATGGGCAATCTGGTATCAGCATTAGCCCCACTGAGGCTCATATTGGATTCCAATTGAATGTGCCTCGACATTTTCCCTTTCTTGGGAATTCGTCCTTTGGCATAATGGGAGTCATAGCCCCCTCCGTTCCAATCGCTCAAAAAGTCTGCCGCAAAGGAGACAATTAAATCTGCCTTACTGAAATCATAGTCCGCCAAGGCCCGCTCACCATACATCTTTTCAAATGCGTTTACCGCTGCTTCTTCCGATATGGCATCATAAGTGACATGGGTAACATTGGTAAACTTTTCCGAAAACTCCGTAATCAGTTTATCCATTGAAGGACTGGCATATGTCTGTGTAAGCAATGCTATTTTTTTACCCGTGCCCTGAAGGCTTGCCAATTTATTTTTTACCGTGGCATCTAAAACGTTCCACTCAATAGGCTGACCTTTGGTCATAGGCCCTTGAACCCTTTTCTTATCATATAATGTGAGCACCGAAGCATTTACCCTGGCATTGGCACCGCCCATAACGGGAGCTCGATCATTGTTTAGGACAAGAATGGGACGACCCTCCCTAGTTTTTATCAAAATACTGGCAAAATCATAGCCATCCGCAATAGTGGTAGCATAGTAGTTGGCCACCCCAGGAACGATATTTTCAGGCTGAATAACGTAAGGAACGGATTTATTAACGGGTCCCTCACATGCGGCCATCGCAGCGGCGGCAGTACTAAACCCGACATATTTCAAAAAATCCCTTCGAGTAGTATTCGATTCTTCTAGGTTTTGCTTATCACCCAAGAAATCATCCACTGGAATCTGCTCTACAAACTCATTATTCCTTAACGCCTCCACAATGGTGTCGTTCGGATTGAGCTCCGCTTCACTTTTCCAATATTTTTTGCTTGAAGCCATATCGTTCTTAACAATACCTATTTTTCATTAATAGTGGCACTTACCACATTCAAGACCACCCATTTGTGCAGCGGTCAATTTTTCAACCCCGTATTTTTTCGAAAGTTCTTCGTGAATTTTTTCGTAGTACCCATTATCATTTACTTGCACCTCGGTCTCCCTGTGACAGTTGATACACCATCCCATAGTCAAAGGCGAATACTGGTACATGATTTCCATTTCTTCCACCGGACCATGGCAGGTCTGACATTCAATCTTACCTGCAGTCACGTGCTGGGAATGATTGAAGTACGCAAAATCCGGAAGGTTGTGTATACGCACCCATTCCACGGGCTGGGATTCCCCAGTATACCGCTGGTTTTCTTCATCCCAACCAACAGCTTTATACAATTTTTTAATTTCCTTGGTGTAGAATTCATTAGTGTACCCATTGGCCAAATCTTCTGCGCTTGGCCCTTCTGGATTCCCATTATATTCATAAATGGATTTGTGGCAGTTCATACAAACATTCAAAGATGGAATTCCCGAATGCTTGGATACTCGAGCGGAAGAATGGCAATACTTACATTCAATCTGATTGTCCCCCGCGTGTATTTTATGGGAATAATGGATAGGCTGAATAGGTGCATACCCTTGATCGACACCCACTTGAGACATCCATGCATATGCGCCATAAGCACTTGATAACAGAAATATCACTACCGTACAGAAAATGAGGAACTGATTTTTGGCAAATGCCTTCCAAACCGGAATGCCTTTGGGCTTCTCTTCGATGACCACCCCATTGGCAGTTGCAATACGACGAAGGGTACTGTTCACCAAAAACAACATTACCACAAGCAGCCCAAAAACAACAACAAGCGCCCCTAATATAATTTCATTGGAAATTCCTCCTGAGCCAGAACCGGAAGTATCAGTAATAGCTGTGGCAGCTGCAGCAACCGGGGTAGGTGGCGGAGCAGCGGTATAGGCCAGTATATTGTCAATATCTTCATTGGACAAGGTAGGGAAGGCTGTCATAGCCGCCTGATTGTATTCGCTGTATATACGATTGGCGTAAGCATCTCCTGAAGCAATAACGCCGGCACTATTTTTTATCCAAGCATAAAGCCAATCCTTCTCCAATCCCTCTTCATCGTAAAGTCGTTGTTCCACATTGGCCAAAGCAGGCCCTGTCATTTTTCGGCCTAATGCATGACAGGCCGCACAGTTTTGATTAAAGAGCTGTCTCCCTTTTGCCGGATCCCCTCCTAAGTCTTCCGTAGCAGGTTCCGAAGCATCTTCTGCTGGAGCCTCTT
>JBCBZA010000062.1:0-21135 GCA_039815575.1 Bacteroidota bacterium | reverse complement strand
GAAGAACGGTATCTTTTGTTATGACATACTCGGAAAGGGGAATATTTTTCTTTTCCGCAGGATACATGTGTTTGAATCCGGTATTATATTTACTACTTATGGTATTTAAGGTTTCCATTGATTCAGTTTCTTCCTTGGGGTTTAAGAATTGGGAATTCCATTCAATTAAAACCTCATCGTAGGAGGCCCAATTTGCCTTATTGGTATTGCTGTCATAAACATATAATAGACTACTGGGTTTTGGATACTCCTCGGAAAAGGAGGCATTTAGATGTGTCTTAATTCCATAAATAGCGAACAGCAAAAGAGAAAGAACTCCAAAACCTGCATATTTTTTAAAGGACCCGAATAAGGGTAGGGTAAGAAAAAATAAAAGTGAGGTAAAGACCGTGGCGGCCAACATCATTTTCAGCCCAAGGCCTACGGGAAACATTTGGATAAAAGGGGCATGCATGAATACTGCAGGTAAGCAAAGAAACAGAAGCAGTAGGGGATTGGGTTTTTCCTGATTAATATATACCAAAAGTGTTGCCAACAGCCCAAACACGGGAACTATAAAAAAACTTGCCCCTCTTAAATAGTAGGCAACAAGTCCGCAAATCAGCAACCACAGAACTAGTGGGGCTACAAGCAAGTTGGCCAGGGTTATCTTTTGGAAACGACGGTACACAAATAAACAAACGGCAGTGGAGAATAGCACCGTTACCATAATATAAAGATGCCCATTATAGGTAAAACCATGTAGGATATCCTTATACCAAGGATACCACCATTTTAATGCTGGCCAACTTACATAACCTACCAATCCATTGATGATTAGGATCACTAGGACAGGAATAAACCCGATAAGGACCTTTTTAGGGTTCAATACCTTTTTTTTATTTCCGTAAACAAGAAGGAGAATAAACAGCATAGATGCTAACAGGAACATAGGCCAAATCCAATCAAAAGGGTAGGAAACCAGTTGAAAGAAAGGCATATTAAAATAAACATCATCGTTTAAGCTTTTCAGGTTGTTCAAATCAGCATTTCCAAAGTGGTGCAACAAGGGCATCAAATAACTGGCTTGATGGATTAATGAACCTCTGTCCAATCTTTCATAATTGTCCAATACGGTATGGTAATCATAATGATCATCAATAAAGGCAAAATTGAATCCTTCAATATCCCTATCTTCCCTGAAAACCGTAAGGTCCGTATCATTGGGCAGCATTTTATAGATGGAATAGGCGAGTGAGTTCGCCACAGGGAATTTGGGGTTTGCCTTGCTAAATTCTTGAATTAATTTGCTATTGCCCCTGTTGGTCTCAATGAGCATATAACTGGGTCCGCCGCTTCCACGTGCCTCAAAATTTAATACCAGACCTACATTTTTTGCCCAAGGATGTTGATTTACAAAAAGTTCCGCTCCATTGAGCCCCAATTCCTCGGCATCGCTTATCAATACGATAATATCATTTTTTGGGGTTTCCCCTTTTTCCAAAAATGCCCTTACCCCTTCCAAAATGGTAGCGACGCCACTGGCATCATCACTTGCTCCAAATGAAGAATGGGGACTGCTATCATAGTGGGCAAGTAACAGTAAGGCTTTGCCCTTTTTGGAGCCTCTTATTCTGGCCAATATATTGGAGGCATTACAAAGATTGCCCCAATCCCCTACTGCATACCCTTCTTGGGTTGAAACCTGCAGGTCCATCAGCTTAAGTTCAGAAACAATGTAATCCCTTACGTTTTTATGACCAGGAAAGCCCACCGCATGTTGTGTTTTGGATATACTTTTTACGTGCTCGAGGGCATTGATCGATTGAAACCCCCAGTTTTCTAAATGGGCATCCGAGTCCTCTTTGGGCATAAGGGATTCATAACTCCAATAGAGCGCAAAAAGGAGAAGGAAAAAGGCGAAAATTTTAGAAAAATTCATGGTGGTTTTAGTTGGCGCCTAAATGTATAAAATAATAACAGTTTCTTAGGATTAGGCCAAAAATTTTAGATAATTCGCATAAAATTCCCTAACTTTATTAGTCAACCAACAAAATTAATAGCATGGGAATCAAGAGTTTTCAGGGGGCAAGGGCTAAAGTGGATAGTAAAAAAGATTCTGGAGGCCCAATTTTGGTTTCAGACTATATGACCAAAAAATTGGTGACATTTACCCAGCAGCAATCCATTCTAGAGGTCATGGAATCTTTTGCCAAATATAAAATTTCGGGTGGCCCGGTTATGGATGATAATGGGTTCTTGGTTGGTATCATTTCTGAGGCGGATTGCATGAAGCAAATTTCGGAAAGCCGCTATTTTAATCAACCTATTTTGGACAAAAGCGTGGAACGCTTTATGACCAAAAATGTGGAAACCATACCCCATGATATGACCATTTTTGATGCTGCTGGCGTATTTGATCGTCATAATAGGCGTCGACTGCCAGTAATGAAAGATGATATATTGGTAGGTCAAATAAGTAGAAAAGACATTGTGGTTGCGGCATTAAAACTTAGCGGGGCCAATTGGAAATAACCTATTCCCTTTTAACGATCATATAGTAATCGTTATCCAAAGGCAAGTATCCTAAATCATATACGAAGTAGTATGTAGTTCCTTTTTTTGTAGTATAGAGGTTGGTCATGTATTCAAAATCAAAGCCTTTGTCAAATAATCGGTTTTTGGTGGTCCTGGTTTTACCATCTTTGAGTTTAAAACTATCCAAAACCCTATAGTTTTTTCTTAGACGGTTGTTGATATTTCGGAGCAACTTTCTACTGTCTTTGTTGAGTTGGTTGTTATACGCATTGCGACAATAGTCCGAACAGAACTTCTTATCTGCCCGACCTCGAATTTCGATACTGCATTCCAGACACCTTTTAACCTCCATTATAGTATATATTCTATAAATATATCGTTTTATTTCTATAAATGAATTGCTTTGGCGCGACTGAATCCTTCTTGTTTTAGGTGGTGTCTGTTGGTGCCGGAATGAAACGTTAAAGATCCTATTCTCCTTAAAGCTTGAAAAATGTGCAAAAGAAATTGTAAATGAACGCCGATTGGGTGCCTAACAAAGTGTCCTTTTAATCCAATAGGGCCGGAAGGATGTAATCCCTAAATAGTTCCCGTGATTGGTTACCTTTCCCGTTCCTGAAATTACCTGCGGTTACCACCACCACGGATTCCAGTTCTGGCACTACAAAAATAAATTGCCCTCCAGCACCCCTTGCCTCAATAGATGCAATGGTCTTTCCTTTGAAGGTATAGGTGTCATGCCACCAGAAATAGCCATATTCATTCTTATCACGGGTATCCTGTAGGCGCGTGTATTTTTTAAAGGACGCTTCTACCCAATCTTTGGAAATGATTTGTTGGCCATTCCAGACGCCCTTATTAAGGTAGAGTTGACCAAATTTGAGCATATCCCTTGGAGTTAAGGCCATACCCCCACCAAAATAGGGCGTAATACGTGTATCATCGCTTAGGTTGACGTAATTGGTAATTCCTAGAGGCGCGAATAACTTTTCATCCATAAAGGTTTCTACGGGCTGTTCCAAACGCTCATTTAAATAGACACCCAGTAAAAAAGGGTTAGCGGACCCATAATCCGTGTACGTTCCGGGTGCATTGACCATAGGTGCCTGCAAAACGGTTTTTAACCAACTGCTCGGGTTAATGGGATCTTGATAATAGTTTTCAGATGCCTTATCATTTACATCCATCCCTGAACTCATGGTCAATAAATGTTTAAGTCTTATTTTGGTCTTTAATGAATCTTGGGTGTACCGGTAGTTCTCCGGTACAAAGTCATAGAATTTTTCATCCACACTTTCTATGATGCCTTGATCAATGGCAATACCGATAATAGCGGAAGAAATACTCTTTGAACCGGACATCATCGTATGTGGAATGTTGGCATTAAAACCATCAAAGTAAGCTTCAAAAACCAATTTATTTTCTTTAGCTATCAACACGCTATGTGTATTGACAAGAGCTCGTGTATTAATACTATCTATGAGCCTTCTAAGTTCTGCGTTCCCAATATTAGCCTCCTTGACATTTCCAGTAGCCCATCCATCATTTAATGATTGTGGGGAGTAGGCATTTTGATTAACCCCAATTGGAGGTGATGGGGCCCGCCAATACTCGTCTGAAAAAGATAGTGTTGTTTTAGTAATAAGGTTATCAATTACATAGATTCCCAGTTCAATAGTTTCTTTCAAAAGGATAGCCTGAAAATGGAAGTTTGTATTGGCATCCTTAAAGAAAAGTGTGTCATTTTCAATTCTAAAATCATGGGTATAGAAGCCTCGGAACCTTTGATCTCCGAGAAAAGGATAGGCTTCGAGCTGATTGTTATACCAGTCAATATTCAAAAAGAGTTCATCCGATAAGAGCGCGTTGTCCTGCAGAAATACATTCCAATTGCCAACATAGGTATGGGGTGCCTCTTTTTTTAAGGTGACATAATAATAGAACCCACCTGATTGAATATAACCGAAGAGATGATTCCCGTTGTTTTTTAAATCAAAATGCAATTGGTCATCAATACTGAATCTTAAATGTTGCCCATCTAATGAAGAGACATTACGCTGTAAGATGGGCTTCCCATTTTCTATTCGAACTTGGTACCGGTTTGAATTTAAATTTTCAAGGGTAACTTTAAAATTGAAAGTGTGTTTGTCGGGTAAATTCCCGATCCAATTTCCAAGATATTCTTTTTTTTCTGTCTGTGCAGAGCAAAGAAGTACCCAACCAAGTAGCGACAGCATCATTATTTTTTTCAGCATGGTAGTCATTAAAATGAGAAGGTAAAAGTACCTTTTCACAAGCACTGAAAATTGTACTGAATTAACACGAGTGGTTTTTTGAGAAGGATTTTCGGAAGTGGCTCGGATTCACATTAAAATGGGATTTAAACACCTTATTGAAGTGACTTTGATCGGAAAACCCAGCTTCGTACGCAATAGCGGTGAGTGAATGATCGGATTTAAGTAAAAGGGGAATGGCCTTTTTAAGCTTCTGTTGCCTGATATATTCGCCTAGGTTTACGGAAAGATATTTGGGTGCCGCCCTGGAGATATGTACGGGATGTACTCCCAGCTGTTGTGAAAGGTCATTTAAGTTTAGGGTAGAGGTTTCGTAATGCAGGAGTTCCTTTAAATGCTCAATCCATGCGGGCGTGTTTGGGGTCCTACTTTTGTCCTTTAACTGGCTAAGGGCATCAGCGATTTGTACCGTTAAAAGCTCAATGGTCAGTGTGCTGAAGGAATCGTTTTGCAAAAACTCATGATATAGTTTGGCAAAAAGAAAATGTACTTGAGGTTGTTCTATCAATTGACTGCCCTCCAATAGTTCCAAATCTATATCTTTCCCTTTAAACCAACTTCTTTCAAATTCCAAATGAAACCCTGCTGCGGTTTCCGAGTGCCTGGAACCATAATGGGCTTCCTGCCAATTATTGAACATTAAACTTCCCGCTGGGCATAGGGATTTTACTTTCTTATTACAATCCATCATATGGCCATCCAATACGAACATAAAGTAGGGGTTTTCATGGTAGTGCCAATCCGTTCTACTATCTTTCCCTCCGGTCGCATAATTATATTGGGATAAGAGGATTCCATTGAATGATTCTTCCGAATCCTTAATGCCATAGTATTGTCCCTTCGTAAGTATTTTCATTCTTGGTCGGGCTTATGGGTGGAGGTCACAGGTATGACATTGGTATTTGCCGATTTCATGGGGTGCGTATATGCAAAGGTTCTCACTAGGTAATGTTTCATTGAAAATAGTATGTTTTGATTTTTTTAAAGAGTCAATAAAACAAAAAGGGTTACATCTTATAAAAGGAAAAATTTTAAAAGGGCACCTCAAAAGGGACTTGTCCGATAGGGCAAGGTTACACTACAACAAGATCGTATTTCTTTAACAAACCAATAAGGCCTTCTTTATTATATTTTGATTTTTTAATGGTGTTTCTGGTGGGGTCAATATTGAAATTGAAAGCTGAGGTGAAATCGGCTTCCTCTAAAATAGAGCTTTCAAATATGGCATTTTCAAGATTACAATCCTTGAATTTAGTATTTGTCAGATTGGTGAGCGTCCAATCCACCTTCTGCAATTTACAATTGCAAAAAACGGTATTTGACATATCCATTTTGTAAAAACTGGCCAAGGATAGGTTGCAACCTTTAAATTGAAATGAGGATAGCAGTGGGTCACAGGTTTCAAAACGAATTCCAACAAGTTTACACCCTTCAAAAACAACATCGTTAAATTGGGTATGGGCAATGTTGGTATTGGTCAAATCACAATCTAGAAATTGACATTCCACAAAATGTTGGTTGTCCAAAAACCCTTCTTGAAATTGGCAATCCTCAAAGGTGCAATTTTCATAATCTCCCTTAGGGAGTCTATGATCTCGGTAGTCTTTTTTAACCCATTTTTTGTCCGCAAAAAAATCGCGCATTACTGGTCGTTAAGAATCAAGGCAGGAATATCCAAGGACTTGTACATCGCATTATACCTATTCATTTCGGTTTCTACGATAGCTTTTTTTTCTTGCTCATAGGTGCTCCAAGCCCTCAATAAATCCTGTAGGCGTTCTTTGGCCCCTTCGGTAACTTTAGGTTCCGCAACGTCTACAAATCCTTTTAAGTGCATAAAATCTGCATTCAGTTGATTGTGGAAGTTAATGACGTCCTGAAATGTCTTTTGTTTGGGTTGGATCAGATGTTCTTCCCAAGAAGTGATTCGCTTTGTTAAACTATCCCCTTTGGCCAAAAGTTCTTTAGCGGCCTCGTTATCCTTAAGAAGTTTTTTATAGGACTTCAATTGGCTTTTGGCCGAGCGCATTTGATTGACCGCTTTATGCATGGATGTAAGCGTATTTTCAATCTGATCAAGCACGGTTTGCTGCTCCTTATAATTTGCTTCGGAAGCCTCGATTTTTGGATTGGCCAATACCTCAGCAGTGGTTTCTGCGGATTCACCGTCCCAACTTAAACGTAAGGTATAGGTTCCTGGGGCCACCCTAGCTCCTTGATAATTTCCAAATACAAAAACTTTATCCACCGCGGGTATGGCTTCTTTTCTAAAATCCCATGTAAAGCGATTGTAGCCTTTTTTGCTGGGCAAAACCTGTGGTTTTGGTGGTCCGCCCGGCCAAGACTTAAAATCCTTTGGTTTTTGGTTCGTATAGGTGCGAATGACCTTGCTGTTTTGAAGGACTTCCAATTTCAATGTTGTGGTGTCCAGTTTTTTAGGCAAGTAATAGTCAAAGGTCACCCCGCTTTTTGGATTGGAACCCAATCCAGGCCTTGGTTTTTCTTGATACCCGCCAAAAATGAGATAATTAGGTTTGGGTTGTACTATTTTCAGGGATTCACTGGTATCAAAACTGCTCTGCAGAGCACCTACATCATCCAAAATCCAAAAAGAACGTCCAGCGGTTGCAACGACTAAATCATTGTCTTGAATAATGAGATCATTGATGGGAACAACAGGTAGGTTCAGTTGGAATTTTTGCCAGTTTTGTCCATCATCCAGTGAAATGTAAAGACCTGTTTCCGTACCTGCGTACAATAAGCCCCTTTTCTTTTTATCCTCCCGAACAACGCGAACAAAGCTGTGCTTGTCCGTTAAACCATTGGTAATTTTGCTCCATGTCTCCCCGTAATTTGAGGTTTTAAAGACATAAGGTTTTAAGTCCATCGACTTGTAGCGCATCACGGCGATATAAGCTGTGCCTGGGTCATGGGGTGAAACTTCTATGCTATTAACGATACCGTTTCCAATATTTGGTGGGGTAATGTTGCTCCAATTGGCACCTCCGTCCTTGGTAATGTGGATCAAACCGTCATCACTACCCGCATAAAGGACCCCTTTTTCATGAGGGGATTCCGTTAAATACATAAGGGTATTGTAATTCTCGCCACCAGCGGCTTCGTTGGTATATGGACCACCTCCAGGCCCTTGCCTTTCCTTTTCGTTTCGGGTCAGGTCAGGGCTCACTACTTCCCAACTTTGTCCGCCGTTTGTGGTCTTAAAGACTACATTGCCCGCGTGATAAATGGTATTTCTATCATGTGGCGAGCTAATAATGGGAGCGTTCCAATTGTAGCGGTATTTAAAATCTTTGGGCACTTTGCCGAGGCCAAGTTCGGGATACGATTTTATGGGCTTTCCCTCCTGGGATGCTCTTACCCATTTTTCAATGATACCTTGGTAACATCCGCCATATACCACTTCCGGATTGTCGGGGTCAAAAGCCAAATAGGCGCTTTCACAACCTGCTACAGAATACCAATCCTTCCAGTCGATACCGGCATCATTGGTCCGACTCGCAATGGCGATTGCTGAGTTGTCCTGTTGCCCTCCGTACACATTATAGGGGACTACATTATCGGTGATTACGCGATAAAATTGGGAGGTTGCTTGATTTTGTTGGGTGCTCCAGCTCTTACCCCCGTTGTTGGAAACATTGGCCCCACCATCATTGGAGTTGATCATCACCTGATTATTGTTTGGATGGATCCATAAATGGTGGTTGTCCCCGTGCGGGGTAGGAACAGGCGCAAATGACCTTCCCCCGTCAATCGATTTCGTTACCGGGGCGTTCAATACATAAACAATATTTTCATTTTGTGGGTCTGCAAAAATTTCCATGTAGTACCATGAACGGGCAATGTTGATACGGTTTTTGTTTACTTGTTTCCATTTTTTGCCAGCATCATCACTGCGATAGACCCCTCCTTTGGTGCCTTCCGCCTCAATAACGGCAAATACCCGGTTTGGATTGGCCCGGGAAACCGAAATACCTGCTTTCCCAAATTCCTTGGGGAGCCCTTCTTTTAGTGGTTTCCAGTTTGTTCCGCCATCAGTGGACTTGTACATTCCTGAAGAAGGTCCGCCCGATTCCATGGTCCAGGGATACCTGCGGTGTTGCCACATAGCGGCATAAAGAATTAAAGGGTTTTTCATATCCATGGATAGGGAGGAGGCTCCAGTGTTTTCATCAACAAATAATACCCGTTCCCAAGTTTCGCCGCCATTGGCAGAACGGTAGATACCTCGCTGTTGCGATGGGCCATATTGAGCCCCTTGGGCCGAAATGAAGATAATATCTGAATTATGGGGATGAATAATAACATCTGAAATATGGCGTGTTTCATCCAATCCGATGTACTTCCAGGTTTTTCCCGCATCGGTAGATTTGTATACCCCATCACCCATGGAGGTCATCACACCTCTGGCCGCATGTTCACCCATTCCCACCACAACGATGTTCGGATTGCTTTCAGAAACCGCTATGGCACCAACGGTGCCTGTCTTTAACTGCCCATCAGAAATGTTTTTCCAAGTAATACCATCGTCAACAGTCTTCCAGATACCGCCTCCTGTGGTACCCATATAGTAGGTCATAGGTTGTCCTACAACGCCAGTTGAGGTCACACTACGCCCGCCTCGAAACGGACCAATGTTGCGCCATTTTAATCCAGAATATAGAGAGTCTTTCAGAATGATTTGAGGTTGGGTGATTTGCTTTTTTCTTCGTTGACCGACCAAAAGAATAGGAAGAATGAGCAGGATAGGGAAAATGAGTCGCAGCGATTTCATAAGGTTGGATTTTGAAGGAGGAAGATACAAAAGAGTGGGCAAAAGATTAAAGAGTTGTTAAACTTCAATTTTTTATTTGGAACAATCATTCCAATATAGATATATTTGTATTAGAACGAACGTTCCAAAATAAATTTTAAATCAAAAACTAGATAAAATGAGCAAGCTAGAAAACAAAGTCGTCATCATCACTGGGGCCACAAGTGGCATGGGATTGGAAACGGCCAAACTATTTCTAAAAGAAGGTGCAAAAGTCGTACTTACCGGTAGAAGTCAGGAAAAATTGGATGCCCTGGAATCAGAATTGTCAGGAGAGTATCTCTTGGTCAATGCAGAAGCCTCAAGTGTATCCGATAGTGAAAGACTAATCAAAACAGCGGTGGATACCTTTGGCAAAATCGATGTACTTTTCTTGAACGCCGGTATTTTCAGAATTGAAACTATTGATGGGTTGACCGAAGAAATTTATGATGAAGTACAAAACATTAATGTAAAGGGACCCTTATTTACTGTAAGGGCGGCCTATGATTTCTTAAATGAAGGGGCAAGCATTATTTTTAATACTTCCATAGTGAATGTAAAAGGTTTTGCAGGTATGGGAGCCTATGCTGCCAGTAAAGCTGCCTTGCGTTCATTGACACGTACCTTGGCGGCAGAATTTGGACCTAAAGGCATTCGGGTAAATGCCATTGCCCCTGGACCTATTGATACCCCAATTTATGGGAAGCACAATGTACCCCAGGAGAACATTGATGCCATGGCATCCAATTTCCCTTCATTGGTCAGTCTAGGACGATTTGGAAATTCTGAGGAAATTGCTACAACTGCCTTGTTTTTGGCATCCTCCGATAGCAGCTACATTACAGGGACCGAAATTCCCGTGGATGGTGGTTTCGCCCAAGTGTAGTACATTTGAAACAACACTTTTGTAATGCCTCGTGTAAAACAATTTTGCGAAGAAGACGTATTGAAAAAGGCAATGGAACTCTTTTGGGAAAAAGGGTTCCATGCCACTTCAATGCAGGATTTGGTATCCCATTTGGGAATCAACAGAGCAAGTTTGTATGATACGTACGGAGGTAAGGAAGAATTATTTGACGCGGCCTTTAAGCATTATCGGGAGTCTGCAGTCGGGTGGTTGGAAGATGTATTCCAGAGTGAATCCTCAATTAAAGCAGGATTTAAAAGACTGTTTTCAACCGCTATTCAGGAAGCCGTCACCGATCAATGTCGAAAAGGATGCTTTGTAGTAAATACTACCACAGAATTGGTTCCAGGGAATCAAAAAATAGATCGCACTTTGGTGGAGCACAAAGCACATATGGAAGATCTATTCATAACCTATATCCAGCGGGGCATTGAAAATGGGGAAATCCCAGCACATAAAGATGCCCAGGAAATTGGGTTGATGCTCTTTACCCTCTACAATGGAATTCGGGTGGTCTCCAAAGTGGACACGGATACCAAAAAACTGCAAAAAGTGGTGGATTCCGGACTTTCCGTTTTGAATTAGTATTCGTAAAGAATTTGTCCTTCCCAATCTTGGAGTATGAGGAGTATGGAATCCCCACCATCTTGAAAAGGGGTCAGCTCAAAAGAATAGGTTTTGGTAATAAAGGCTTCACATAGTTCCCTATTGTCCAATCGAATTCCTATCCCTCGCTGCTGCGGTAAAGAATCGTCCACACCAGTAGATCCAAAAAGACGCACCTCCCAAGAGTTTCCGTCGCAACCACTGCTGGATAATTCCACTTGCAAACAACTGCCCGTTACTTCAACACTTTGAATGACATAATTCTCAGGGTTTATGGTATTGAGTCGATTGTCATCAACTACCCCGAAAACGTCACACACCTCTGAAACAGGGTCAATATCATCAGAATTGCACGAAATAGTTAAAGCAATAATTAAAAGAAGAAGACCAACATCACCGCTTTTCATAGGCTAGCTTTTTAAGATGGATGCAACCTTGCTCCATACGCTGCTTTTTCAATCAGCATCATTTTGTCCTCTGGTAGTTGAACAATACTTCCTGTTCCCCATTTCCGTCATCAACGAGCACAAAAACATGCATTTCCGTATCACTGATTTTCTCCATGGTCAATCCTTCAAAGAACACTTTGTCCTTCTCCAATTTTACCAATTTAAAATCTACGGTTTCGTCTTTTTTCTCCCATCCATTTAGGTTCCCATCAAAATGTTTTAATTGCATGAGAATAGTACCCTCTATTTGCTTGATATGACCTGTTTCATAGAAGGTCACCTTGTCATCATTGACCAATCGGAATACGAACATCATGCTTTCACCAAGGGGTTCGCTCCATATCTCTTCCGCAATTCCGCCAAAGGCTTCACCATTCCAGTGACCGGCAATCCATGAAACATCATCGAGTGATGCTTTGGGGGAGGTAGCCCCTTCTTCAAGCTGAACCGTTTTTTGTGCGACCAGGGTGTGATAACCGAGTGCGACAATTAAAAATAGAATTGATCTCATGCCTAGTACTTTTATTTAAAGACGAATGACGATGAATCAATTGGACAACTGGAACTTGACATTGACCATACTTTCCACCCGAATCTTTTCAAAACCAATATCCAAAGGTTCTGATTCGGCCATATCCATGGCCATAGCTTTCATCTCCATTCTAGGTTGGTTGTATCGAGGATAATAGGGTTGGGAATTATCCACGATATGGATGGCCATGCCCACTTTTTGCCCCAGGGGTCGGGTCAGTGCTTCCGCTTTGCGTTTTGCTTTCTTGACGGCCCTTGTTTTCAGTTCCAATTCCAGTTCGTCCATTTTGGAGTACTCCGTTTTTTCCAAATAGGTATTGGCAATATTCAAGTCTTCCAATGCGGCCATGACCTTGCCAGCCATCAAACCATCATATACCAACAGCGAATATTGCTTGCTTTTTAGAACCTCCTTACTGCGTAAGAAGTACTTTTTGTAGTTACTGGCCAAATCTTTAATGGTCAGTTGCTTTTCAATATCGATTCCCAAACCCTTAAGACGTTGGGCCATTTTGTTTTCTTGTTCCTCGACAGATTTACGTCCTTTTGAGTCTTTTTCCTGAATGGTAATATTTAGAAAGATTTTATCCGGAGCAACTAGGGTATCGACCTTAGCTGAGGTTTCAAGATAGGGGATGTCCAAAAAGTTCTTGCTTTGTCCCAAGCTCATTAGTGGTAGAAGGATAGCCAAAAGAAAATATGGTTTCATGGTTTTATGTTTTGATTTATCTGGCAAAACTGCTGCCAATCTAGGATTGAAATTGGGATAGGAAATCGATTACTGCCTCCCAAGCCTTTTCGTTGCCCTCACTTTCTGGCCATAGGGCGCGGGATCCATGATAACCTTTTTTGCTGGGCAAATAGAACGTTTTTTCGGAACGTATGGATTGATAAATATCTTCCCAATTGCGCTTCTCGTTTTTTGCGGAAGACACAAAGACGGGGCATTTTACCCCTTTAGCGCAATTGGCAATTGATTTACCATCCATTTTAAAATATTCTCCAGGGGAGAAGGCCAAGAGGCCATCAATTTTTTCGGGTGCTAAGCTAGCCAAATAAAAGACCAAACTGGCCGAATACGAACTGCCCCAAACCATACATTTTCCGGTAAAATTTTTGCGGGTATAGGCCAAGGCAGCCTGAAGGTCGGGAAGGGCATCAGCGTATTGGGTACTCTTGCCCGCCTTTACGGCCTCTTTAGAAGTCTCATTGGTTACGCCCTTGACTTCATTGCCCGAACGTTGGTCCACCGCCAAGCAATGGAAGCCCATGGCATTGAGTTGGGGGGCGATGCTCCGATATTCCCCACGGCTATTTCCCGCTTGGTGAAACAAGAGCAGCATTGGGGCATCTTGCTTTTTAATTTGATAAAGATCTGCAGTGACCTCAATTCCATCTTCAGTGGTCAGATGGATGGTCTCAAAATTTTCAGTCTGCGCCTTTAAGGCTTGTCCTATTCCCAAAAAAGCAACGACCAGTAGTAATGTTTTCATTCCCGTATGTTCAAATATGTCATGTGTATCACCAAAATATGGTTTATGGTGTTCATTTTTACAATACCTAAAACAAACGTACTCCCTTGCACCTATTTTGTATTTTAAAGTATGATCTAAATGTACAATAATACCTTCAAAAAGATAGTATGAATAAACGAACTCGGGGAGCCAAATTGGATTGTCTTGGTTTCGAAAGAAAATGGTAAGTTTCATTCCCTTAGTTATTCATTTTTTGATTTCTTCCTTTCAAAAAAGTGGATGTCCTAGTAACCAAGCGGTTATCTTTGTTATAGAAAAATAATTCCTTCTCTAATGAGTAAAGCAGTCTACATCAGTACCCTTGAGTCGCATAGTGGAAAATCACTTTTTGTATTGGGTTTTATGAACATGCTTTTGGGCAAGGTGCCCCGGGTAGGCTATTTTAGACCCGTAATCGATAGCGGAAAAGAGGGAAAGCAGGATAACCATATTGAGACGGTCGTAAAACACTTTAAGCTGGATATAGCCCCAGAAGATGTGTATGGGCTTACGATCAGCGAGGTGGTGTTTTTATACAACGAAAACCGAAAGGACGAGATTTTTGATCGAATTATCTCCAAATACAAAAGCATAGAGCAAAGTTATGACTTTGTGTTGGTTGAGGGGAGTGACTTTTCTGATGATGGTAAGGTCATTGAATTTGATTTAAATATGGATATCGCAAAAAACTTAGGGATCCCCGTTGTACTTGTGGACAATGCTCGGGGAAAAAAGCTAGAGGATTTTTCAAGAAATTTGGATGCCGCCGTCAACACCTATCTTCAGGACGGCCTAAAGGTACTGGCCGTTGTGGCCAATAAGGTAAAACCCAAAAACCTACAACTGGTAAAAGAAGCACTGCTTAAGGAGTTATCTGACAATATTCAAGTTTTTACGGTTCCCAGGGTTAAACAATTATCACATCCTACCCTAGCTGAGATTGTGAAGGACCTAGGGGCCAAGGTGCTTTTTGGTCACGACCATTTAAATAATCAGACCGGTAGTTTTGGGGTTGGGGCCATGCAATTGCACAATTATCTGACCCATATCCGCGAGCAAAGTTTGGTGATCACACCGGGAGATCGCTCCGATATTATTTTGGGTGCCCTACAGGCACATCAATCGGAAGAATACCCCAACATTTCAGGTATTATCTTAACAGGGGGTATTAGCCCGGAACCTTCAATATTAAAGCTTTTGGCAAGTTCAACCAACGTCCCTATTATTCTAGTGGAGCAGGGTACTTTCGCCACGACCCATAGGGTGGGTAATATCAAATCCCAGATATATGCGGAAAGCAAGCAAAAAATAGAAAGATCGTTGTCGCTCTTCAACCAACACATTGATGGTGGGGCCCTGTTGGAAAAGCTGACCCAATTTACCACTAGGGTAATGACCCCCCATATGTTCCAGTACAATTTGGTACAGCGTGCTAGGGTACAAAAGAAACATATTGTATTACCCGAAGGTGAGGATCCCCGGATTTTAAAAGCAGCTACAGAACTGGTACAAAGTGGTATTGTGGCTATTACCCTTCTGGGGGAATCCCCCCGTATTGTGGCCGAAGCTACCCGTTTGGGACTGGACATTTCCCAACTAAAGATTATAGACAACAAGAATTCTGAGGTGTTGGAATCCTATGCCGAAACCTTTTACGAACTGCGGAAGCATAAGGGAGTGAACATGGATATGGCCAGGGATATGATGAATGATGTCTCGTATTTTGGGACGATGATGGTCTATCGGGGAGATGCGGATGGTATGGTTTCAGGTGCCGTCCATACCACCCAACATACCATTAGGCCTGCCTTGCAATTTGTGAAGACCAAACCAGGAACAAAAGTAGTTTCTTCCGTCTTTTTCATGTGCCTTCCCAATAGGGTTTGTGTTTTTGGGGATTGTGCCATTAACCCCAATCCTACAGCGGAACAACTGGCGGAGATTGCCATGGCTTCGGCCACTTCGGCCTCTAGCTTTGGTATTGAACCCAAGATCGCCATGCTTTCCTATTCCTCTGGTAGCTCAGGGAAAGGTGAAGATGTGGAGCGCGTACGTAAGGCTACCCAATTGGTGCGTGAACAGCACCCGGATGTAGCCATTGAAGGCCCCATACAATATGATGCTGCTGTGGATCCTATTGTAGGTAAAGGAAAATTGCCGGATTCCAAAGTGGCAGGACAGGCCTCCGTATTGATTTTCCCCGATTTGAATACCGGGAACAATACCTATAAAGCGGTGCAGCGCGAAACTGGGGCATTGGCCATAGGTCCCATGTTACAGGGATTGAACAAACCGGTTAATGACCTAAGCCGGGGTTGTACCGTGGATGATGTGTTCAACACTGTAGTTGTAACGGCCATTCAAGCACAAAATCAGTGAAATGGAAACCATGAAGATATTGATCATCAATTCAGGCAGTTCCTCCATTAAATTCCAGGTTATGGTGATGCCGCAGGAACTGGTGCTGTGCAAAGGGATGGTGGAACGTCTAGGGCAGAAAGATGCCAAAATCCATTACAAAAAAGGGGACTTCTCCTTTAACAAGGAAATGCCAATCCATGACCATCGAGAGGGGCTGGAACAGCTTATGATTTTGATAAAAGATCCTAAAAATGGGGTGGTGGGAAGTAATGGGGAAATTGATGTGGTAGGGCATAGGGTGGTCCACGGTGGGAATTCCTTTGGTGGTGCCACCAAGATTACTGAAAAGGTACTGAAAAGGATAAAGGAACTTTCTTTTTTGGCCCCCTTACACAATCCTGCCAATGCCATAGGCATTGAGGTATGCCAAGGACTGTTTCCGAATGCCATACAAATTGCGGTTTTCGATACTGCATTCCATCAAACTATTCCCCCCGTCGCCAGCAGCTATGCCATTCCCAGGAAATTGGCAGCGGAACATCATATAAGGGTATATGGTTTTCATGGTACAAGCCATAAGTATGTTTCGGAAAAAGCCAGGGCCTATTTAGGAAAGAAATCCTCTCGGTTGATTACCATCCATTTGGGCAATGGCTGTAGCATCACGGCCATTAAAGAGGGCAAAAGTATGGAACACTCGCTCGGCTTTGGTCCTTCTAACGGATTGATTATGGGGACGCGTAGTGGGGATGTGGACCAATCCGTTATTTTTTATTTGATCGAATCGTGTGGATTTACGCCACAAGAAGCAAACACTATGCTCCAAAAAGAGAGTGGCCTTTTGGGATTGACCGGATACTCGGACCTAAGGGAGATTGAATCAGGGGCCAAAAAAGGGAACAAGGATTGTATATTGGCCCTGGCGATGACCGCCCATCGCATTAAAAAATATATCGGGGCGTATATTGCCATACTCAATGGGGTGGACGCCCTTGTTTTTACGGCAGGTATCGGTGAAAATTCTGATGAGATGCGCTTTAGGGTCTGTTCCAAAATGGAAGCCTTGGGGATTACGTTGGATGCTACAAAGAATACCCAGGTAGCTTCCAAAAATGAGGTATCCGAAATTCAAGGCCTTGGTGAGGTCAAGGTATTGGTGGTACCTACTGATGAAGAACTGGAAATAGCCAAGCAGTGTTATGGGGCCGTCAATGCCTCCTAGGGCTTTTGTAGGCTTATTCGATATTAATGCCTTTAAGTACTAGCGTTTTGTAATCAGGATTCCGTTTTAGGTACAGCGCCACAAAGGGACAAAGAGGAATCAAAGTCAACCCTTTTTCCTTGATGTCTTCCAAGGCCTGTCTAACCATTGCGGACCCTATACCTTGGCCTTCCAATCCCTTGGGAACCTCGGTATGGGTGAGATAGATATTGTCCTTGGCGCGAATATATTCGATAAAGGGGGTATGCTCCGGCAACTGTAATTCGTAGCGCTTTTTTTCTGTGTTGTCAATTAGGGAATAGTTCATTGGGGTCTTTTTCTTAAAGATACATAAAGCAATGGCGAAGCAGTCATTCAATGCTGAAAAGAGGAGCACACTTTTATAAAAAACGAAACAAGCCCATGAAAAGTAACCTTATTTTTGGCAACTATCTACCATATGGGGCAAGGAAAATTTATTTGCTAACTTTAGATGATGCAAGAAATTTCAAGAGAAATAATATCTATTCTTACCACAGTTGTACTAGTCGCACTCTTTTTTCTTTTGGTATGGTTGTACAGACGTTACCAATCCAATAAAAATACCCTTTAAGCCCGGGAATAGAAGGAGATAAGACAACAGAAAACTTAAAATGGCTTTTGAAACTGAAAAAGGCCGATTTTGAGGGGTTAAAACTGACTCCTTGCCTTTCTGTTCCTGCTACTTCTGAAATTCTTGCCTTTTCTGGTAAAGAAACCAACGAAAGCGAATAGAACAACTATTGCACAGATTGATATGAAAATTTCGTAAAAATGACTTGGTAAGTCCATATTTAAATATACGAAAAATCCACCAGAGCCTGCGAACGGTTTTAGGGTTTGGCATGGTGGATTTGCCAAAATTTGATAAAAAGTTTTGGATGTGATGGGGATACGGTTGTCCCTAATAACGAAGGATTAACCGAATTTAAACGACTACAAACGTTTACAACCGAAAGTAAATGTGTAAAAACCGAATCCTTAGAGCGGTTGCCGTTAGGTTTGCCCTGTCGAGTGAAGGACATTCGATAGTATGAACTGTTTGATCTAAAAATTTAAAAGAATGAATGCGCTAAAAAACAAAGTACAGTTGATTGGAAACTTGGGCCAAGACCCAGAAATTGTAAGCTTGGAAAACGGGAGCAAGCTCGCCAAATTTTCCATAGCTACCAGTGATAGTTATAAAAACGCACAGGGGCAAAAAGTAGAGGACACCCAATGGCACAATATTGTAGCTTGGGGAAAGACCGCAGAGATCGTAGAAAATTATTTGACCAAAGGAAAGCAAGTGGCTGTTGAAGGGAAACTGACCCATCGCTCGTATGAAACCAAAGAAGGGGAAAGACGATACGTTACCGAAGTACGCTGTAATGAACTTTTGATGCTGGGTAAATAGGAACCCTACCGATTATACAGAAAAAAGGGCAGTTTGCCCTTTTTTTTATGTCCAATGAAGATTTAACAATACCTTAAAGGAAAAAGCGCAACGTTTGGCATCTTTAATCGTCAAATCATACGTATTTATCAATGTGAGACCATTTTTATTACATAGTATCCTGTTAACCCTTTGCCTTCCGTTTCTGGGATTCTCCCAGTTCGAACAGGCATCAGTGGATTTTTATATGGAACTGGGGAGGAAAGATGCGACTCACGAGCTTTCCCTTACCAACCTCAATCCAGAGGATGAAAAGGATTTCTGGGTGGACCAAAAGCAATTTGAAACCCTCTTAAAAAAGGAAAATCCAGTTGGGTACCAAGCTTATATCAATGGCAAATATAAAGTGTACAGGGCGCACCAAATTATTTGTGGGGGCCCTTGCAATTATAGTGAGGAGTTTACTCGGCAGAGTGCCTTTTATTTGATTAAAGGGGAGTCCGTGGGTGCCTCTGAAGTTGTTTTGGAACTAAAACAACAGAAAAAGAAGGATAACTAGGCCACCTTTTTCAGCAAGTCATAGCAGGGACATTTTTTACATCGCTTCTTTTCTGACTTTTTATACTTTTTGCAGCATTTGGTTTTGCATTTTCCAGGATTTAACTCCCGTAACCGATTGAAATGCTCCCCTTTTTTCACCTTCTTTTTGCCCATGCCGCGGCAAATATAAGCGGTAAAATATTGTTTTAATTGAATCCAAATAAAAAATTGAAGTTGCTATTCTCCCATCGTTTCGGAGGCAGCGCTTTCCACGGTGAGCTGTTGAATATCCCTATCAAATAAATACAGTCCCCCTTTATCATCACCAATAAGATTGATTTTATCCAGAACGGTCCGTGCCAAGGCTTCTTCCTCCAATTGTTCCGCTACGTACCATTGTAAAAAGTTATGGGTGGCATAGTCTTTTTCCTCAAGGGTAATATGGACCAATTCATTGATACTTTGGGAAACAAAAAGCTCATGGTCGTATAACTTTTGAAGCATTTTTTGCAAAGAACCGAATTCGATTTCCGGAGCTTTTAGGTCGGATATCTGCGCATGACCTCCCCGCTCGTTCACATACTTGACCAACTTTAGCATATGCATGCGCTCTTCATCGGAATGCCCATACATGAACCCTGCAACACCTTCCAAACCTTTGACCTCGGCCCAAGAGGCCATGGACAAATATACTTGTGAAGATTCAGCTTCAATTCGAATTTGATTATTGAGGGCTTTTTCGAGTTTCTTGGACAACATAGGCATCTATTTTTTACAAAATTACAAAATGCAATGGGGCTGATGCAGTAAAATCAGGTTTCTATGTGATTCATATTCAATCTAACTAAATGAAATCTGGACCTGGGGTACACTTTAAAAAAAGAGTTCCTGCGCCAATCGAAACGTATTGGCATGAGCTTCAATAATGACCTTAATATCGGGGGAATACCCCCCGCCCATGCTACATTGCACTGGGATATTATTTTGCTTGCAGGTGTCCAGGACAAATCGGTCGCGTTCCTTGCATCCTTCCAAGGTCATGCCCAAGGTTCCCAATTTGTCCGTCGCCACCACATCCACACCAGAGAGGTAGAACATAAAATCAGGTTGAACCTTATCTATTAATTCGGGCAGGGTGTTCTTAAGAAGGTTGAGATAGATAGTGTCATCGGTGCCCTTTTCCAAGGGAATATCCAAATCGGATTCTTCCTTTTTAAAGGGATAATTGGCCTTGCCATGCATGGAAAAGGTAAACACCGAAGGGTCTCCCTGAAAGATTTCAGCAGTACCATTGCCTTGGTGCACATCCAAGTCCACAATTAAAATGGTATGGGCTAATTTTTTGCTTTGGAGGTATCGCGCTCCAATAGCTTGGTCATTTAACATGCAAAAGGCCTCCCCGCGGTTGGAGTAGGCATGATGCGTACCCCCGGCAATGTTCATGGCAATCCCCTGTTTCAATGCATACTCGCAAGCTTTTATTGTTCCATCGGCTATAATACATTCCCGTTGCACCAATGCATCAGAAAGTGGGAAACCAATTTTTCTTACCTCACTGGGTTTTAATTGAAGATTTTGAAGCCTAAGGACATAGTCTTCGTTATGTGCCATCAAAATATGCCGTTGGTCCGCTATCTTGGGTTCAAAAAAAGTAGTGCTCTCACAGGTCCCTTCATGTAGCAGTTGTTGGGGAAGTAGTTCATACTTCACCATAGGGAATCGATGCCCTTCGGGTAATGGATGTTTGTAAATGGGGTGGTAGGCTACTTTAAGCATTTTTGTGGTATCAGGAATTAAGCCAACTTAAGGTACAATGTATGAGTCAAATTTTTTTTGAATCGCTCTTTTTTAATGGCTTTGGCAGCTACCTTTTTTAGGTGTTCAAACGTAATGATTTTAGGTTTACGGTAGGAATTTAATGATACGACAACACCTTTTTTTTAAAACAAAGGGTATGAAAAAACCTCAATTGATTTCTGAACCGTTGT
>JBCBZA010000029.1:0-32287 GCA_039815575.1 Bacteroidota bacterium | reverse complement strand
TATCAATAAAAATTTGATAAAACTGGGATAGTTCCACATTATTGATAATAAGGATCCATACAATGTGTATGGAGGCCTGCAAGATAACGGCACCTGGGTGGGGCCAA
This sequence comes from Bacteroidota bacterium, assembly GCA_039815575.1. Taxonomy (GTDB): domain Bacteria; phylum Bacteroidota; class Bacteroidia; order Flavobacteriales; family Flavobacteriaceae; genus Croceivirga. Next base: position 32,180 of record JBCBZA010000029.1, on the reverse strand, counting down.
GTAATTCTTTGTATTCCACAGGAATATTAAAACGTCATTGGAAGGGCCTCGCCTATGGAGATGGGTATTATGCCGTTCCCATTCCGGGAAGTGAGCATGAGGTATATGCCAATCTACAGGGAGGGGTTATTTTTCATGTGGATTCCCGATATGGTAATGTACGGAACATCCACCCCTATCCTAAAATCATTGGATCTGCCGGAGATGCTATAGAAGACCATAAGTATCGCTTTAATTGGGATGCTCCCATAGTCATCTCGCCCCATGACAATAATACGGTATATACTGGCGGAAACGTGGTTTTCAAATCAGAAGACAAAGGACATTCGTGGGAGGAAATCAGCGGAGATTTGACCACAAACGATAAATCCAAGCAACGCACATCAGGAGGTGAAATCTACCAGGACAATACGGCTGCTGAATTTCACTGTACAATACTTTATATTGACGAATCCCCGGTTGAAAAAGGGGTTATCTGGGTAGGCACCGATGATGGTAATATACAACTCACAAGAGATGGGGGAGCTACTTGGTCAAATCTTAAAGACCGTATTAAAGGATTACCGGCCTTTGCATGGGTTTCCAAAATCCATGCTTCAGAACATGATGCAGGCACAGCCTTTGTAACCGTTGACCAACATCGAATGGATGATTTTAAGCCTTATGCCTTTATGACCGCTGATTATGGAAAGACTTGGACGAAAATCAGTAATGGCCTACCCCAAGATGATTACGTAAAGGTCGTACGACAAGATCCCATAAACCCAAATGTATTGTACGCAGGAATGGAACACGGCATTTTTGCAAGCTGGGATAAAGGGCAATCATGGACGAAGATCAACAATAACCTGCCCAATGTTTCGGTAAGGGATCTTCGAATTCAAGCCAGGGATAGAGACTTGATTGTAGGTACCCATGGAAGGGGCGCTTGGATTTTGGATGATATTAGGCCCATTCAAGAAATGGGAGATACTCAGGGAAAGGCTGCCCATCTATTTCCAGTGCGGAGGGCTACGCTATGGCATATGTTCTGGCGAATAGAAAATTTAGGCGATCGCCACTATAGGGCCAAAAATCCTGATTATGGCGCCAATATTAACTTCTTCCTGGCTGATGGGGAAAATACAACAGCTACTGTTGAGATTCTGGATGACAAGGGAAAAGTAATCAGGATGTTGAAAGATACCACGGCAACCGCAGGTATTAATCGAATCGTTTGGGATTTAGGGAGCGAAGCAGCAACCAAAATGAAAGGTGACGCCGGAGGTGGATTCTTTTCGGGTCAGATGCACCCCTATGTTTCCCCCGGAACATACATAGCACGCTTAAAAGTTAATGAAGCTGTGCTGGAGACTCCTATTGAAGTACGACCCGACCCTAGGATGGATGTGGGTGAAGATGACTATGCGTCTAAAACCAGACTTCTTTTGGAACTTAGGGAATTGTTATCGCAAACCAATGTGATGATCAATAATACGAATACCTACAAAACCCAATTGCATGAATTGAAGATGAAATTAAATCAGAGTCAATCATCTGATAAGGTCTTATCCAAGACTATTGATCAGGCCATGAAAAAGATTTCGGCTCTACAAGACGATATTCTAAAAAGACCACCGCCATCCATGAACTATCGTCAACGACCTAGACTTAGGGAAGAGATTCGCTCTTTGATGCGTGCAGTAAATGGTGCTTGGGCAAAACCTACACAGCCCCAGTTGTCGAGATTAGAACAATTAAAAGATGAGGTTACGGATACCCAAAATACCCTGAACCAAATTATTACCTCAGACATTGCTGGTATTAATGAGAAAACCAAAAACATTCCTCAAATTTCTGTGGGTGAAAAGTAATTGTATGTTAGTATAGATGAAAAAACGCACCTTAGTACTCTTAACCGCTTTGCTTATCCTAGTGATTGTAGCCATTCTATGGATCAAAAGCAGTAATAATTTCAAACAGGATGGCACGTTCGAACTATCAACGAATGAGAATCCCATTAAAATTATTCGTGATGAGCATGGCATTGCCTATGTCATTGCTAATAGCAAGGCAGATGCCATAAGGGGTCAAGCATTTGTAACTGCTCAAGACCGTCTCTTTCAGATTGAATTTTATCGTGCTTTAATTAAGGGTAAGGCGGCTGAGCTGGTGGGTGCCTCAATGCTGCAATCGGATATCAAAATGCGGGTGCTCAACCTGTACGGAAACGCAGAACGCAGTTTTCAATATCTGGATGAAACAACCAAACAAGTATTGCATTGGTATTGCGAAGGATTTAATGAATATCTGAGGGTAGGGGAAGACGAGTTTCCTTTGGAACTGGGTCTATTGGGTATTGAACCAAAACCTCTAAAACCAATCGACATTGTTTCGGTAACGCACTTTATAGGCTTGTTCCATAGTCAAAATATGGATGATGAGATTCTGAGTTTAAATCTTGCCGCTGGGATGGAAAATGCTGAAGAATTGGTACCACTTTCGATTAATTTGGACAGAAAGAGGCCTTTAAATTTTAAGAATGATTCTTTGGCCATTCCAAAGATTGCCCGGAAAAAAGAAATGGTACATTTGGACGCACCTGAGCCCCTTTTGCCATATCCTGCATTGGGGTCCAATAATTGGGCGGTTTCCGGAGACAGGTCCAAATCCGGGAAGCCCATTTTAGCCAATGATCCACATGTTGACGCGCGCGTATTGCCTGGAACATTTTATCCTATTGGCATTAGCTGTCCTGAATTCAAGGCGGTAGGTATTGCCACCCCGGGAATCCCAGGATTGCTTTCCGGCCGCAATGCTTTTGTTTCCTTTGGTGTGACCAATGCGTATGGGGATAGCCAAGATTTGTTTTTGGAGCAAACGGATGGGGACTTTTATATGCAAAACGGTATAAAGAAGCCTTTTGAACTACGTAAGGAAGTTATTATGGTCAAGGATAGTGCGGATGTGGAACTAAGTATTCGTTCCACGGAACGCGGCCCCATTATTTCGGACTTTCCTGTGTTTAAAATACGGACTGATGATGTGGTTAGTTTAAAGTGGTCATTGGCGCAAACCAAAAGTACTACACTGGGATTTGAACGATTATTGGAAACTACGGATGTTCCATCATTTCGAAAAGCTCTGTTTGGGATGGACAATATGTTTTTTAATTATGTTATGGCAGACACCAAAGGAAATATTGCACATCAGGCGACGGGATTAGTCCCTATTCGCAAAGATTGTGATGGGGAGCGACCTAAAACTGGAAATCAATCGGATACTTGGTTAGGCTTTATCCCAAAAGAAGAATTACCGCATAAGATCAATCCAGAAAACGGTTGGGTAGGCACGGCCAATCATGATACGAGACCTGATGATTATCCCTATTATTATTCCAACCATTTTTCTCCCTTCTATCGCTATGAGCGACTAAAGGAAGTATTCACCTCAAGTAAAAAATTTGAGGCAGATGACCTATGGGAACTCATTTTTGACGTAAAGAACATGCAGGCCGAAAAGCTGGTCCCCATTTTTGTTTCATCCTTGGAAAAAAATACGACAACCATGGATATAGCGCTAATATTGACGGAATGGAACAAAGAAGATGAAATCGAAGAGATTGGCGCCTCAGTATATAATGTGCTCTACAATGAATTACTTTTTTTACTGCTCGATGATGAATTGCCAAATGAACTGGAAGGGATGTACTGGGAAAATGTGTACTATTGGAATCAGCGACTGGATAGTCTCATGCTTTCCCAACACCGTTTTATTGATAACATAGAAACCCCACAACAAGAAACCTTGTCAGATATAGTGATTGAAGCAGGTCTGCGAGCCAAAGAAATCCTGACCAAAAAATTTGGAGCCAATCAGGAGGATTGGAAATGGGGTAAGCTGCATACGGTCTACTTTTATAGTCCAATTAAAAAAGAAGGATTTGGCAGTAAACTTCTAGGAGCTGAACTGCTCCCCAAACAAGGTTCCAATCAGACCTTAAATCGAGGGGGGTCCCTTAAAAATAAGGAACACAACTACGAGACTAGTTGGTTCAGTTCGTTTCGTATGGTGGCCGACATGAACGATGATGAAAAAATTATGGGTGTGGTTTCTGGCGGAAGTGCTGCTCGAATATTCCATCCGTACCACAAATCTCAATTGGCAGAATGGAAAACAGGGGAATGGATTCCCTATTGGATTTCTGAAGAAAAAATTATGGAGCACGCCCAACATGAGCTTATCTTAAAATAAAACAAGCCGGATGACCAAAAGAATTCTATCGACTCCTATATGGTCTTTGTTTTTAGTAATAATCTGCTGTTTCCCAGGCTGTGGAGATTCTGGAAAAGAAGTACCTAAAATCAAGATTAAAACCTATTCGCAGAGGGAATTGGACTATCCAGCCAAAGAAGTCAAAATTTCCGATATGACCCGGGAAATCTTCATAAAAAACTTTTTTGTACCCTGGGATGTAAGCCCTGAACAACTAATGATTTCCATTGATTCCTTTCCCGGGAAGAACCTTTCGTACTTGCAAAACTATTTAAATGACGATGCGTGGTACGGAGAAAATAAAAAGCCACATAAAAAGTTCTTGCGTGAAGAAATTGTAAACAACGTTGCTATGGAACGATTCCCAAATTTTCTGGAAAAAGGAATTGTAATTGCCCATACCAATCTGAGGAGAATCCCATCAAATAGACCCGGTTTTGATACCTATTCAAAAGCCGGTGAAGGATTTCCATTCGATTATTTTCAAGAGACCAATCTCTGGGCGAATACCCCATTACAACTTCTTCATCTAACCAAAGATAAACAGTGGTGTTTTGTGATTAGCCCCTATTACAAGGGTTGGGTTGCGATGCATGATCTGGCAGTAGTTTCTGAAGATTTCCGGCAAGCTTGGAAAACAGGGAATTATGCCATGCCCGTATCCGATAAAGTCCACCTGCAAGATTCCCTTTCAAACTATGCTTTAAATGCTAAAATGGGTATGGTATTGCCCTTTGAAGAAATTGATAACCCAGAAAATGTATTGGCCTTCTATACCAATGCAGATGAGAACCAGCACGCTAAAATCCTGGGGGGAGAGGTGGCCAAAAGCCAAGTTGCTTTAAATGATTTTAGTTTTGGATCCGCCCATCTTGAAAAATTGGTTTCCAATTTAATTGGCAGGCCCTATGGTTGGGGAGGTAATTTAGAAAATAGGGATTGTTCTTCCATGATACGGGATTTGATGGCCACCTATAAAATTTGGTTGCCTAGGGATTCCAAAGATCAAATTGAAATAGGACAGAAATATGAACTAGTCGGTAGTGTTGAGGAGAAGATGAAAGTGATTAAGGAAAAAGGGATTCCCTTCCGGACCATCCTGAGGAAAAAAGGGCATAATATGCTCTATGTTGGCTGCTCCTCCAAGGGGGAACCATTGATTTTCCATGCCATTTGGGGTTTAAAAACTACCTATTCCAATAAAGATTTGGGAGAGTATATTGAGCGCTATCCCATAGAGGGGATACATTATGGTGAAAATGGTACATTAAATGGCAGGTATATTATTGGGGAAGCCGTAATAACTTCAGTAACCATTGGTTCTGAAAATGATGGTGTTACTGTTTCCTTGTTAGATGAAATTTACGCCATGACAACTGTTCTAGAAAATTGAAATTCATTTTTTATATCCCTAAAACTGCTTCAAAAAGGTTATTTTACTGATAAACTGCGTGCTTTGTTGCACTGGATCAAAAATATCGGTCTGTGTATCATTAAAAACCAGATAAATAAAAGATAAGGGCATATACTCCCAACTAAATCGCACATTCCATCGTCCTTGTTCATTAAAGCTATTAAACTGATAAAATGTGGAGAGCTGTAATCTTGGATTTAGGGCGAGCCTGAGGTTGGCCGTATACAAATCGGTTTCCAAATCCTCCTCTAGAATACCAACTCCATTAATATCGTTATGCTCATAGTTCAATGATAATGTGGCGTGGGGAATAGGAGCAAATCTTGCCGCCGCATTAATGGTAGTGCGGGTACCGTTATAAAAATCACCAAAATTTACACCGATATCGCCGGACCACTTCTTGGATTGGTCTGTATTATATTGAACAATATAACGCTGATAGAAATACCTATCCCGTTCAATTTCCAGCCCTAGGGGTGCAAAATCAAAGTTGATATTCTGCCATGTTGGAATTGTGGAAACCTCCAAAAAACTATTGTCTTTGAACCAGGTAAAGATGGGGAAAATATAAAGGCTTGCTTGCTGAAAACTACTGGGGTCCGTAGCATCGTGATTGTAGTTTGCAAAGACCCCTGGATCCCATCGTCTTATCCAATCGAGTTTTTTAGGTCGCCAAATGTAGTATCCCCCTGGGTTATGCCGAATGACATCAGTTTGGCGTACAAAGCCCATCCGTGGATTGTAGTTGGCATCTGTATATTCCGTAACCCACCCATAATAGTATTTGTTATTGTCATTGCCTACAAATATCCTACCCGCAAAACCTGTTTTACCTGTTAATTCATCAATGGATGTTGATAGCAAGTACTGTATATCCCATTGACTGGTTGGCCGTATTTGCCCATCCAGGGTAATCGTAGTGTTGTTGTTGCTTTGCAGGTTCGATGTCTGGAAGCTATCGTCCAACCTATTGGTAATCATAAGGCCAATATTGTTTTCCCGACCATAGTTTTTAAGATATCGAAATATGCCAAAATTGGCTCCCGCCGAATTATCGGTTTCCCGTTGACGTACAAAGAGTCCTGCCAAAGCATTCTTTTCGGTACGTTGGGTAAATCGGGCACCAAAATCTATTGGTGCTGGGATGGCATTGAATTCTCCCTGCAGGCCAATTCGTCTGCTGAAAAAGGGTCGGATGGATTGCTGTAATCCGCCAGCCCAAATACCGGAATTCTCAAGGAAAAACTGTCGTCTTTCGGGGAAAAAGATGTTAAAACGTTCTAGGTTGTTTACTGCAAGATCCACATCGGCTTGGGCAAAATCGGTATTTAGCGTTACATCCAATACGGTTTTTGGATTTATTGCCCATTTGGCATCCACCCCTACTTTGGGGTCACTCAATTTATTGATCAATTGATTTCCCTCCTTGTTTTCATCATACTGGTAAAGGGCATAGGGCTCTACCCGAATATTGGTTGATGGGGGAGGTGCTTCAATGCCGGTCAATTTTGCCGCATAGGTCATTCGATAAGGGGTGAATGATTGTGGAATGGGGGGATAGGTGGAAACTTCAATATCCCTTCTTGCATAACGCACCAACGTAAAACCAAGTTCTATGGTGTTCCCCGATTCAGGTAAATTATAGCGCAGACTCTTGAATGGAATGGCCATTTCAACGGTATATCCTGCATCAGTTCGTTGGGTGCGTACCCGCCAAAGGGTGTTCCAACCGGTGTCAAAGTTGTTTCCATTGAAGTTTTGAAAATCCCGTTGGTTGCCAAAAGGTGTGGTCTGAAACCCCTGTGCATATTGTTTTAGGTTTTGCGGATCAAGTGCCACGCCAAAGATGTCATTTTCCCCCCAACTAAAATCCCTTCGCAAATCTTGGATACGAATTCCTTTAACTCCAATGGAATCCCTGCAGAATGCTCCGATATAAAGGTTTTTGTCATCATATAGAAATCGAACCTCCGTCCTATACTTTAGCTTTCCCCCTTGTCTTGGTTCGGTTCTAAAGAAATCATCCGTAACCGAAGCTTTTACCCAGCTCGGTTCATCAAGTTTCCCATCCAATTTTATTTGCCCCTGGACTTTTTCAACGGGAATCTCCTGTGGTTTTTCTGGTGGTGGGAAATTATTGGTTTCGACCTCTTGGGCCCTAAGGACAAAACACCCTAAAAAGAGGACTCCTATCAATGCCGCTTTCATCCTATGCTTAATTCAAGACGCCCATTGGACTTTTCTTTTGGAAAACAGAAGACCGAAACCAAAGCAACCTAAAGTGATCAAGAATATTACTAGCGAAGTCATCCCATAATTATGGGGTTTGACTTGATAATAAAATGACGGTAGCCCATCATAATCTGCTTGTGAAAAATCTTTGTTGTTGTATAAAAAAGGAACCAAATGCCCACGCCATTTTCCTGCAAAGACGACTACCTGTTTTCTATAATGTTCATAATCTTCCTTAGACGTCCCGGCCATTTTATTTAAAGACTCTTGGGCCAGAATGGCTGGTGATATCCATTTAAATTTACCAATCCATGCTTGCTGATTTTGCAGTTGCCCTTCAAAAGAATTCACCAATGGTGACAATTCTTCACGGATTAAGTTTTGGGAAGCCATGTAGCGATGGTAAAAACTTCGTCTTTGTGTAGTGTCATTAATAGCATATTCTGGATGGTCGCGCAAAAAGTTATCCAAAATTTGATCCTGTTTTTCGGTAACGTCTGCTTTCAGGTTGCGCATTTCATTGATCATCAGATTCCGCGAGGGCATTGGATAAATAGTATTTCCCAATTGATTCAAAACGGAGGGCACCAATAATACAAATACTACCCAAAAGCCCAATAGGGCCACGGCATTTTTTGCTGAGCTACCTACCCAAAGATTGACCAGAAAGGCCAAAGCAAACCAGAAAAGCATATAGGTTAGTATCAATCCCAGGAGTCCTAAAAAGTTGGTGAATCCACCAGTTGCACTCACACCTAAGGCCAGGAAAACAAAGAGAAGGGAAAGAATAACCAAAAGCGATAACCAAAAAAAACGCAGGCCTAATTTCTGTAATACCCAGTTCTGAAGCCTTATGGGTTGGGCGGCTAAAAGACGTAGGGAACCTGATTCTTTTTCCGATGAAAGTACGTTATAGGAAAAAGCGATGATCAGTAAGGGTAATAAATATATGCTAACAAACGCTAAATCAAAACTTCCAAATAACAATTGGACCGGACTGGTCATTTCAGTAAAATTTAGGGCAAAATCATCTACACTAGCGGTAGGTTTCACATAATGTGTGAATACATCGGCTTGCCCTGTTGACACGAAAGCCATAGGCTGTGGTTCCATTGCGGCTACACGGGGATGGTAATTTCCCACGGCCATTGGACTGGTGGGAATGGTCCAGGGCGTGGCGCTCACCTGCAGGCCCCGTTCTATGGAATCCAGCAACTTGAGCATCATGCCATCATTCTCCTTTACCTCAGTTTTGGCTGCTAAGATGTCATTTTTTCGTTTTTCTACTTTCTGCAAACCGTTATAGGTAGAAAAACCAAAAAGCAATAATAACACAAGACTTAGTAGTTGGATCCATCGGCTTCTCAACAACAGTTTCAATTCGTATTTAAAATTATAGGACAGCATAACTAAATGGTTTTAGTTGTAAACGATAACAATCCAAAAGAAGCGAATAGCCAAATGCCCAATGTGGCCATGTTGGAGACATTTCTGTCCAGAACAACTTTAAGTTCTGGAGGGTCGTAGTCAAAAGCAGGTAGTTCCTTCCAGAAATCGGCACTGGCTTTGTAGCCACGCTCGCCATACTTGGTGTTCTGGGCGGTATTCCCGTTAAGGAACTTTTGGGTGGCTATGCGATATGATTCTGCGGCGTCGGCAAAATCCCAGTGGGTATGGTAATCTGTATGGGCCAGGGCCATACTCAAAAATCGAGTGGGGAGATAAGGTGATATGGCCGCTAGGCTCTTATAGACCTTTGATTGGTTGGAATACTGCTCTTTTAAGTAGTTATAATGTTTGAAATAGACTTCAGCTTCATGTTCTTCACCCTTTTGCATGCGATAGGCACTAAAATTGAACGGAAGTTGATGTAAGCTATCCACGCCGTATTCTTTTAAAACTTGTTGTTCCAAAAGTTTTGCCTCCTTGCTCCATGGATTATGACCATCCACCCCTTCTTTTTTATCTTTCAACACGTTTGCCGCGAATTCTTGTCGGGTAGGATAGGGGTGTTTGCTTTCCGCCATATTACTGGCCGCTTTTGGCGCTGCCAAGCAGGCCAAAATCCACACCGAAAGTGAAATTACCAGTGAAATACCCGATTTTTTGGCCAAAGAGGAAATCAATAATACGATATTGATAAAGACCATGTAGTACACCATATAGACTAAAAACATGACTCCCAGGGAATTCCAGTTGAATACCCCAAAATCTTCAAGATTGCCCAGTATGACCCCAGAAAGTAGGAACAAGGTAGCTGAAATCAGTAAAATGGGAAAAAATAACGCACTCCATTTGCCCAAGAACCACTTCCAAGTAGAAATGCCTTGGCTTTTTAAGAGGGTCAAGGTCCCCATTTCCCGTTCTTTTGTGAAGCTGTTGTAGCCTAATAGAATAATGAGAAGGGGAATAATAAACAACAGTATAAAATCTGGGGTCAAGTCCCCAAATCGTGCTAAACCGGTCTGATCGGCTGCCGCACTGAACTGGGCCTCATTCCGTTTATGGGCTTCCAAAAAGATGGAGGTCCCGGCATATTTGTCCACCCCTTGGTCCACAAGGGAAAGCGGATACTTGGGTTTAAATGCATAGGTACCATAGTGGGCTGCGGAATGTGGGTTCTTTTCCCCTTGATTGTCCCATACCGTTCTTTCGGCAGTTTTAGCAGTGGTGTATTGCTCGTTTATATTTTGGTATTGTCGTGCACTTACCCAAATAGCTACACCTAATAGCAATACTACAATGACAAGGGAAATCTTTACCCTTCCCTCTCTAAACAATTCCTTGGTTTCCTTTATAAATGTCTTTGAAATCATACCTCTTGTTTTTCGAAGTTCATGGTATCCAGATAAAACCTTTCGAGTTCATTGAGGGTGATGGTATCCCCAACAAATTCTTGTTTGAGTTTCCCATCCTTCATTATTCCGATACGCGTGCCAATCTCTTTAGCCCTAAAAAGGTCGTGGGTGGCCATTAAAGTGGCAACTCCTTTTTCTCGAAGTCCTTGAAGTAAAATTCCAAATTCGTGACTCGCTTTGGGGTCCAAACCGGAAGTAGGTTCGTCCAATAAAAGCACTTTGGCATCTTTAGCCAGGGCAATAGCAATACCTACTTTCTGCCGCATCCCTTTAGAAAAGGTAGAAATACGTTTTTCGAAGGCTTCAGGCTGCAATCCGGATTCTTCCAGAACATCTTTTAGAACAGCGGTGGTTACCTTTTTTCCGGCAATCCCAGAAAAATAATCCAGATTTTCAATTGCCGTCAAACTGGGGTATAGCATCAAGTTCTCAGGGATATAAGCCAGGAACTGTTTGGTGGCCTTTGCGTTTTGCTGTACCTCCAATTGGTTAATGAACGCGCTTCCTGAAGAAGGTGCAATAAAACCAAGCAGTAAATTAATAGTAGTTGTCTTTCCTGCGCCATTGGCTCCTAAAAGGCAATAGATTTCCCCTTCCTTAATGTTTAGGTTCAAATGGTCAAGCGCAATCTGCTCACCATATTTTTTTGTAAGGTTATTGGTCGTAATCATTTTTTTTTCGTTTGAAGACATCATTAAGAAAACCCAGTCGTTTCTAGAGTTGTAAAAAAAATCTCCCACGCCGTGTATTCTAAGACAGGGTGGGAGATGTGCATATTAAAAATAATTTTACTGAATGTTCAAGACAAAGGACAAATTGAAATCAGTATCACCATCCTCAGAAGTAGAGGTCGAAGTCTTGACACCTGGTTGGTGCTTTAACAGTACTGTGAAATTGCCACCTGCCAATGGAGTAACAGGAGTAGTCCACGTAGTTTCAAGCCCTACGGCATTACCGTTTTCATCCCTATCATCATAATTTACAGGATCCGAGGCGGTATCCACATTGCCATTTCCCATTGGGCTATCGAAGGCATCTGTTGTAAAGCTGAAGAAAAATTGGTGTTCGTCATCTTCTTCCTGTATTTCTTCCCCGATATCCTCCCCTGGAGTTTCCAGATTATTGAAGATTTCAAAAGTTAGGGTATACTGCATATCCCTGGAAAGGGAAATAGGATCGGCCACTACCAATCCTTGAACCCCTTCACCATCGGGATCGTTTGCCGAAGCCCTAACCGCAGTGCCATTGGAATCAGTAAATACTAGAGTAACATCCGTGATTACTTCCAATTCCTCTTCTTCGGGAGGAGCGCTCATTTCGTCGTCATCACTGCAACTAACAATAAAAAGGGTTGCCGATAAGATGGTCATTAATTGGTAATTTCTAAAGAACTTCATTGGTTTCATTTTTCTGTTTTTAAAATATGATGTTACTTATAATTTATGAGCTGTCTTAATAAAGCTAACTCAAATTTTGGGTCAAACTAAAAAACTCCCAAACCGATTATTAAAAAGCAGCGTGGGAGTTTTCATCATAATAAACGGATTTCTATTGTATGTTCAAGACAAATGTCAAATCAAAATCAGTATCTCCATCTTCAGAGGTAGAAGTCGAAGTTTTGACACCAGGTTGGTGCTGTAGGTTTACCCTAAAAGTACCATCCATAAGTGCATTGCCAGCGGTCCATTCCGTTACTAAACCAACGGGGTCGCCGTTATCATCTTCATCCATATAATTAAGGGGATCGGCGGCATTACCTGCACCTATATTACCATCTCCCATCGGGCTTGTAAACGCTCCATCAGTAAATGCAAAGAAGATTTGGTGTTCATCATCCTCCTCAAGAATCTCTTGCCCAATGTCCTCTCCTGGGCTCTCTAAGTTATTAAAAATATCAAAAGTCAAGGTATAGGTGACACCTGAAGTTAAGTTGATGGGACCATCAACCTCTATTTCCAGTACCCCTTGTCCATCCGGGTCTGTGGCTGTAGCTGTGACAACATCGGTATCGTCCGCTGTATTTGTGAAAATGACTGTTACATCAGTAATGACTTCCACTTCATTTTCCTCAGGTGGGGCACCGTCTTCGTCCTCCATCTCAATGTTCAGAACAAATGTCAGGTCAAAATCGGTATCACCATCCTCTGAAGTAGAAGTCGCGGTTTTAACACCAGGTTGGTGCTGTAGGTTTACTCTAAAAGTACCATCTGTTAGCGCATCGCCGGCAGTCCATTCTGTCACTAAACCAACGGGATTACCGGTCCCATCTTGCCCATCAGAATCTTCGTCCAAATAATTGATGGGATCGGCAGCATTGTCCGCACCTATATTACCATCTCCCATAGGATCGGTAAATGCACCTTCAGTAAATTGAAAGAAAATCTGGTGTTCATCATCTTCTTCCAGAATTTCTTCCCCGATATCTTCTCCCGGATCTTCTAGATTATTGAAAATGTCAAAAGTCAAAGTATAGGTGACCCCTGTAGTTAAGTTAATTGGGCCGTCAACCGTTAATTCCATAACACCTTCTCCATCAGGGTCTTGAGCTGTCGCTTCAACAACGTCATCCGGATCTTCGGTATTTGTGAAAACTACGGTCACATCGGTAATGACTTCAACTTCATTTTCCTCAGGCGGGGCATCATCATCATCCATGTCGTCCATATCATCCATGCCGTCCATATTATCTACGTTGTCAGGATCAACATCCATACCATCATCATCATCGCTACAACTGGCAATAAGAAGAAAGGCCAGTAAAAAGGTCATTAATCGGTAATTTCTAAATAATTTAAGCGTATTCATTTTTCTGTTTTTGAATTAAGGATTTGTTTAAAATTAAAATTGTCACGTAAAAAATATCATCATAAGCTCCTATTCAGGGCCCATTTCTTAGGTTCGTTGGTTCAGTCATCGTTTTTTGATTTAAAGGAATAATTCAAACTAACGAGTATGTTTCTGCCTGGTTCATCGGCAAATAATCGAAATTCATTTAAATAATTTCGGTAGCGCGTGTTCAACAGATTATTGGCGGCGATACTGGCACTAAAATTTTTGAGCTGTAGGTTCCATGATACATCCAGTAAAAAATAACCGTCGGGTGCCGGTAAAAAATCAAAGATTTCAGATTGTGGAGTAATGACTTCCACGCCATCGATCAGTTCTTGGGGCGTTACGGCGCGTGGGGCTTGAAACTGACGAAAGGTGTAGCTGGGGCGTATCTTAAATCTTGAAGACTCAAACTTCCAGAACTTTCCTTGATCCCACTGCAACTCAAAATTGGTTGAAATGGGAGGTTGGTTGATCAGGGGTTCATTTTCGGCAATATTTCGAGACCAAAGATAACTGAGTCCAAAAGTCCCTAAAACCGTTTTGGACCATCGTCGTTTCCAGCTATAATCAAAACCTAAAAAGAGACCATCTGCTTGATCAATGAAATAAAAAGGTTGTGGTCCTCGAATGGTACCAAAGACCCCCAAAGGTCGATCATAGATGAAATTTTGAATGTAATGGGAGAAGACTGTGAGCTTATGCAAATCATCACCGTTTGAGGTCTGGAATTCATTGATGAATTTATAACCCACCTCGGGTTCTACCGGACTATCATCCAGCAGGGTTACCTCTGACGTGCTAGGGGTACCATCCACAAAACGGAAGCGCAGAAGCCCAAAAATACTTTGAAATCCCTGTTGTCCAAAACTGAAGAGTTCGGCAGCATTTGGAGTACGCCAAGCCAAACCAAAATTAGTTCTGTAGCTGCTTTGATTTGAAAACTGCCGCACATACCCCAAAGACGCGGTGACATTACTGAACGTGTAATTGTCCCTAAAAATATCTTGATTGGTCTCGCGACCCCTAACATCATTGTTTTCATAATCAAAACGGACACCACCCTCAAAGGTGTTCTTCCCTTTCGTCAATTTTTCTACAGCAAAGGCGCTATACCTGTTGATATCATAATTGGGGATAAAAGCAGTGGTCTGCGTTCCTGGATTGTTATCATTACTCTGATTGAAATATTGTAGCCCAATCAAGCCATCGAGGTCCCACCATTTGGGGTGTTTCCACTGCAATTGTAAATCCGAGGTTGTGAGGTCAAGATCAATGATGGGTCGATCAATATTTCGGCGTACATCAAATTCATCCCTTTTGTTGAGTTGCCTTCCCGCAATAAGGGTCAACTGACTATCATCACCATACCACCAATTTACTTCAAGTTTGGCAAGATGGTGCTGAACTTCTTGGTTGGGGGCACGTATCTCATAAGAAAAGGGGTCAATAATAACTGGTTCGCTTTCATTGATTGCGCGACCTATAGCAGGACCGCTGCTCACAAAAGAAGCCCGTAATAGCGCTAGATTTTGATCAATGAAGCTGTAATTCAGTTTTATGTCCAAATTTTTAAAATGCCGCAATACACCAAAACCAAAGGCAACTTCCTCCTTACCGGTATTGGTAAGGACATAGTCCGGTGCTTCGCGGTCTCCTATTCTTGTGTAGTTTCCGTTTAGATAGTAGCTCCAATTCTTTGAGCCATTCTCGACTTGAAAATTTGTGTTGTAGCCACGACCATTGGTCTGATAACCAGTACCAATATTGGTTTGAAAGGATTTTTCGAGAGTTAGGGAGTTGGGTTCAACAATAATGGCGCCTCCTAAGGCCTCCGGCCCAAAACGAACTCCCGCGGCCCCCTTTACAACCGTAATACTATTCGCCGCACTGATATCAATTTCAGGGGCGTGCTCGGTACCCCAATTTTGAAAACCATGGATAAGGCCGTTGTTCAGTACCAAGATACGATTACCTGATAGGCCATGAATAATGGGTAACTGAACATTGGATCCCGCTGAAGCAAAAGTTACCCCTTGGATGTTATCCAAAACCGCAGCCAAACTTTGTGTGGGATTGCTGGTGATTTCCGCTTTTCCCAAGGTGACCTGTGAAATGGTTGCCGTGCCCTTTTCCTTGGCACGCGCTGCTTGGATTGTCACCTCGTCTAAACCCGTCACTTCCTGGGTCAAGTAAAAATGGATGTCCGAATCATGGTCATGCTCTTTGGTGGCATCAGCATAACCAATGCACGAAATGATCAGCGTATTCTGATCTGAACATAGCCCGTCAATTTTAAAATTTCCATTGATATCGGTTGTAGTATATTTTTCCCTACCGTCCACCCTAATGACAGCGCTGGGTATGGGCTCTTCGGTGTCTGCATCCAATACCTTTCCACTAATCGAATAGGTGCAGGTAGGATTTTGGGCATTGGTCCATGACCAACAGCCCATAAATAGGTATAGTACAAGAAGCTTTAGCTTCATTGAATGGAATTTGATTTTTGTAAATAGTTACGAGGTGCCTCATTATGAAAGGTAACTCTCGCTTCGACTTGAGTTGTGCACTATATAAGAGCAGGTGGGGGCCTTCCAAAAAGTACACTGTCCGTAATGGCAATAATACGCACACCTTGATAACATTCTTTTGGTAAATGGAAGTTGGTGTGATATGGAACTTCAACGTATTGATTTTCTAACGATGAAGAAAATTCAGTACCAATGAAATCTAAGGCAAGTTCACAAAGTTCGCAAGGCTCTTCATGCTGATTTTCATGCCCATGGTCATGGTGTAAATTTAGATGTATGGCCATTATAGAGACCTTGAAAGCAATCAAGGCAATAAGAAAGGAAGTGCAAAGAGATTTCCCCATGGCCATAAGGAACAAAACTAAGTTTTTTGACCGAACCTACAACGTTAAGGAATTCATAATATTTAGCGAAATAAAAACCCCAGGCCCATGCGCTTCAGCATTTTTTTTTCAAACTCCCAAAAGAATTTGAATTGCCCAAAAAGCCAACCAAAAACAGCCAATAAAATTTGATAAATAGGTAATATAATTAAGATTCTGACAGGCCAATACACCCAACCGTTGATAGTATCTTGATGAAGGCCTAAAATATCCATTAGAGGTTTAGCCAGTCTTGCCGAAACACTTCCCGTAATGGCAAAAACAATAAAAATGGCAATCATTTCCCATTTCTGTTCAACGATCCATTTGTTTTCCAACTTCTTAAAACACCATAAAAAGACCTTGACCATTATAAAATAACCCGCCAGGGATATGGCAATGGTAAAAGGCCAATCCCATACCGTATTGTTCAAATCAAATAGGTGCAATAGCCTTCTGGTAATCAAGTATGAAGTCAATAAGGTCATACCAACTCCTAAAATTGGAAATATGAACTGCCAATTTTTTGAAATCTCCCACCGACTTTTAATTTGTTTCATTGTCTAAAATTATGGTATGCTTGGATTTTCTTCAAAAAAAAACCACTTGGAATGCCAAATGGTTTTTCAAGTTTGTGAACTAATAATTTATTTACCAAAGAGACCTCCCAATAGTCCTCCGAGACCTCCCTTTTTCTGACTGCCACTGTTTAATACCATACCAGCCAGGTCATCCAAATAACTTCCATCCCCATCACTATCCAACAGGGATTCAATTAACGATTGTTGCTGATTGGCGGTACTTCCGCCACCCATTAGGCCGCCTAACAGTCCAGTAAGTGCGTCAGGACTTGAAACGTTTTGCTGCCGACTTTGCTTGCCTAAAAAGCCAAGCAAAATGGGGGCCGCCACCTTTAGAATTTGTGCAACGGAACCGGCATCCAAACCAGATTTACTACTTAAAGCATTTTCCACTTGGGGCTGTTTGCTGCCCAGAATGTGTCCTAAAATACCTGCACCATCATCCATCACCCCTTGATCCACTCCGCCGCTGAACAATCCACCAAGATTGTCCAGGATACTGCCATCATGTTTTGAGGATAAGGCGTTCATAAGACCTTGCGCTCCTTGAGGAGTGGCCGCATTTCGGTTCATGGCACCCATCAGAATAGGCATGGCCATGGATAAAACATCAGCGGTTTTACTTTCGGACTGATTGGTTTGACCGGCCACACCGCTAATAATTTGTTTGCCCATTGGGCTATTGATTAAATCTAATAATCCTGACATTTTCTTAGTGTTTATAATAAAGTAGTAAAGTACAAAACTAGCTTGTAATTCAACTTAAAATTGCGATTTAATTCAAAATGGTAATGATTTGCTCGGCCAGTTCCAACCCAATTCGGTCTTGGGCCTCTACAGTAGATCCCCCCACATGTGGAGACAATGATATTTTTGGATGCATGAGAATCTTTATCTCTGGTGAGGGTTCAGACTCAAAAACATCCAAACCGGCAAAAGCAATTTTACCCTTATCCAAAGCATCTACCAAGGCAACTTCATCTAAGACACCCCCGCGTGCGGCATTGATAATGCCTACTCCCGGTTTCATTCTTTCAATTTCCCCAGCTCCAATGACATAACCACTGGTTTGTGGAACATGGATAGAAATAAAATCTGATTTCTGCAGTAATTCGTCCATGGAAATTCCAGAAAGTTTAAAGGAAACCTTCTGGCCATCAAAAAAGCTAAGGGTCAGCTCCCTTTCATCAGGATAACGGTCATAAAAGATTACGGTCATGCCTAGCCCAATGGCCCTTTGGGCAACGGATTGGCCAATTCTGCCAAAACCAATGACGCCCAAAGTCTTTCCTTTGAGTTCAACTCCTTTTTGGTATGTTTTTTTGAGTTGTTTGAATTTGCTATCGCCTTCTAAAGGCATATTTCTATTGGCATCGGCCAAAAAACGCACACCTGTCAACAGATGTCCAATAACTAACTCGGCCACGGATTCTGAAGAAGCCGCTGGGGTATTGATTACATGGATGTTCTTGGATTTAGCGTGCGACACGTCAATATTATCCATGCCAACACCACCCCTACCAATCAATTTTAACCCACTGCAATCGTCAATAAGATTTTTATCCACTTGGGTAGCGCTGCGGACCAATAAAGCCGAGACGTCATGTTCATTGATGTATTTGACCAACTGTTCCTGAGCGACTTTGGTCGTAATGACCTCAAAACCGGCATCTTCTAATTTTTCCTTTCCAGCTACGGAAATACCATCATTTGCAAGTACTTTCATTACTTTATCCTTTTCGTTCCAATTCGCTCATGATATCTACTAAAACCCCAACACTTTCAAGGGGCAGTGCATTGTACATAGATGCGCGATAGCCTCCAACCGAGCGGTGACCTTTAATTCCGTTAATTCCAGCCTCTTTGCACATTTCATCAAAGGTCTCCTTCAAGGTATCATCGGTGATGTTAAAAGTGGCATTCATATTGGAACGGTCCTCTTTAGCCGCAAAACCTGAAAATACAGGGTTGAGCTCAATCTCTGAATAGATAAGATTTGCTTTCTTTTCGTTCAATTCTTCGATGGCTGTAATACCACCTAAATCCTTCAACCATTCCATGGTAAGCATGGAAACGTAAACCGGAAATACAGGAGGGGTGTTGAACATGCTATCCTTTCCTATATGCACCTTGTAGTCCAACATGGATGGAATTTTTCTAGATACCTTTCCCAATAACTCTTCTTTGACCACTACTAGGGTGGTTCCGGCAGGCCCCATATTTTTTTGTGCCCCAGCATAAATCAAATCGAATTTTGAAAAGTCCAACTGTCTTGAAAAAATGTCCGAGCTCATATCACATACCAATGGTACATCGGTTTCTGGAAATTCCTTGATTTGCGTACCAAAAATGGTGTTGTTGGAAGTAAGATGTAAATAATCCAAATCACCAGGGATGGAATACCCTTTTGGAATATAATTAAAGTTATCCTCTTGGGAGGAAGCAACTTCAACAATATCCCCAAACAGTTTTGCTTCCTTAATCGCTTTTAAGCTCCAAGTACCGGTGTTCACATAGCCTGCTTTCGTTTGCAATAGGTTATAAGCAATATTTAAAAACTGGGAACTGGCCCCTCCTTGGAGAAAGAGGGCTTGGTAACCCTTTCCATCCAATCCCAATAACTCTAATGCCAAGGAACGTGCATTTTCCATAACTTCCACAAAAGCTGCACTTCTATGGGAGATTTCTATAAGTGACAGACCACTACCATTAAGCTCAATAACGGCTTCCGCCGCTTTATTCATAACGGAATCCGGAAGGATGCATGGCCCCGCGCTAAAATTGTGTTTTTTCATCTAAAACTCGTTTGAAAATAGGGTAGATTATTTTGCCGGCAAAGGTCTGAAAATTTTATGGATTGAAAAGGTATTGCAATTATTTTAAGTCCATAAGAAATTGCACGGTATTCACGTCATCTGCATAGTCCGTCAAAACAGGGGTCTGCGTATGTCCAAAGGGAATTTCGTTCTCCATCAACCCATTGGAAACAATGCATTGAATATGATTGGCTTCATTTTTAAGTCGCTCTATTAGGACTTCATTGTTAGAGTAATATTCAAAAAATAGCGTAGCTATTGGAGATGCAAAACTTGAATCTTCCTTGAGGATAAGGAAACCATTATCCAAAATTTGCATTTCGGACATTAGATAGACCGCTTTATTGTAATCGTAGTTGTTTGTGTACTTGTGATGTTCCAAAAGATGTTTCCATTTAAAAATGGCATTGAAGAAGGCGTCAAAATTATAGTTTTGCGGTACAAATAGCTTGGAGACACTACGGCACCCCAACCCAAAGTATCTAAAAATATCCTCTCCAAGATCTTCCAGTTGTTCACTACTTTCAGTACCAGAGAGCACAGCTACGGAATTTCTGTTTTTTCTAATGATACTGGGATATTTCCCAAAGTAATATTCGAAGTACCGGCCCGTATTATTGCTTCCGGTGGCAATAACTGCCGTAAAATTTGTCAACGTGTCTTCCGTAAAATTGATCTTGTCCCCTAATAAAGCATCGTGATGTTCCAAGAATTTTTTTACAAACGAAAGTATGATGGAATCATTGGACGATAGTTTGACCAAGACCTCATGACCAAATAGTAACACACTTAAAAAATCATGAAAGCCTACCAAGGGTATATTACCCGCCATGATGATGGCGATCTTCTTTTTAGGATGAATAGGATCAACTTGATACCCATTGTACCAATCCAATAATTGATCTTCTTGCAACAGCTTTCCCCAATGTGCCAGAGCATACGTCAGGTTTTCTCGGGTATACCAATTATTTTGTAGTTCTGCTTTTTGTAGGGCGATGTCCAACTTGGACAGCCAATTATCCTTTTCGATGGTATCGCTTTTACAAAATTGGTTGAATAATGTACCAAGCTTTACAAAAGCCTTAAGATGTTGGGGATAAGCCATACCGAAATTTGCAGACTATTTTGCTAGCGCATAATTTTATGTAAAATTAAGCATTGCGAGCCACATAGAATTTTTTAATGGATGCTTGACTAAAATACAAGATTGTAATAATTTTATATTAGAACGCATGTCACTGGATGTTGCATGGGTTCCTTAATTTTTAAATATTTTGGGCATTTAAAAATAAGAATGATTGAAAAAAGCATGATATGGCCATCATCATAACGGGCGATTGCATTAATTGTGGGGCCTGTGAACCGGAGTGTCCCAATACTGCAATTTACGAGGGGGCCTTGGAATGGCGTTTCAGTGATGGTACTTCATTGGAGGGCGACATTATTACGCCTAGTGGAAAGGCCATACATGCCGATGAGGTCCAGGAGCCTATAAGTGATGAAATTTATTACATTTCGCCAGATAAGTGTACAGAATGCATGGGCTTCCACGAGGAACCACAATGTGCAGCCGTATGCCCTGTGGATTGTTGCGTTCCGGATGAAGATCAGGTAGAAAGTGAAGCGGAACTTTTGGGCAAACAAATGTTTATGCACCCTGATGGGTAGTCAAACCATTTTGGCCACAATTTCCTTAAAGATTTTAGCACAAACCATTGCTGTCATCCCATTACGATCCCTAACAGGGTTATATTCCACAATATCCGCCCCCAGAATGGGGACGGGAATATCTTGAATGATCTTTAAGACTTGCCGGGTGGATAGCCCCCCAGGTTCATAGTGTGATACCCCAGGGGCAAATGCTGGGTCCAACCCATCAATATCCACGGATAGATAGATGGGTTTCGTATACCTTGGCATGACGAATTTCTCAATATCCTTCATTTCAAAGATCTTGACATCGAACTTCTTTGCATTTTTACGTTGTTCTTCATTAAGTGTGCGAATACCTACCTGAGTCAAATCCTTCGAAATACGGTCCTTCATTATATTATGGAAAGGGCAGGCGTGTGAATAGGGGTCCCCTTCAAAGTCACTATACAAATCGCTGTGGGCATCGATGTGCAAAATAGAAATTGGACCATACTTTTCATGAAATGCCCTTAAAACTGGGTATGTAATGGAATGGTCACCGCCAAAAGTAATTACGGGTCCTCCATTTTCTAGGTTGTTTCTTGTAATGGATTCAATGTCAAAGTACGTTTCAATTTTAAAATCGCCCATATCTTCTATTAGACTTGGAAGGATTTCCACTCCGTTTTCGGCGTAATAGTTTGCAGAGGGGGAGTGGTAGGCATCACGAATTAACCGTGGTGCTTTGGCTGGGCCTTTCATAAATGAGGACTTATCATCATACAAAATACCCTGGAGCACAATTCTTGACATGTTTTAAATATACCAAAAACAAGGAAGCTTGTATCTGTTTGGGTGATGCTGTATCTTTCCCCCATGGCAAAAAAGGATGATGAGTACTCTGGAATTTGGATGAAGGTAGGTTGCATTTTATCTGTCTTGGCTATTTTAGGGGTGCTTACCGTTATCCTACTTTTTGCCTTCAACTTAATCCGGGGTTTCTAATATTTTCTTTAAAACTTCACGCTATATTTGCAGCCTTAAAATTCAACTATGAAAGCTGGAATTGTAGGACTTCCCAATGTTGGAAAATCTACCTTGTTCAATTGCCTATCAAATGCAAAGGCACAAAGTGCCAATTTTCCCTTTTGTACCATTGAGCCCAATATTGGTGTGGTCAACGTGCCGGACAAGAGACTTGAGAAATTGGAGGAATTGGTCAATCCACAACAAGTAATTCCTGCTACTGTAGAAATCGTTGACATTGCGGGGTTGGTAAAGGGAGCTAGCAAAGGTGAAGGCCTTGGCAATCAATTTTTGGGAAATATTCGAGAGACTGATGCCATACTTCACGTGCTTCGTTGTTTTGATAACGAAAATGTAGTCCATGTTGATGGTTCCGTGGATCCCATTCGGGACAAAGAAACGATTGATATGGAGCTGCAGTTGAAGGATTTGGAAAGTGTTGAAAAGAAGCTGGAAAAGGTTAAAAGGGCTGCAAAGACCGGAAATAAAGAAGCACAAAAAGAAGCTGAAGCCTTAAATACAGTAAAAGAAGGTCTGGAGTCAGGGCAATCCGTACGCGCGATTAACGTATCCGAAGAAGCCTATTTGGATTATGTAAAACCCTTGCAAATGATTACGGACAAACCGGTGATGTATGTTTGCAATGTGGACGAAGCTGCAGCAGCTGACGGTAATACCTATGTGGAAAAGGTAAGGGAAATGGTCAAAAATGAAAATGCTGAGGTTATTTTTCTTGCAGTGGGAACAGAAGCTGATATTACCGAACTTGAGACCTTTGAAGAGCGCCAGTTATTTTTAGAAGATTTAGGTCTTACGGAACCCGGTTCGGCCAAACTCATTAGGGGGGCCTACAGCCTGTTGAATTTGGAAACCTATTTTACGGCTGGTGAAAAAGAGGTACGGGCATGGACCATAAAGAAAGGGGCTACGGCACCTCAAGCCGCGGGGGTCATCCATACCGATTTTGAAAAAGGCTTCATTAGGGCCGAGGTGATTTCTTATGAGGACTACGTAACCTTTGAAAGTGAGGCAAAAGTTAAGGAGGCCGGTAAAATTCGTGTAGAAGGAAAGGAATACATTGTGCAAGATGGTGATGTAATGCACTTTAGGTTTAACGTCTAGTCCCTGAATGTCATATTTTATCTGATTCCCACGATTTTTCCAAAAATGCAATGAATAGCTTTGGCAGATGAGCGTTAAAAACCAATACCGAAGCCTTGGCATTCTTCTTGGGATTTTGGGTGTTGTTCTTTTTTCGACCAAGGCAGTCTTGGTAAAATTGGCCTATCGGTATGATATTGACACCCTGGAATTGTTACTTTTTAGGATGCTCTTCTCTGTCCCTTTTTACCTCATTATCCTTTTGTTCATTCAAGGGAAGAAGAAGCAGGTACCTACTCGAAAAGACCTGCTTTGGATTATTCTTTTTGGCTTTTTGGGGTATTATATGGCCAGCTATTTTGACTTCTTGGGATTAAATTATATCAAGGCGGGACTGGAACGTATTATTCTATTCGTTTACCCCACCATAGTGGTCATTCTAGGGTATATTTTTTTTAGGGATCGAATTTCGAAAACCCAGGCCGTTGCCATAGGCATTACTTATGTGGGCGTGCTCATTACCTTTTGGAGTGAAGTCGATTTTTCTGGCACTAAAACGCTATGGGGCGGTTTTTTGGTACTTCTAAGTGCCATTACCTATGCTTCCTATTTAGTGGGTAGTGGTTGGTTGATTCCTAAATATGGAGTGCTGCGATTTACCTGCTATGCCATGCTGGTATCGACCGTTTGTGTTATCATTCACTATAGTGTTAAAGGTGATTGGAAGTTAGGGGACTTTCTACCCCAGGTGTATATGTACAGTGTTCTAATGGCTATTATCTCAACCTTGATTCCCTCTTTTTTAGTATCGGAATCCATAAAAAGATTAGGAGCTTCCAATTTTTCAATATTAGGAAGCTTGGGGCCGGTGTCCACTATTATTCTGGCCTACATTTTTTTAGGGGAGCAATTGACGTATACACAGCTTTTGGGAATGTTTGTGGTTATAGGTGGGGTTACGTACCTATCCCTAAAAGGTAAATCAAGGAAGAAGGGGTAGAACTATCAACAATTCCGCACTTTTATTGTTGATTACTTTCCTATGCCTGCATTTTGATTTTTGACCTGAAACTTTATATTAGACCAGTTGAAGCGAAAAACGGGCTTCATCGCTAAAAGTTATTTGTAATAAGGTTGAATGTAGGTCCATAACAGCCCATTTTATCCAATCTGCATTCATTTTCCAGCAAATGAACATTAACCATTAACGCGTAACCACATTGGCACAAGCCCAATATACAGAAGAGAACATTCGATCCCTGGATTGGAAGGAGCATATCCGAATGCGCCCTGGAATGTACATTGGTAAATTAGGGGATGGTTCTTCCGCAGATGACGGTATTTATATTTTGCTCAAGGAAGTCATTGATAATTGTATCGATGAGTTCGTAATGGGAGCGGGGAAGACCATTGAGATTGCCATTAAGGAGAATGAGGTGAAGGTGCGCGATTATGGTCGCGGTATTCCCTTGGGTAAGGTGGTTGATGTAGTCTCTAAAATGAATACAGGCGGTAAATACGATACCCGTGCTTTTAAAAAATCGGTGGGATTGAACGGTGTTGGGACTAAAGCGGTAAATGCACTTTCTGCCTACTTTAAAGTGGAGTCCACACGTGATGGACAATCCAAAACCGCCGAATTCAATACCGGTAATCTGGTAAATGAGGCGCTGGTGGATTCTTCAAGAAGACGCGGGACCTTAGTGAGTTTTGTGCCTGATGAGACCATTTTCAAAAAATTCAAATACCGTAATGAGTATGTAGAACGCATGCTCAAAAATTATGTGTATCTGAATCCGGGGCTTACCATTGTATTCAATGGGGAAAAGTACCATTCGGAGAATGGCTTAAAGGATTTATTGGAAGACAACAACAATCAAGAAGATTTTCTATATCCCATTATCCACCTAAAGGGGAATGATATTGAGGTGGCCATGACCCATAGCAAAACCCAATACAGTGAAGAGTACCATTCGTTTGTTAATGGACAGCATACCACACAAGGGGGAACGCATCAGGCCGCATTTCGTGAAGCTATTGTAAAAACCATTCGGGACCACTACAGTAAAAACTTTGATGCCTCGGATGTTCGGAAGTCTATAATTTCCGCGATTTCCATAAAAGTAATGGAGCCTGTTTTTGAAAGCCAGACCAAAACAAAACTCGGTTCTACGGATATGGGAGGTGATTTACCAACGGTACGGACCTACATCAATGACTTTGTAGGACGTTACTTGGACAACTATCTGCATAAGAACCAAGAGGTAAAGGAAGCGATCTTACGTAAAATACAGCAGGCAGAAAAAGAGCGAAAAGAGCTTTCAGGCATTCGAAAGTTGGCTAGGGAACGTGCTAAAAAAGCCAGCTTACACAATAAAAAGCTACGGGATTGTAGGATCCATTTAGGGGATTTAAAAAAAGACCGTCGCTTGGAGACCACCCTATTTATTACAGAAGGGGATTCGGCCTCCGGTTCCATCACTAAATCCAGGGACGTCAACACGCAAGCCGTATTCAGTTTAAGGGGCAAGCCCTTGAACTCTTATGGGATGTCTAAAAAGATTGTCTATGAGAACGAGGAATTCAATCTTCTACAGGCAGCATTGAATATTGAGGATTCCTTGGAGGACCTTCGTTACAATAATATTGTAATCGCCACGGATGCCGATGTCGATGGCATGCACATCCGTTTGCTGTTGATTACTTTTTTCCTTCAGTTCTTTCCAGAATTGATCAAGGAAAACCATCTCTACATTCTTCAAACACCACTTTTTAGGGTTCGCAACAAGAAAGAAACCATTTATTGCTATTCCGAGGAGGAACGAAGAGCTGCGATTGAAAAGCTAAGGGGTAAACCCGAAATCACTCGATTTAAGGGCCTTGGTGAAATTTCTCCGGATGAGTTTAAACATTTTATTGGGGATGACATTCGGCTGGAACCGGTCATGCTGGATAAAGCCATGTCCATTGATCAGTTGCTCCAATTCTATATGGGGAAAAACACTCCGGACCGACAAAAATTCATCATTAACAATTTAAAAGTAGAACTTGATTTGGTAGAAGAAAACCAATTGTAACCAGTTGATAAGATTTCAATGGAAGAGAACGGAGAATTGAACGAAGAACACTTATCCAATGGCGAACACCAAGAAGGGGATTCGCTCACTAAAGTCACGGGAATGTACAAGGATTGGTTTTTGGACTATGCTTCCTATGTCATTCTTGAGCGGGCCGTACCTGCCGTAGAAGATGGTTTTAAACCGGTGCAACGTCGCATCATGCATTCGTTGAAGGAACTGGACGATGGTCGGTACAATAAGGTGGCAAACGTAGTTGGCCATACCATGCAATACCATCCCCATGGGGACGCCAGTATCGGCGATGCTATGGTGCAAATAGGGCAAAAGGACTTGCTCATTGATACCCAAGGGAATTGGGGAAACATCCTCACCGGGGATAGTGCGGCGGCATCACGTTATATTGAGGCAAGGCTCTCCAAGTTTGCCTTAGAGGTTGTATTTAGTCCAAAAATCACCGAGTGGCAATTATCGTATGATGGTAGAAAAAAAGAACCCGTCAATCTCCCGGTAAAGTTCCCGTTATTACTGGCACAAGGAGCGGAGGGGATTGCTGTGGGGCTATCCACAAAAATATTACCGCACAATTTCAATGAATTGATCGATGCCTCCATAAAACATTTAAAAGGGCAACGGTTTAAGTTGTTCCCTGATTTCCCTACTGCCGGAATTATAGATGTTACCAACTACAACGATGGATTACGGGGTGGTAAAATAAGGGTAAGGGCCAAGGTGGAAAGCCTAAATAAAAATACTCTGGTCATCAAGGAAATTCCCTTTGGCACCAATACGTCCAGTCTTATAGACTCTATTTTAAAAGCGAATGACAAGGGGAAAATTAAAATAAAGAAGATAGAGGATAACACAGCCGCTGAGGTTGAAATATTGGTACACATCCCCAGTGGTATTTCACCGGATAAAACCATCGACGCGCTTTATGCTTTTACAGCTTGTGAGTCTTCCATTTCCCCACTCTCTTGTATTATAGAAGACAACAAACCGGTTTTTCTAGGGGTCAGTGAGGTCTTGAAGCGGTCTACGGATAATACGGTGGATTTGCTTAAGCAAGAATTGGAAATCCAACTTAACGAATTGGAAGAACAGTGGCATTTTTCCTCATTGGAGCGGATTTTTATTGAAAATCGCATTTATCGGGATATCGAAGAAGAAGAGACATGGGAAGGGGTAATTTCCGCTATTGACAAGGGACTGAAACCCCATACCCGAAACCTGAAACGGGAAGTGACTGTTGAGGATATCACACGACTTACAGAAATCCGAATTAAGCGTATTTCCAAATTTGATTTGGACAAGGCAAAGCAACACATTGAAAGTTTAGAGGATAAAATTCAGGAGACCAAGAACTATCTGGAGCATCTGATTGATTTCGCCATTGCCTATTTCAAGGACTTAAAGAAGAAATATGGGAAAGGAAGGGAACGAAGATCGGAGATTCGCATATTTGATGACATTGAAGCAACAAAAGTGGTCATTCGCAATACCAAACTCTATGTAAATCGTGAGGAAGGCTTTGTTGGTACATCACTACGCAGGGATGAATATGTAACAGACTGTAGTGATATTGATGATATCATTGTGTTTACCAAAAAAGGGGGGATGATGGTCACCAAAGTCGATTCAAAGACCTTTGTGGACAAGAATATCATTTATGTGGCCGTTTTTAAAAAGAAAGATAAAAGGACCACCTACAATTTGATCTATAAGGACGGGCGGGGCGGTGCCAGTTACATCAAAAGATTTAATGTCACCAGTATCACGCGGGACAAAATGTATGACCTTACCAATGGCAAAACCAGTTCGGATGTCCTTTATTTTAGTGCCAATCCCAATGGGGAGGCAGAGGTGATTACGGTACACCTTAGGCAGTCTGGAAGTATAAAGAAATTAAAATGGGATTTGGACTTTGCCCATGTTATTATCAAAGGAAGGGCATCTAAGGGAAATATTGTCACCAAATATCCTGTTAAGCGCATAGAACTAAAAGAGAAAGGGTTGTCCACCTTGAAACCAAGAAGAATTTGGTTTGATGACGTGGTGCAACGATTAAATGTGGATGAACGAGGAGAGTTGCTGGGTGAATTTAGGGCTGAAGATATGTTGTTGGTCGCCAACCAAAGAGGTCTTGTCAAAACCATACCGCCGGACCTTAATACACGTTTTGATGATGATATGATTGTCTTAGAAAAGTGGAATACCGTGAAACCTATTTCGGTAATTTATTATGAAGGAGAAAAGGAACGCTATTACACAAAGCGGTTTTTGATTGAAAATCCAAATAAGGAAGAATTGATCATTACCGAACACCCAAAATCACAGTTGGAGTTGATATCAACAGATTGGCGACCTATTGTTGAAGTAGAATTTGCAAAGCAACGCGGGAAAGAACAAAGGCCCAATGAAACCATTGATGTGGAAAAATTTATTTCGATAAAAGGAATAAAGGCCTTAGGCAATCAGCTGACCACCTTAAAAGTAAAGCATGTCAATGCTTTGGACCCACTTCCTTTTGAAGAAGAAGAAGTTCAGAAAGTTGAGGAAATAGAGGTCGTTGACGAAGAAAATATTAGCAAAGGGAATACCGGTAAAGATAATATCGATCAAACAAAATTGTTTTGATAGGTAATTCTACCTATTTTGTCCCAAAGTATGAACCAATCCCATTAGAAACCTTATATGGATTTTACTAATCCCCTGGTTTACGGAGTTCCCGTATTCATCGCCTTTATCTTATTTGAATTGACCTACAGTATCGCCCATGGGGATGACCACCTGTATAATTGGAAGGATTTGGCCGCCAGTGGATTTTTGGGCGTGGGTTCTGCAATTTTAGGACCGCTTATCAAAGTCATATTCGTGGTTGTTCTTTTTGAAGGGGTGTATGAGTTATGCAACCCTGAAATTAACGGCATTCGAAAGAACTTTTTGGGCTATGAATCCTTTGGCTATGCATGGTACATATGGCTTTTGTGTATGCTAGCGGATGATTTTACCTATTATTGGTTCCATAGGGCAAATCATGAAATTCGCCTTTTATGGGCCGCACATATCGTACATCACTCTTCAGATAACTTTAACCTTGGCACTGCCATTCGCAATGGCTGGTTTACCATTATTTATAAACCCCTTTTTTACATGTGGATGCCGGCTATAGGTTTTCCTCCTGAGATGGTCGTTGTTTGTCTCGGCATCGAAGCTTTATGGCAGTTTCAGTTGCACTCCGTATATGTACCAAAGATGGGTTGGATAGAAAAAATATTCAATACCCATACCATGCATCAAGTACACCACGCCCAAAACGTGGAATATTTGGATAAAAACCACGGAGGTATCCTAAATATTTTTGATAAAATTTTCGGCACCTGGAAAGAACTGGATGAACATATTGACGTAAAATACGGGGTCATCCATTCCCCAGAGTCCTATAATCCAGCCGTAATATTGACGCATGAATTCAAGGACATTTGGAAGGATTTCAAAAAGGTGGACCTCTGGAAACACAAATTGATGTATGTTTTTGGCCCACCGGGATGGAGCCATGACGGCAGTACCATGACCGTAAAACAGCAACAAGCGCTATTTGAAAAACAAAAGCAAGTAGCGCCTAAATTGGCTTTTAAACGCCCTAATTAAGTTATTCTTCCAATACTTCTTCAGACCTTTTTCCCTTTTTATTGCGCATCATTCGCATATCAAAAAATTCGACCATTAATGAAAAGGCTATAGCGAAATAAAGATAGCCTTTAGGGATGGAGCCCACTTCATTATCAAATACAACAAGATGCGATAGATGGGCCGCTTCGGCAATTAGCATAAAGCCAATTAAAATCAAAAATGACAACCCCAATACTTGAATGGAAGGATGACGATTCACAAACTCCCCAACGGGATTTGCAAAAAGTAACATGATAATTACTGAAATCACTACGGCAACGATCATTAAAATCAAAGCATCGTTGGGATTTGGGGATATGCCGTTGGTCATTCCAATTGCAGTCAAGATGGAATCAAAGGAAAAAACGATATTAATGACCGTTATCTGAATGATAGCATTGGATAGGGAAGAGGACCTTCCTTTTTTTACTTCGCGTTCATCGTGCCCACGATCTTCTATTTTTTCATGTATCTCCTTGGTGCTTTTGTACAACAGGAACAGCCCCCCTAAAAACAAGATCAGGGCTTGCCAACTAATACCGCCATGGATCCAAGATTCGTTCAGTACCCAAAATGGCTTTTTTAATGAAACCAGCCAAGTGATTCCAAACAATAATATAATCCGAAGGGCCATGGCTAGCACCAAACCAATATTAGTTGCCTTTTTGCGGTCTTTCTTTTCCAGCTTACCTGCTGCGATGGTAATAAAAATGATGTTGTCTATCCCAAGGATAATTTCTAAAAAAGTCAGTGTTAATAAAGCCATCCAGGCATCTGGACTGGAGAAGATTTCGAACATGGTCAGTGTGTTTTATAAGCGGTGCCTCTTAATTTTTTCGGTTCGTCAACAGCGCTAAATTCAAATGTATAAGAACTATCCGTTGTTGTCAAGATTTTTATATGAACGGATTTTTCTTCCGCTCTGTTCTTTGGGTTCAATTTTTTTAGAATGTATTCACATTCGTTGATCCATCGTATTGAAGAAGTATCTTGACGTCCATTAAAATATTCCACTTCAAGATGTTCGTCCCTTAGAAAAATAGTGGTCAAGGTATCCCCTTCCACAAAGGTGGAGAAGCTAAATTTTCCATTTCTAAATTCAGAACAGTTGCGTTGTGGCGGATTTTGACAGCCCACAATCATAAAAAGGGCCAAAAGGAATATAGTAAGGAAAAAACCTGAAAATCGTTTTTGCATGGGGCAAAAGTAATCCTAATTTTTGGGCTGAAACGTTTCAAAAGTACCGTCCTCATAAAATACGGCAATCTTGGAAATCTTAGAGTCTTTAAAAGAAGAGGGGGAGGAGATACTAGGTGTAGGAGAACCATTGGAGGACTCAATTTCAGCCTCCACTTTATTTGAAACTTCCTTTGCAGAAGGGAATTTCCCCTTTCCCTGCAAAAGCCAATAGAGGTCCACTTCTGGAAATTTGTTCACTAACTTAAGCACAAAGTCCAAACTTGGTTTGTTTCTTCCAGATAACAGATGTGAAATACTGGAGCGCGGTACGCCTATGGTATCCGCGAAGGCAGAAGGTGCAAGTCTAAAGTGCGATAAAAGTATTTTTAAGCGCTCAATGGTCATAGGGATTACAAATGTAATCTATCCTATAAAGCAATAGGGATTTTTTGCTTGGATTGTCTACTTACGATAACATAAGAATCAAATAAAACTTTATATGATGTAATTTAAAATAATGATAATCATTTTTTTAAATTAAAAAATTGCAATAAAATTAGATTTGTAAAATACTGTTTACAGATGTAAATAAAATTAGCGTTTACCGGTATCAATG
>JBCBZA010000121.1:0-12201 GCA_039815575.1 Bacteroidota bacterium | reverse complement strand
GACTCGCTATACCGTTTGTACTAATTGCCATCCTTACCCAAAAGAATGCTAATAATCCTGAGTTTTTCTACTATCTCGGCAAGGCCCAGCAACGGCAGTTTGATTATGACAATGCAAACCGCGCACTACATCGGGCAGTAGCCTTGGACAGCACACATTTAAGAAGTATTTATCTTCTTGGTAAATATTATGTAGGTGTTAAGGCTCGGAACAATGCCCATAAAATTTTAGATGTTGGATTACGTATTGCACCTAACGATTTGGTCTTGATAAATCTCAAAGCTTTGGTATATTATGATAATTCTGACTACGAAAAAGCCATACCCTTATTAGAAAGACTCTTGTCTGCGGGAGAGCGTAAACCTTTTATATATAAAAAATTAGGTGCTGCCTATCGGGAGAATGGGGAATTTAAAAAAGCAAAGGAAACCTTCCGTAACCTATCCAAAATTGAAAACGAAGAAGCTGATGCCTATTTAGGCCTTGCCGAAATTTTTATGAAGGAAAAACTATTGGATAGTGCTGAGTTTTATTTTCTAAAATCCATTAAAGAACGGCGCTATGTTTTTGACAACGAATATCGCAATTTGGGTCGTATCGCTCGTAAGAAAGGGCAACTGAAAAGGGCCTTGGATTATTATACCAAAGCATGGAAAGAGGATACCACAAACCAATTTAATTATTGGCAGGTATGTGTTATGGCGGACGAATACTATAAGGACCCAGCGACCAAGCTTGGTCACTATGAAAAATTACTTACCAATTACAACAATCTTTTGCCTTTTTTAAAGGAAAGGGCCCAAAAAAGAGTTTCGGAACTCAAGGAAGAAATCCATTTCTCAAAAGACTGAATACTCCAAAATATCGTAATTTGAGCCCAAACTAGTGGCGTATGCAACGATGGTGGTTCCTGACGATACTACTCATTTTTACGTCTTGCCAATACTTTTTGTCTAAAGAAGAGCAGACCCAAAAAATGGTAAACGATGAATTAATGGCCATCGATTGGAATGATGTGGATAACTATCCCCTTTTTGAAACCTGCGACGAAATGGCCCAAAAAGTGGAACAACGCAATTGCTTTGAGCAAGAAATGCTAAAACGCTTTGTAGAAGCCTTTAGTGATACGGTTTATGAAGTAGAAGGGCAATTGAAGGATACGCTGTTTGTGGATTTTGAAGTGGATGAAGATGGTTTTGTAAATATCATAGAAATAGAAGAAAATGTGACTATCGAAAAGGCGGTACCCGGATTTCGGGACGAGTTGCGTTCACGTTTTAGTGATCTGACCGTAATACCCGCCCATAAGCGGGGAATCAACGTAAAAATAAAATTTCGACTTCCCATTGTTTTAGATACAGAGGATTAAATTGACAAAGGAAAAAATCATATTGGGGATTGATCCGGGCACCCAAATTATGGGATTTGGTATCATTAAAGTGGTCAATAAAAAGATGCAGTTTGTTCAAATGAACGAACTCCTACTTAAAAAATACAATGACCCCTACCTCAAGTTGAAGCTTATTTTTGAAAGAACGCTAGAATTGATTGATACCTATCATCCGGATGAGATAGCCATTGAAGCCCCTTTTTATTCCAAAAATGTACAGTCCATGCTAAAATTGGGTCGCGCCCAGGGCGTAGCGATGGCGGCTGGACTATCACGACAGATACCGATTACGGAATATCTTCCAAAGAAAATAAAGATGGCCATTACTGGAAATGGCAACGCTAGCAAGGAACAGGTGGCCAAAATGCTTCAAAGCGTACTGGCCATAAAATCCCTTCCTAAGAATTTGGATAGTACCGATGGGCTTGCTGCTGCGGTGTGCCACTTTTATAATGCGGGTCGGGTTGAGGTAGGTACTACCTATACAGGATGGGAAGCCTTTGTCAAGCAGAATGCCGATAAAGTCAATAAACAATAAACAATTGTCAATGACTTTGAAAGAGAACCCGTTGTCAAAGAAATCATATGAATTTGCTTTGATAATTATTTCACTTTATAAGGAACTTACCTCTTCGCAAAAGGAATATATTCTATCAAAGCAATTATTGCGTTCGGGAACTTCTATTGGTGCAAATGTAGCCGAAGCTAATAGGGCAATTTCAAAAAAGGACTTCTCTTCAAAAATTTCCATCGCTTACAAAGAAAGTTTAGAAACCAAATATTGGTTATCCCTTTTAAGGGATTCCAAATACATTAATTCAGATGAAGCAAATGGTATCATTGAAAAAGCAGATGAGTTGTCAAGAATCATGTTTTCCATTCTCAAATCTACCAGAATTGGCAATAAGTGATTGTTCATTGAAGGTTGTTAATTGTTAATTGGATGGCTGGAATCTATCTTCACATTCCCTTTTGCAAGCAAGCTTGTCATTATTGTGATTTTCATTTTTCCACAGTATTTCGCAAAAGTGAAGCCATGGTTAAGGGGCTTGCCGATGAATTGGAACTTAGAAAATCGGAATTTGGCAACAACTCGGTTGCAACCATATATTTTGGAGGTGGAACACCTTCCGTTCTTAAGGTCGCTGAAATCGAATACTTAATTTCAACGGTACGCAAGCATTATAAAGTTGATGAAGGTGCAGAGATTACCATAGAGGTCAATCCTGATGATATGGGTCCGCAATACTTGGAATTATTGGCCCAAAGTCCTGTAAACCGGCTAAGTATTGGAATACAATCCTTTCATGATGTGGATTTAAAGTTAATGAACCGCTCGCATAACAGTGCTCAGGCAGTGTCGGCAATTGAAGGGGCGGTCAACTATTTTAACAATATGTCCATTGACCTTATCTACGGTATTCAAGGGATGGACAATAAACGTTGGATCCAAAATTTGGAACAGGCACTTGCATTTAACATTCCCCATATCTCTTCCTATGCTTTAACGGTGGAGCCGAGAACAGCGCTAAAAAAATATATCGATAAGGCCATTCTTCCAGATGTCAGTGATGAACAAGCACAAGAACAATATCATATTATGGTAGGGCTATTGGAATCCCATGGCTACATCAATTATGAAACATCCAATTTTGGCAAACCCGGGTTTTTCTCCAAAAACAATTCTGCTTATTGGAAAGGGGAGAACTATTTGGGAATAGGTCCATCTGCGCATTCCTTCAATGGGGAACAACGCAGCTGGAATATTCGCAGCAATGTCAAATACCTAAAGGCCATCTCTAAAGGGCAATTGCCCCAAGAAAAAGAAGCATTATCGACCAAGGATCGCTATAATGAATATGTGATGACCGGATTACGGACCATCTGGGGCGTGTCCCTGGAAAAAATCCGTCAGGAATTTGACCCCATCTATGAAAAATACCTGGTGAAACAGGCCGATAAGTATGTTCACGAGCATTTATTGTTTTGGGATGGGGAAGTGTTGCTGACCACCAGAAAAGGAAAGTTTTTGGCGGATGGAATTGCTTCGGATTTATTTATGATAAATTTGGAATGATGATTGCCGCCATAAAAAACAATTCCAAAATTTTAAAAGTGGATTTGTCCAAACCCCTGGATATTTCCATTCCATTGCGAAGGGAAGGCAAAGGAGTTAATGCCTGGTATGTAAAACCACCTAAGATTCAACCTCATAGGGAAGATGGTTTTACAGGAAGTGTTAAAGAAGGGGCGCCTGTAAACTTTAATAATATCCACTTTAATCCACATGCGCATATAACCCATACAGAATGTGTAGGTCACATTACGGAAGAAGCACATTCCGTAAACAAAAACTTGATGACATACTTTTTTTTGGCAGAATTGATTACGGTGGCTCCAGAAAGACACGGAGGGGATTTTGTGATTTCCAAAAAGCAATTGCAATATGCCCTTGGCCAAAAAAAAAGACAGGCATTGGTTATCCGTACGTTACCAAATACGGATGACAAGTTGAATAGGGAATATTCCCATTCCAATCCCCCTTATCTGTTGGAAGAGGCGGTTATCTATCTAAGGGAAAAAGGAATTGATCATTTATTGAT
This sequence comes from Bacteroidota bacterium, assembly GCA_039815575.1. Taxonomy (GTDB): domain Bacteria; phylum Bacteroidota; class Bacteroidia; order Flavobacteriales; family Flavobacteriaceae; genus Croceivirga. Next base: position 8,208 of record JBCBZA010000121.1, on the reverse strand, counting down.
AGACTTACCTTCCGTGGACAAAGAGAAGGATGATGGACGCCTTTTGGCACACAGGGCTTTTTGGAATTTGGAGGGTGACATCCGTTTTAACGCTACCATTACGGAGTTCATTTATGTGGATAATGCTATTGAAGATGGTACCTTTTTGCTCAATTTACAGGTAGCGCCATTTGAAAATGATGCCAGTCCAAGTAGACCAATACTTTATGGTCTTTTGGATTAAAAAAGGGGTTAATTATGGTTCCAATTGTTTGGGTCGTCGCTATCGTTTGGAGATAGACCCAAAACATCTCCCTTTAAATTTACCCCTAGGCCCACCACCGAACGATTCACATAATTGAAGTAGCTGACCACTTGGTTGATTTCCAAAATTTCCCCGTCCGTAAAGCCTACATTTCTTAATGGTACAATATCTTGCTCATTTAGATTTTGGGGATCTAAGGTTAAATTTTTGGCGTATTGAAACCCTGCGTTCCATTTCGGTTCAAAAAATGTCTTTACATGGTCCCTTAATACCGCATCTTTAAAGGATTGGGTTTTTTCGTTATCCCTCCATAATCGTGACAAGCCTGCCAGATGATGTTCAAAACAATAGGTACAGTTGTTCAAATGGCTGGTAAAGATCCCCAAAGCCTCTAGATACCATTTGGGCAGGGTATTTTCAGAATGGTGCAATACACTTTTGTACAAGGCCATATGCCCACTTAAGGTATGGGGCCGTAAGCTATGTATGGTAAGCACATTGTCTATGGTCCTGTACGGACCTTTTATGCGGTCATATAGCTTTTTCAATGGGCCTTTTGCTTCTTTGTAATTAATAGTGTGTATCCAACTCAAAGCAGTTATTTTTAGGAATTAAAATAAGGGTACAAGTTACATACCTTGCACACATCCGGCTAAATTTCGGCCATTTTTTGGGAAATGGAAAAAGTCAAGAGGAGTTCCTTATATTTAGTGGATGGATGGTTTGTTAGAAACACTTTTGGGAATCGTTCTTGGGGCCATACTCATGTATTGGTTGTATTCCCGTACCAATAAAAAGAGACGAAAGGAACTGGTGAAACATCAATCCACAATAATCCTGGACCGTATTAAAAGAGTATGTAAATTGGTTTCTGTAGAGGGTGATTTTGCTGAAATCTACAACTATGAGAACACCAAAGAAGGTTTTTTAAAGATTTCCAGTAAAAAAAAGGCCTTGGTATTGATCAATGCAAAAGCTCAAGTTGGATATGACTTAAAAAAAGTGAAACTTTCCGCAGATAACAACAGAAAGGTAATTGTCCTGAATGAATTTCCGGAGCCGGAGATACTTTCGATTGAGTCGAACATAAAATTTTACGATATCAAAAACGGGTTGTTCAATTCTTTCGATTCTGAAGATTTGACCGAACTCAACCAGCAGGCCAAATCCCATGTTCGAGGTAAAATTCCCGATAGCGGACTATTGGACACAGCAAAAAAAGAGGCTTTGGAGGCTGTATTGATTATTGAAAAGATAGTGGAAACCATAGGTTGGAAATTGGATTATTCAGCCTTGGAACTTTCAAATCGTGAAAAACAATTTTTAGAACATTAAAAAATGAAAAAGACGCTTATACTATTGGTTTTGACAATAGCGCCCCTATGGACGATGGCCCAAGACAACAAAGGGATAACAAAATTTGACTCTAATTTTGCCCATGTGGTGTATTTCTGGTTCAAAAATCCTGACAATACCTCGGACAAGGTGAAGTTCGAAAAATCACTCCATACCTTTTTGGAAAATTCAAAATATGCCAAGACCAATTTTATAGGAACCCCCCCCAAAGGGGTTCGTGATGTAGTGGATGATTCCTTCACCTATAACCTTATTGTCACTTTTGAATCCGCAGCAGCTCAAGCTGCTTATCAAGATGAGGAAGCCCATCTCACTTTTATTGAAGAGTGCAAGGACCTTTGGAAGAAGGTAATTGTTTATGACGCCATGGGAACTGGGCTATGAATATTGAACAGATCAGGGACTTTTGTCTCTCAAAAAATGGCGTTACTGAAAGTTTCCCTTTTGATGAACATACCTTGGTTTTTAAGGTCATGGGAAAAATGTATGCCCTCATTGCACTGGAAAGGGTGCCATTCCAAGTAAATCTAAAGTGCGATCCAGAGCGGGCCGTTGCACTAAGGGAGGAATATGACGGTGTAATAATTCCTGGATATCATATGAGCAAAACCCATTGGAATACGATATATGTGGAACAACTACCTCCCCATTTTATTAAAGAGCTAATTAACCACTCCTACCAATTGGTGGTCGAAAAATTGCCAAAGAAAACTAAGGAGGAATTATCCAGATTATAGATTCTAAAAGTTTTTTGTAAGAAAAAAATTACTAATTTCATCGAAAGATAATTACCGTTCACCGAAGGTAATTTACCTGATATCCCCCTTGACCAATTTTTTGGTTTTATTTATTCGACTTTTGTAACGTTAAAAAATGTCTAGTTGTGAAGGTATTGTTTATTGAGGATGATATGATTGAATCGATGAAAATGCAACGTGCAATTTCAAAGCTTCAATACAAACATACCCTAGTCGAAGCCAAAAATGGAGAAGAGGCTTTGGAGATTTTGAAGGGAGGTGATTTACCGGACCTTATATTTTTGGACCTAAATATGCCGCGAATGAGTGGGATAGAGTTTCTTGGTATTTTAAAGTCTGACGAACGCCTCAAATATTTACCCACGGTTATTTTGACCACATCTGAAAATAGGGCCGATTTACTGGAATGTTTTAAAATCGGTATCGCTGGTTATGTGATAAAACCCTTAAAATATGAGGATTACGAATCAAAAATTAAAAAGGTATTTGATTATTGGGAAATCAGCGAGTTGATAAAAGCCTAACAAAAATCCGTATTTCACAACAATATTTTTTAGTCAAGTAGTCCAATTCCTACATTTATATCATAATATTCTGTATTATGAAAGGAATTGTTTTTACTGAATTTTTGGAAATGGTCGAAACACAGTTTGGTCTTGAAACTGTTGATACCATCATTGAGAATTCAGATTTACCTTCCGAAGGTGCATACACTGCCGTTGGGACCTATGAATTTTCCGAAATGCTCCAACTGGTGACCCATTTGAGCGGAACGACCCATATGCCCATTAATGATTTGTTGTATGCTTTTGGCCTTTACTTATTTGAGAGCTTATTGAAAGCACACCCCGAAGTAGTAAGTAGCTACAAAAATCCAATTGGACTTCTTTACTCCATTGAAAACCACATCCATGTACATGTAAAGAAGTTATATCCTGATGCGGAATTACCCACTTTTAAAATATTGGAAAAAACCGATACTTCATTGACCATGGTCTATAGCTCTTCTAGGGGTTTATATGCCTTGGCACATGGACTTATCGTCAAAACATTTGAGCATTTTAATAAAAGTGCCAACGTAGAAATGGAATTATTAAATGAGCAGGGAACAGAAGTCAAGTTTGCCATTGTCCAAAAAGGATAAAGATCAGGTCACACTGCTCGAGCGTACCCTCAAAAGGGAAAGAAGGGCGCGCAAGGCCGCAGAACGGTTATTGGAGGATAAGTCCAAAGAACTTTATGATGCCTCTTTGCACCTAAGGGAAGCCAATGGCAGGTTAAAAGCAATACTAAACGAAAGTGATTCCAATATTTCAGGTGCCTTTGTAAATATTATTGACCCCTATGTGGTGATGGACCTTTCTACCAAAGTCTTGAACATGAACAGTAGTGCCAAGGAATTTTTAGGATTTGACCATACTAAAGAAGAATTCTATTTGTCCGGTCTGGTTCACGAAGATTATATGGAATACACTGCAAATTCCTTTCAGTCTTTACTACAAGTTGGTATTCTTAAGGATTACAATGTCAAGATTGTTACCAAAAAATACGGTGAAAAATATGTGAATATCAATGCCAGCTTAATTTATGACGAAAAAGGCATCCCAGTGGCCGCCCAGGGAATCATAAGGGATATTACCAAGGAGACGCAGATCAAGGAACTCTTGGAAAATCAAAAACGCCAACAGGACATCATTGTGGAGAATTCTTCCCTAGGAATTTTGTTAGTGGTAGATGATAAAATTGTAAAGGCCAATAGAACCTTTGTAGAGCTAATTGGATATTCTAATGCTGAACTGAAGAAAATGTCCATTGATGATATTTCTACCATCGAGGACATTAGTCTTTATGAAGACATTTTGGAAAATAACAAAAAAGGGGAAACGGACAAGTTTGCCATTGTTAGAAAGTTTCACAAAAAGAACGGCCACTCCATTTGGGGTAAAACCTCGGTAAGCACGGTCCGGAACCAAAAGGGGGAAATTGATTATAAAGTGGCCATGATTGAGGACATAACCAATGATAAAATTTCTGAAGAAAAAATCAAGGCTTCGGAACAACGCCTATCCACACTGATTACCAATTTACAGACGGGGGTACTTTTGGAAGATGAAAACCGAAAGATGGTACTGGCCAATCAGAAATTCTGTGAGTTGTTTGCCATTCCTATAGCACCCCATAAGCTTACTGGGATTAATTGTAAAAAGTCGCTTGATAAGTACAAGCATCTCTTTGTGGACCCGGAATATATGGTGAAGCGCGTAGACTATATTCTGGAACGAAAGGAATTGGTGCTTTCAGATGAATTGGAACTGGTGGACGGACGTACCTTTGAACGCGACTATATTCCACTCTTTATTGATGATATGTATAAAGGTCATTTATGGACCTATAATGATATTACTTTTCGAAAAAACTACAGAAAGAACCTAGAAATTCAAAAAGAAAAGTACGGTAGTATTATCGCGAACATGAATCTGGGCCTTGTGGAAATTGACACGGAAAGCCAAATAAAGATGGCGAATAACCGATATACAGAGATGATCGGTCTTTCCCAAGAACATCTATTGGGCAAAAGTGTCTTAGAGGTCATGGACCTAGATGAGGAGAATCTGGCCATTATCCAACAACAATTTCAAAAACGCAGGCGGAATAAGTCGGATTCGTACGAAGTTCAAGTGCATGATGCCAATGGCAAAAGAAAACATTGGTTGATAAGTGCGGCCCCTACCTATAGCGATACTGGGAAAATAGTAGGGTCCATCGGTGTTCATTTGGACATTACCAAACAGAAGGAATTGGAACTCCAAAAACAGAACCTGGTCAATGAATTGGAAGAAAGTAATAAAGGACTGCAGGAATACGCCCATATCGTTTCGCATGACTTAAAATCGCCCTTACGCAGTGTTACTGCGCTAGCCACTTGGCTATATGACGACTATAAAGATGTTCTTGATGAAAATGGTAAGTACAATCTTCAAATGATGATGGAAAAAGTAGAGGGTATGGACAAATTGATTGATGGGATATTAAAGTACTCAACGGTCAATAGCGATACTTTGGACCATACCGAGGTTAACGTCAATGAAGTGGTTAAGGAAATATCGGAAATTATTTATATACCCGACCACGTGCGCATAAAAGTAGTCAACACATTACCGGTCATACAGGCCGATAAGGTAAAAATACATCAGTTGTTTCAAAATTTTTTGAGTAACGCAGTGGTCAATATTGATAAAGAGGCAGGACTTGTGGAAGTGGCCAGCGAAGAAAACAAAACCCATTGGCAATTTAGTATAAAAGATAATGGAGTGGGGATTCCAAAGGAATATCACGAAAAGATATTTAAGATTTTCCAATCCATTGGTAACAACGAAAGGTCAACTGGTATAGGATTGAGCATTGTTAAAAAGATTATAGACAGGTACAAAGGAAAAGTGTGGTTGGAAAGTGAAATAGGCACAGGAACCACTTTTTATTTCACCATTAAAAAGTAACACAAAAATCAAGAAGCATGAAAATTAATCAAGCAATAAGGGAAAAGAACGGTAATTGGGAGTTCAATCAACGGGGTAAGCTAACACGCCCATTGGTATTTGTATTTGGAGATCGATTTATTTTAGAGTCGAATGGAATCTATGAGGAAATTAGGGAGCTGTTCCCAGATGGCGAACTGGTATTTGGATCTACCTCTGGCGAAATTATGGATACGCATGTTTATGATGAAACCATTACCCTTACCGCAATAGAATTTGAAAAGACCCAATTTAAAATTGTTCACGAAAACGTTTCTGATTTTGTGGATATTGAGAAAATGGGACGTGCCATAGCCGATCAGTTTGATAAGGCTGGCCTCCGTCATTTGTTCATCGTCTCTGATGGTAGCTTTGTGAATGGTAGTGGACTGATAGAAGGTCTTGAATCGGACAAAGCATTCCATGCTACTATTACCGGCGGTCTATGTGGAGATGGTGCCCGTTTTGAAAAAACCCTCACTTCTTACAATGAGGGTCCAAAGCAAGGAGAAGTGGTCGCTATTGGGTTCTATGGGGACAGTTTGGAAATATCTTATGCCAATTATGGTGGATGGACCCCTTTTGGCCCTGAACGTACCATTACTAAGTCTGTTGGTAATATTTTATACGAAATTGATGGGCAACCAGCACTTGACCTTTACAAGACCTATCTTGGGGAAAAGGCCAAGGAATTGCCCCAAGCGGCCCTACTTTATCCCCTTACTGTACAGCAGTCAGAAAGCGAAGAACCCTTGGTTCGCACCATATTGAATATAGATGAAGAAGCCAATTCCATGATTTTGGCCGGTGACGTTCCTGTGAACTCAAAAGTACAGCTAATGATGTGTACTATGGATGACATTGCAGAGGGAGCCTCCAATGCTGCAGAGTACGCTATGCGCGACCGAAAAAAGCGTCCAGAATTAGCCATTTTAGTGAGTTGCGTGGGAAGAAAACTGGTCCTCGCTGGACGAACTGAGGAGGAGATTGAAGAAGTCATGGATATCGTTGGGGACCAGGCCAAAATAACCGGATTCTATTCCTATGGGGAAATGGCACCTTTTGCTGGTAAAAATGAATGCCTTTTGCACAATCAAACCATGACCTTAACCTTAATGAGCGAATAAATGCATTCATTGCTGAAACGTCAAATAAAGAAATTTTTGCCGGAAGGTTTAAAGGACTGCCCCAATATGGAACAGTTCTATGAATCAGTGGACAAATCCTATAGTGATTATGACGACAAATTGGTGATGATTCAGCGCGCAACATCCTTAAGTTCCAAAGAACTTTATGAGGCGAACAAGAGGTTGAACAAAGAAACGGAGAGCCAACGCAAGGTACTGGAGGCACTAAGCAAGGCTGTTGCTTTTATGGAAAGTAAAACCGTTCCCTTAAATGGTGAACGTGGCTTTAATCCGCAGCAATTGCTTGAGAATATTGAACGGCAGACCAATAAAATTGTCGAGATAACTGCAGAAAAAGATAATCTGCTCAAGAGTTTGGAACAACAGAACGAATCCTTGAATAATTATGCCCATATGGTGTCCCACGATTTAAAATCGCCTATTAGGAACATTCATTCCTTAGTATCCTGGGTTTTGGAAGACAGCGGGGAGGTTTTGGTAAATGGTTCAAGGGATAGTTTTGAGCTCATCTTTCAGAATTTATCAAAAATGGATAGTCTGATTGACGGCATCCTAAAGCATGCAACCATAGATTCCCTGGAGGAAAAGATAAAAGAGGTAGATCTCAATGCCCTGATCAAGGAGATTGAGCGTACCATTTTTGTTCCGGATCATGTACGTGTAAAAATCAAGGGCAGCCTGCCTACGCTCCGTACCGGTAAATACCGCATAGAGCAACTGTTCAAAAATTTGTTGACCAACGCAGTAACGGCTACGGAAAGAAACAAGAATGGACTTATAGCCATAGAAGCCCGGGAACAGGATGACAAATGGCTATTCTGTATTGCTGATAATGGGAAAGGAATCCCAAAACACCTACAAACAGGCATCTTCGATATGTTCAAGAAATTGGAAAATGATGCAAATGCTACGGGGATAGGTCTGGCCTTGGTTAAAAAGATTATTAATTATTACAAAGGTGACATCTGGCTTTCGTCAGAAGAAGGAATGGGAACCACCTTTTATTTCACCATTAAAACGAATATATAATGGCAGAGGTACCGAATCTTGATTATATAAAGGAAATTGCTGGGGGCAACGAAGAGTTTGAAAAAAAATTCCTTTCCATCATCCAGGTAGAATTCCCAAAAGAAAAAGAAGATTATTCCCAATTACTCCATACAGGGCAATTGGAGGAGTCTGGTTTT
>JBCBZA010000292.1:0-1654 GCA_039815575.1 Bacteroidota bacterium | reverse complement strand
CCACAGGAATCCAAATTGACTATCTCATCAACAATGCTGGTTTTGGCGGACATGGAAAATTTCATGAGCGGGCATGGGAACAAGATCTTGCTATGATCAACCTAAACATTACGGCATTAACGGCATTGACCCGATTCTTCTTACCTGACATGGTCAAAAGAAATGGAGGTAAAATTTTGAATACTTCATCTACTGCCAGTTTTATGCCAGGACCTTTACAGGCCGTCTACTTTGCTACAAAGGCCTACGTTACTTTCTTTAGCAATGCCATTGCAGAGGAACTACACGATACCAACATCACGGTTACCAACTTGATGCCAGGGGCCACGGAAACGGAATTTGCTACAACTTCCGGTATGGAAAAAACCGATCTTTTTGAAAAAACGGTCACAGCTAGAAGTGTTGCCGAAGATGGATACGAGGGTATGATTTCAGGAAAATTGGACGTGGTTTCCGGCCTTTCCACATCACAAAAAATAATGATGAAAATGATTCCTTTTACCCCAAAAAAAATGCTTTTAAAACAGGTTAGGCAAATGCAAGAAATAAAGTGATGGCAAATTACAATAGTACATCTGGTTTTCGGTTACCGAAATGAGGAATCACGAACAATTAAGCTCGTTTTTACTTCAATGGTCTTGGTGAGCCAATCTTCTCGAGGGTTTTCTATTTCTTCGACCAAATACTTTAGCGCTGTACGGCCAATTTTATTTCCAGGTTGATCAATTGTAGTAAGACTTGGGCTAATGATGGTTGAACTTTTTGAATTACTGAAACCAACCACTGCAATTTCCCCTGGAATCTTAATGTTAAATTTATTAAACGCCTTAATAACGCCAATGGCCGCACTATCCGTAATAGCAAAAACAGCGTCCGGCCGATGTTTCAGGCTTATTAAAATATTTGCCATGGCTCTACCCTTTTCCAAAGAGATATCCTCGGTACTCAAAATAATTTTCTCATCAATAGGTAGATTATAATCGTTCAATGCTTTTAGATAACCCGCATAACGTTTCTCGGAATTATAGGAATTTTCAGTTTCTTTGATAATCGCTATACGCTGTTTCCCGGTATTGATCAAATGTTCCACTGCACTATAGGATGCTCCCTCTTCATTGATGACCACCTGTGTGCAAGGAATTTTATCAGAAACCTTATCGAACAAAACTATGGGAATCCTTTGCATGGTCTTTAAAATTTCATTGATGGATTTGGTCCTCCGAGCTAAGGCCAATAGGATACCTTCCGCACCAAACTGTAGAATGGTCTGGAGCATCTCTGCTTGCTTTTTTTCGTCATTCTTGGATTCACAAATAATAATACGATATCCCAGTTTTTCCCCTTCATCAAGAATTCCCTTCAATAATGTTGTAGTGAAATAATGGGAAACATTGGGTACAATTACCCCTAAAATTCGAGTATGGTGGGTTCGGAATCCTTTAGCAAAAAGATTGGGCACATAGTTCAGTTCCTTGGCTAGGTCCCCTACCCGTTTTTTGGTAGCAGGACTTATATCTGGATGGTTATTCAACGCCCTGGAAACTGTTGAAACAGAAAGATTTAGTTCATTGGCCAGTCCCTTTAGGGTAATATTCTCCTTTCGGTATTTCATAAATCTTAACCCTTTATTTATTGATGATTGTCAATTTTCAAT
>JBCBZA010000098.1:0-15142 GCA_039815575.1 Bacteroidota bacterium | reverse complement strand
GTGGGTTCAGTGACGCTAGTTGGGCTTCGTCGAGTTCAGTCGGGCTCAGTGGTTCAGTAGTGCTAGTCGCCCCCAGTGAGCCCTAGTTGGTCATATATGGGCCCAGTCAGGCTTAGGTGGTCCGTTACGGGCTCACTGGTTCAGCGGCGCTAGTTGGGCTCTGTGGCTCAATTAAGCCCACTCGCCCAGTCGAGCCAGTCGCCCAGTCGACGGGACCAGCAGACAGAGCCGCTCAATCATGCTCAGTCAGGCTCAGTCAAGCCCAGTTGTTCAGTGGCGGTAGTTGTGCTCCCTCAGCCGTCCGATGCACTGCTTGGGCGAGCTCGCTTGCCGTTGAACCCCGCATAGGCTCGTCGGACGCTCAAACCCGCGCTGCCTTCTGAACCCTTCCTCGCACCCCGAAACCCTGAAAGATGACGTCGATGGATGAGATCGGCGAGAGGATCATAGCCTTCGCCCTGGAAGGGTCGACAGTGGCCCCCGGCCCGGACTTCCCCCTCGCCAAGTTCAGTTCTGCCCTGTACATTCTACTAGGGTACTTGAGCTTCGTTCTGATTGGTTCGTTAGTGCCTCACCCGTCCTTGAAACTTTACCCTCTTCGCTTTGCGTACAACCTGACCCAAATGATGGTCTGCTCCTACATGTGTATCGAAGCCGTCATGATCGCCGTTCGGAATAATTATTCCTTGGTCTGCAACTCTTATACTAACCCTAGTCCGTTGGCAGATTTATTATGGTTCTATTTTTAGCACCAATTCCAGCTACTATCTGGAAAATTATTTTGAATTTCTTAGTAGAACAATGATTGAACAAAAACTCTTTTCAAAAGACCTCCACCAATCCATCCCAAAAAACAGGGATGTTTTTGGGAAGTTTGTTGGCCAATGGGAACTTCTTTTAACCATTACAGATTCCTTTGATACTTCTTCGCAGTATAAGGGAGAATGGCATTTTGACAGAATTCTTCAAGGTAGGGCCATTCAAGATATCTGGATGATTCCTGGTTTGGCCAACAACGAAAGTGACGAATTTCATGAATACGGAACTACCATAAGAACGTTTAATCCAAAAACCAATAGGTGGAAAGCGGTATGGGTAGGCCCTATTCAAAACCAATTTTTTGTGTTTGATATCACGGATAGTGATGAAGCCATCATATTGACCGAAACCAAGAATCCAAAATTGGAAATGAAGTGGAGCTTTTATGATATCTCTGAAAACTCTTTTCAGTGGAAAAGTGAAATAAAAATAAAGGGAAGTGATAGGTGGCTGACCAATTATCATATGGAATTAATGCGCATTTAGCGTAACGAAGGCCTACAATTGAGTAAAAAGGATTTTTGCAAATCCTTGCCCTGTAACACTTCGGTTTCTTCAACCCAAGCCTACGTCCAAACACATCATAATAATAAAGCCGCCTATAAAACCCAAGGTGGCAATATCGGTGTATTTGTCTTGTTGTGTTTCCGGGATTACCTCTTCGACCACCACAAAGATCATGGCCCCAGCGGCAAAGGCTAGTGCATAAGGCAAGATAGGCTCAAAAGTCAATACGGCCCATGCCCCCAAAACCCCTGCAATGGGTTCCACTAGGGCCGAAGCCTGGCCGTACATCCAGCTTTTTCTTCGGCTAAGACCGTGACGGCGCATGGGTACGGCAACCGCAAATCCTTCGGGAAAGTTCTGAAGGCCAATCCCCAATGCCAGCGCAACCGCTCCCCCTATGGTCGCCCCTTCAAAACCCGAGGCAACACCTCCAAATAAAACACCAACGGCCAATCCTTCGGGAATATTATGTAGGGTAATGGCCAGTACCAATAATGTGGTACGATGCCATGGTGTCTTGACTCCCTCAGCCTCGTCCATCTTAAAATTAATATGTAGGTGGGGCATAATCTTGTCCAAGCCAAAAATGAATAAAGCCCCCAATAAAAATCCTACTGCCGCTGGAATCACTTTTACAAATCCCTCCCCAGCACTCATCTCAATGCCAGGGGCCAACAAGCTCCAAAAACTTGCGGCCACCATAACGCCCCCAGTAAAGCCCAGCATACCGTCCATGAAAGCTCTTTTTGGGCTTTTGAATAAAAAAACCAACCCAGCTCCAGCGGCTGTCAGCCCCCAAGTAAAAAGGGTGGCATAAAGAGCTGCTAAAATGGGATCTATACTTTCAAAATAGGCGATTATCTGTTCCATCAGTTCAGTTGTTTGATATATAGGTTGGTTGCAATCTGATTGGAAATATGAAATTGACGATCGTCAATTTCGATCTTCATGGATTCGTCAAAAGCCTCCCGGTCCAAAACATAAATCGTATGCCCTAACGCAATGTGGTTCTTATCCAAAAACTTCAAGAATGAGGGAGAAGTATCTTTTACACCAACGCAAACCCCTTTTCCAGAAATCGGAAGTTCGCTCAATAATATCTTATCACGTTCCTGGAATTTTCCATCCTTGGTAGGGATGGGATCTCCATGGGGATCGTACTTCGGAAAATCCAAAAGTTCATCGATCTTATCAATGAGCTTTTCACTTTTAATGTGTTCCAACTGTTCGGCTACCTCATGCACTTCATCCCAACTAAAATCAAGCTTATCCACCAAAAAGACTTCCCAAAGTCGGTGTTTTCTAATAATGGCCAATGCCGTACGCCTACCCTTTTCGGTCAACGAAAGACCCTGATACTTCACGTAATGGATAAGTTCTTTATCCGCCAACTTTTTGGCCATATCGGTGACTGATGAGGGTTTGGTATCCATTTCCTCCGCAATGGCATTGGTGGAAATCAAATGTGTGTCCTCACCCTCCAGATGAAAAATGGTCTTAATATAGTTTTCTTCGGCTCGAGTCAAGAAAAAAATTTTACCAAAAGTACATTAAATTTTTATTTGTAAAAACATATTTTTAGATTTGTCTAAATTTAATTTTGGATGTTTAAAAACCTACTTATTGTACTTGCCCTATGCGTTTCTACCCTCGTGTTGGGACAGACCACTTTACTAACGGGAAGTGTAACCAGTGAGGAGCAGCCCGTTCCCTTTGCCAATGTGTTTACCAAAAATGGGGAAGCGGCCACCACTGCTGATGAAAACGGGGAATACAAATTGGAAGTTTCTGGAACAAGTTTGGTTTTGGTGGTACAGGCCAAAGGGTATAGGACGCAACAGACGGAATTGACCTTGGGACAAAATACATCCCAAAAAGTTAATTTCTATCTGTTAGAAGATGTTCTAGGTTTGGAAGAAGTGGTCATTAGCGCCACTAGAAACCGGGTAGAACGAAAAAGTGCACCTGTTGTGGTTTCCTCTTTGAAGCCACGTTTGTTGACCGCCACCCAATCGCTTACCCTGGCAGACGGACTCAACTTCGCTCCCGGGGTCCGCGTGGAAACCAATTGCCAAAATTGCGGGTTTACTCAGGTACGCCTTAATGGCTTGGATGGTGCGTATACCCAAATACTTCTGAACAGTCGACCCATATTTACATCCCTTCTTGGAGTCTATGGATTAGAACAGATTCCCACCAACATCATTGAACGTGTTGAAGTAGTGCGTAGCGGGGGATCTGCGTTATATGGCTCCAATGCCATAGCAGGGACCATTAATGTAATCACCAAAGATCCGGTTTTGAACACTTGGGAGGTGGGTAGCAATTTCGCATTGATTGATGGCGATGCGCTTGATAGAAATGTAACCTTCAACACCTCTATTGTCGCCGATGATCTGAATAGTGGGTTGACTTTATATGGTACGTATCGTAACCGGGATGACTACGATGCCAATGACGACGGCTTTACCGAAATTGTGGAACTGCGCAATACCACGGTGGGAGGTAAGGCATTCTTACGCCCTACTGACAGAAGTAGGATTGCGATAAACCTTAACGCCATACGAGAATACCGCCGCGGTGGTGATCGGTTGAACCTTTCGCCCCAATTTACGGACATCACTGAAGAATTGGATCATGATACTTTTATCGGTGGTGCTGAGTATGAAGTGGATAGTAAGGACAACACCAAAAAAATTCAGGTCTATACCTCCGCCTCCTATACCGATAGGGATAGTTACTATGGCGGTTTGGGTGGGGCACGCACCCGGCAAGACAGCCTCTTGGCCAATAACGCTTTTGGGACTACCCAAGATTTGGCCTGGGTCAACGGTATTCAACATACCAAAGTCTTTAAAAACAATGATGTGCTTACTTCTGGCGCTGAATATATCTTGAGTAATACCGAAGACCAAATTCCTGGTTATAACCGTTTGATCGACCAAAGCGTTAACAGCTTGGGGGGGTATTTACAGTACGAGTGGAAACCTACGGAGAAATTTACTGCTTTGATTGGAACCCGATTGGACAATGTATCGGTCAATGGCAACTATACCATTGGCGGTATTGAAAGGAATGTGGATATTACGCAAACCGCACTATCTCCCCGGATTACCTTGTCCTATCTCCTGACTCCCGAACTGCGCCTTCGTGGAGGTTACGCTAGGGGTTTTAGGGCACCGCAAGCTTTTAATGAGGATTTACATATTTCAAGCGTTGGGGGGGAACCCCAATTTGTCATCTTGTCCGACGATTTGGATGCAGAATTCTCCAATGCCTTTACAGGGTCGTTAAATTATTCAAAAACGGTAGGTTTGCTCCAAATGGATGTTCTATTGGAAGGTTTTTATACCGCCTTATTGGACCCCTTTACCTTGGTCAGTACAGGGGCCGTTTTGGAGAATGGGTCTATCCTTGAAGAGGTGCGCAACGGGGAGAATGCCAGCGTGTATGGAACTAATTTTGAATTTGGCCTATCGCCAAACCCCAACTGGCGCTTTCAATTGGGCGGCACCTTACAGCGTACCCAATTTGACAATCCACAAATCTTTTTTGAAAGTGATGGAACACCTGGGGAAAACGACATCATTATTGACGAATTTGTAAGGGTTCCCAATTTCTATGGATACCTAAATGCCAGCTGGATCCCTAGTGACGCCTTTAATATTGACATTACGGGGACCTATACCGGAGAGATGACCGTACCCCGAGTGATCAGTGATACCGGATTTTTGGAATTGAACGAGGTCAATCCCTTTTTTGACCTGAACATCAAACTGGAAAAGCATTTTAATTTTAATGACTCGTTTAAAATCACCATTTCGGGTGGCGTAAACAACCTCTTCAATAGTTATCAAGACGATTTCGAAGTGGGCCCAACCAGGGATTCCGATTATATTTATGGTCCTAACCTACCACAGACGTTCTTTTTGGGCCTCAAGTTTGGTAACCTACAAAGATAAATTCACATGAACCTTTTTAATCCCAATTCCCAAGTGTTTCCCAAGAAATCGAACCTTCTGATCCTGATGGTGTTCGCCATAGTATTTACAGGTGTTTTTAGGACGCATTCACAAGAAAATGAAATCCAGTGGCTCACTTTTGAACAATTGGAAGACTCTCTGGCCGCACGTCCAAAAAAAGTCTTTATTGACTTTTATGCGGATTGGTGTGCCTACTGCAAAAAGATGGATAAGGTAGCCTTTAAAGATGCCAAGGTAATTTCTCAATTAAACACCGAGTATTATGCCGTAAAAATGGATGCAGAAGCAAGGGACAGTATAACATTTGGTGGGAAAACCTTCATTAATGAACAACTAGGAAAATCCAGAAACCCTACGCACCAGATTCCTTTGCTTTTGGCTTCCAGAGAAAATCGGTCTTTTTCACTTCCGGCCATGGTTTTACTAAATGAAAAGTTCGAGGTAACCGATCGTTATTTTGAATACCTATCGCCCAAGAAGCTAGCCAACATCTTAGAGGAGTAGTGCTTCAAAATGTCTGGTCTTATCAACCCTTTTTTACCCTTTAAAATACCAATTCCCAATTAAATTTTGATTGGTTAACTTAGGTGGGAAGACCTTGGATTCAGAAGATGAACCATTTTCATAGTATTTGAACACAGGCCATGATACGATTCTTTAGACAAATTCGCTATAAACTCCTTAGCGAGAATAAAACCAGCGGGTATATAAAATATGCCATTGGCGAAATTGTGCTTGTGGTCATCGGTATTCTAATTGCTCTACAAATCAACAACTGGAACGAAGATCGAAAAGATGAAAAGGCCCTGAACGAGTATTTGGTGAAAATAAAATCCCATACCTGGGAAGATATACAAGAACTGGAAAAAATGATGGATGGCCGAAAACAAACAGCGGAAACATGTAAGCAAGCCCGTAGGAGTATATTGGACAAAACTGAAGGTGAGAATCTCTTCCTTTTCATGGCGGCAGGTCTTGCCCTTGTGGAATATTATTTTAAACCCAATACGGGAGGGTATGAAGCATTGAAGAGTTCTGAATACTTTGGTAAGATTAACAATACTCCATTGGACTCCCTATTGACCGAATACCATGGAATGATTGAGCTTATTGCTGAAAATGAAAAAAGTTATAATGATTATACCGTAGAACAATCATCTTATCTCTCAAGAGAATTTGACCGGTCGTTAATTCTGGCCTATATAGCGGTACCACATGACTCCCTTTTTTCTCGAGCTACACCTCAATCAGAATTTTATGAGGCCTATGGAGAATATACGAAATCCGTTCCGTACCGAAATATCATCAGTTTGGCCGCCTTTCAATTTGATTTAATGATTGACCAGTACCAACAATTGTCCGATATAGGCCAAAGTGTCATCAAAGAAATAGATGTTATGGTGCCTAAGGAACCGTTAGATGCAAACTAAGTATATAATGCTTAGGGCACACAACCGATGGAACCTATGATTTCGAGAAAGCCTTATAGATCCATCCTCAGCACATTATGAAAACTAATGTTGAATACCGCATTCGGGGGAACGATGGTAGCCTCAAAAATGACATTTTGGGTTTCGTGATCTACCTCCACCACCTTGCCGGAAGCCGCACCTCCGTTTACCGATGAGCCAGGTGTAAATAGGACGGAATTGTTTTCAGGGACATAACTTACCTTAGAGACAATTCGGGCATAGGTCTCTTCCCCTCTTTCCTTCCCATATGACCATACCTGTTTGATCGTTTTGTTTGCCTCATCAATTTCATATTCCACCGCTCTACTGTAGGGCCCAAAATTGGTATAGTTCCTATTATCGCCATTGTCAAATACCATAAGGTTCCCACTGGGCATTAAAATAGGGGAATGTTGGTACCATGACCACTCAAAATCGGGATGGTTGACTGCTCCATCCAACACATCGGTGTCCGTTATAGGTTGGTCATTGGCATCTAAGGGGGTCAATAAAAATTGGGTGAGATCTGTCCCAGCACCTGCAGTATCCCATCCCCGATGGGGTGCTAAAATATAACTCACCTCATTTTGGGCATTAAGCTTTACGATACCTTGGGTTCTTCCGGATACTATAATTTCATCATCTTCCGAACTATACTCAATAGAATTGGCATGAAACCAATCAACATCCAAATCGGCAAGATCCGTTGGCCACGCCCTGCGGGTATTGTCCAATGAAGTATTAAGGTCCCATGTGGTATCAAATTGGCCCGAGCCGCGATTGATCTCAATAACAACATCTTCCACCGTAGGTTTTGATGGGTCAGAAATGGTAACCAAAATATTTCCATCGGGTTTCTCAATGACGTGGTGGTGAAAATCATTGCCTTGCAGACTCCAAGAGTCCACTATTTCCCCCAACATGTCAATCTCATAGATACTTCGCGTCAAAGCATCACCAAATAAAAGATTCCCGTTTTGCAATTGGGTCATACCATTGTCAAAGAATAGGTCAAAAAGTGTAGGGTGAGAAGAAAAATCCAAATACCAACGGATGTCTCCAAATTGGTCAAAAATAAAGGGGCGTTGGGGCCTAAAATTATCTACAAACCCAAAATAGTTGACAAAATTGAATACAGGAACTGATGAACTTGATGGAACATCAATAGCGATTTGTGGCATTTCCGCAATTAATGGCGCCGTTTGGATGCCAATGGTTTGGGTTTCCAAGATGTTTCCCGAACTGTCCAATAAAGTAATTTCAACCTGATTGTCATAATCCGCGTATAACCCAAGAATTTCCAAATCGAAAGCAGTGCTTGTGCCATCAAATCTTTTGGTGATGGTAGAGGCACTTCCGTTTCTACCAAGTACCGAGACTTCAACAGATACAGCCTCGGCAGTTTCCAAACTTAAGTTTGCGGTTAGCGGCGCGTAGCCCGAAGGATTTAATTGCACACTTGAGGATTCAATAAGATCGGATTCGATAAGTGGACCTCCCGTTTCATTATTTGGGGTATCATCATCGGAACAAGCGTGGACCACTAGCAAGAGAAGGGCCAGTAGCCCATAATTTTTAATTTTCATAGCGTGTTTTTTCACCTTTAAGATAGCACTTATTTTAATCCGTCTGAATAGACGTGATGCTGACGGTCAATTTTTATTCTTTTTTGATTATGGTGAAGTGAACGAAAAAAGTACTGTTTACGCACCCCTGATTTCCCAAAATTCTACAGCAAAAGGCAAAAAAATCATATATTTATAAGGGGGTACAACCATTTTTTCGATAATCCATGGAGTTAAATTCTGAAGAAAAAAAACAAGCTTATGATATGATGGAACTTTGGGAAGACGACCTCTTGGTACGCTATCCCGAAAATTCAAAAAAAGCAAAGGACGCATTTAGAAATTATGACAATCCTGCCCGCGATACCGTCAAGGAATTTTATCGAATGAACCATACTTTCCAGACCTACGATTTTGTTATGGGTAAGGAAAAGGAGTTCTTGGGATTGAACCGAAAAAGAATGAGCCTTTGGGAGGCGGTTGAATATTTAAATACTTTAGTGGATGATTCCGACCCAGATATTGATCTGGACCAAACCCAACATCTATTACAGACTTCCGAGGCCATTCGCGCTGATGGCCACCCCGATTGGTTTATACTTACAGGATTTCTACATGATTTAGGTAAGGTGCTTTGCCTCTTTGGTGAGCCACAATGGGCCGTGGTTGGCGACACTTTTCCTGTGGGCTGCCAATTCTCCGATAAAATCGTTTATTCTGATTTTTTTAGGGTCAATCCTGATTTTACGGATGAGCGCTATAACACCAAACTTGGTATTTATAAGGAAAATTCTGGCCTTCGCAATGTGCATATGTCTTGGGGGCATGATGAATATATCTATCATGTCATGAAGGATTATTTGCCTGAGGAAGGCCTGTACATGCTTCGGTACCATAGTTTTTATGCCCAACATCGGGAGCATGCCTACGACCATTTAATGGACAATCATGATCGGCGGATGTTCAAGTGGGTAGACAAATTCAACGTTTATGATCTATACACCAAAGCACCCGTTAGGCCCGATGTGGAAAAGCTAAGGCCTTTTTACGAAGATTTGGCCGCAAAATACTTGCCCGATACCATCCAGTTTTAACGATGGTACAGTTTATCAGTTTTTTTGTTTTTACGGCTTTCGTTGCCGTCTATTCTAGCTTGAAGCTACGGAAACACAAGCTATCGACCCAAGACGGTTATTTTTTGGGAGGACGAAGTCTTACGGGTATTGTCATTGCCGGATCCTTGTTGCTCACTAACATTTCTACCGAGCATTTAGTGGGTATGAACGGCGACGCTTATAAACATGGGGCCATCATTATTGCTTGGGAGGTCACCTCAGCACTAGCTTTGGTTGCCGCTGCGCTCTATTTTGCACCACGATATTTAAAAATGGGACTCACCACCATACCTGAATTTCTTGAAAAACGATTTGATGGCCTTACAAGGACGATTATTGCCCTTTTGTTGATTATTTCATTCGTATCTACACTTTTGCCCATCGTATTGTATTCTGGAGCCATAAGCATCGAACGAATCTTTGACATTTCTACCCTGTTGGATATTGACCAAAATAAGGCTTTGTGGTTGACTGTGGTCACAGTGGGTTGTATTGGTGCGGTCTATGCCATTTTTGGTGGTTTAAAAATGGTGGCCTATACCGATACCATCAATGGAATTGGTCTTTTGGTGGCCGGTATTTCCATTCCCTTATTGGCCTTATGGGGTATTGGTGAGGGCAACATTGCTAAAGGCCTTCAACTGGTCTTTGAAAAAGCACCGCAAAAATTCAATGTCGTTAGTAGCGAAGTGTCCATTGGAGCCGGAGCCCGTGACGCTATCCTTCCCTTTGAGGTCCTGTTCACGGGCCTGATCATTAACCAACTTTACTTTTGGGCCATGCACCAATCCATCATACAACGGGTATTGGGCGCAGTGAATTTAAAAGAGGCCCAAAAAGGATTGTTGTATACGGGATTATTGAAAATTCTAGTACCCTTTATCATCGTACTTCCCGGCATTATTGCCTTTTATTATTTTGGAGACGAATTTTACGATAAGAAGGAACTGGTCTATCCTTATTTGGTAAAAAAGGTACTCCCTTTTTGGATGACCGGATTTTTTGTCGCTGTGCTGATGGGAGCCATTTTGAGTACGTTCAACAGTGCCCTAAACAGTGCTGCAACCATTTTCAGTCTGGGCATTTACAAAAGGTACCTCAATAAAAATGCCAGTGAAAAGACCTTAGTGCGTATGGGCAAGACCTCTTCAGCGGTACTGGCCTTATTTGCCATTGGCATTGCTCCTTTCATTGCCCACGCACCCAAAGGATTATACCAATTATTACAGCAATTGAACGGCATATTTTTTATTCCAATGGCCACCGTAATCTTGGCAGGTTTTTTTCTGCCCAAGGTGTCGGCTAAGGCCGCAAGGGCGGGATTATTATTCGGAACCTTGTTTTATATATTCACCAATTTTGTGTGGCAGGTAAACCTGCATTATGTGCATATTTGGGGCATCGAATTTGTTTTAAATATAGGGGTCATGTTGCTGGTTTCCCAATTTTATCCCCGCACCAATACATTCAGTATCAGCAATATTGGTCTTGTAGACGTTACCCAATGGAAATATGCCAAAGGTTTTTCCCTCTTTTTGGTTTTGGCAACTTTAGGGGTGTACTTGTTTTTGGGACATGTTGGGTAGGACACCGCCAATGATTTACCTTTGAAAAATGTCAACGTATGACTATATCATTATTGGTGCTGGAGCTTCAGGTTTACTTTTGGCTGATGCTTTGGGCAGTGATTCTTTTTTTAGGGAGAAGTCTATATTGGTTCTTGAAAAATCCAACAAAACCAAAAACGACCGCACCTGGTGTTTTTGGGAAAAGGGGAAAGGTGAATTCGATGATATCATCTACAAGAAATGGCCCAAAATTCACTTTGCCGGAGAACATCTTAATATTAATCCAAAAATAGCTCCCTACAACTATAAAATGCTAAGGGGTATTGATTTTTACGAAAGTTATTTTAACAAGTTGGAAACCTATTCCAATATCACCGTTAAGAAAGATGAAGTCAAAGATCTAAAGGAAGGGGTCAATTTTGTAAGCGTTCTAGGAGAAAAGGATACCTACCAAGGTCTTCAAATATTCGATAGCCGTTTTGATTACAAAAAGCTTAGAAACGAATCAAGGTATCCCGTATTACAACAGCATTTTTTGGGTTGGTTCATAAAGACTGACCGGTCTGTTTTTGATGAAGAAACGGCAAGTTTCATGGATTTTTCCATCCCACAAAAAGGGAATACCCGCTTTATGTATGTCCTTCCCCTATCCTCCTCGGAAGCCCTAGTGGAATACACCTTGTTTTCAGAGAATGTTCTGCAAAAAGAGGAATACGAGCAAGCTATCCGCGACTACATCTTAAACAACATTGATATTGAACAGTATGAAATAACAGAGGTAGAGCAAGGAAATATTCCAATGACCTGCCATGACTTTGCCCAAGAAAACACCGATCGCATTTTAAAAATAGGCATTGCTGGAGGTTGGGCAAAAGCAAGTACGGGGTATACATTTTACAGTTCGGTAAGGAAGGTAAAAATGCTGGTTGGGCATTTAAAAAACAAAAGGCAATTAACAACCTTTGGGAAAAAAGGTCGCTTTTGGTTGTATGATTTACTCTTATTGGATATTCTCCACAAAAACAATCACCTGGGCCGTTCCATTTTTGAATCCTTGTTCAAAGAAAGAAAGCCTCAGCTTATTTTCAAGTTTTTGGATGAAGACACCCGTTTTTTGGAAGAGATTTATATCATGGCTTCGCCAAAACCATGGCCTTTTGTTAAAGCGCTTTGGAACAGGGTTTTTTAGGCGTTACACTTTTAATTTTTTATTGATACAAAATATCGCCTAATTATTTCTTTGCATTAAGTTTTCCCCCAATTGTCGAAGTAGCTTTTTCCCTTCTTCTAAGGCATCAATTTTGGATAGGGAGACAATGGCTTGTTGTGTATATTTTTCAATTTCTTTTTTGGTGGCAAGGTCGGCGCCACTGCTTTTAAAAATACGTTTTACCGCTTCAACCTTTTGGAAAGCATCACTGGGGTCGGCGGAACCAAAAAAAGCCAATAGTTCGTCAGCTTCCTTTTTCGTCCCCAATTGTTGGGCTTTTAAATATAAAAAGGTTTTCTTGTTTTCTATGATGTCGCCCCCGACCTGTTTTCCAAAAGTCTCTGGATCTCCAAAGGCATCCAAATAATCATCTTGTAGTTGAAAGGCGATTCCCAGATTCCGACCAAAGTCATAGAGCAACTCTTGATTTTCCTCAGAAGCTTCTGCAACTATTGCGCCCATCTTTAGTGCAGCACCAATGAGAACAGAGGTCTTATATTCAATCATTTTTAGATACTCCTCAATAGTGACATCTGTTCTAGTTTCAAAATCTATGTCGTATTGCTGTCCTTCACAAACTTCAATAGCAGTTCTATTAAAGACCAAAAAGAGTTTTTTTAAAATCACCGCTTCATATCCTTCCAAATACTCATAAGAATTTATAAGCATGGCATCTCCAGATAGAATTCCAGTATTTACGTCCCATTTTTCGTGAACTGTGGTTTGACCTCGGCGCAATGGGGCATCATCCATGATATCGTCGTGAATCAAGGAAAAGTTATGGAAGACTTCAACGGCCATTGCGGCCGGTAATGCCCCCTTAAAGTCCACGCCAAATAATTCAGCGCCAATTAGGGTCAATACAGGACGCAAACGCTTACCCCCTAATGTTAAGATATAGTCAATGGGATCATATAAGTTTTTTGGATTTTTTGGGACTTGCCGCCCTTCCAGATAGGAAAGAAATTCATTTTGATAAAACTCAATGGATTGCATGCATTCAATTTTTGTTAAAAATACATTGCCTGTTACAATTGACATCCATGGACGTCCAATTGATATCAGAAAAACTTCAAAAAAAATGCAATGGATTTTAAATCCATCGTCTTTATAAGTGAGAAAGGGCATAAAAATGCTAGCGGATGAATCCGGAGAACAACAACCAATCAAAAATAACGGCATTTTTCCAAGAGGAATATCAGGCATTAAGAGGGTATGTGAAATCAAAGATTGATGATACCGCCGAAAGCGCAGCTGAAGATATTCTCCAAGATGTGGCCTTAAAAATATTTTCCAGACCAGAAAATGCATTGCCCATACAAAATGTACCCGGTTTTGTGTATCGAACCTTGAAAAATCAAATTATTGACAAGATGAGGACAAAGAAAGAACGAATGTATGAAGAAGAGGAACTGGACAGGCTTTGGACCGAGTTCGCAGAACTTTTTTACGAATCTGAGGAACTCGTTTATCCCAAACACATTGCAAATACCCTTAAGATGGCCATAATGCAGCTCAAACCGGCCTATCGTGATATCATAATGGCCGTGGATTTTGAAGGATACTCCTATCGCGAAATCTCAGAAGAAACAGGAATACCTAAAGGCACACTGATGTCAAGAAGGCATAGGGCCATGTCCCTTTTGCAAAAGGAACTACAACAAAAAGTCAACGTTTAAAACAAAATAGGATGGAATATAAAAATGAATTGGAACAAAGAATGGAAAGCAAAGTGAAGGACTTCGTGACCAAAGCGGTCAAGATATTATTCTTCGCTTTATTCATCATCGCAATGCTGTTCTTGGTGGGCTATATCGTCATGCTTTTATGGAATTGGCTGATGCCAGAACTGTTTGGGCTATCAGCAATTAGCTACTGGCAGGCATTTGGAATTTTAATCCTGGCCAAAATCATTTTTGGCTTTGGAGGGGGAAACGGACCGGGGAAAAGTCATAAAAAAAGAAGGTCCCAATCAAAGCGCACAAAATCATGTACTGCCTTGCGAAAGGATTTTTCAGAATGGAAGCACTACGATGAATTTTGGGCAAAGGAAGGAGAAACAGCCTTTAAGGAGTTCATAAAACGTAAAACTGAAGAAAATGGAGAAAAAGAAAATGAGAATTCCTAGGAAGCCCATGCCACAATTCAGCGGGTTCTTTAGCATTTCAAGAAAAAAAACGGCAACTAAGTCCAATTATATCCTATTTCAACGTCTTGTAAGATGAAATTTACCTTGAAATTGGAAAGACGTTAAAAAAAAGTAAAACTTTGGAAACTTTTTTTGTTTTTAAAGTTTCCAGTATAGTTTTGCACTCTCAAAATGAGAGGAAAAATTTTAAATAAAGCTACTGATTTGTTCCTGAATCTCGGATTCAAAAGTGTAACCATGGACGATTTGGCACAGGAAATGGGCATTTCCAAAAAGACCATCTACAGTCATTTTGAAAACAAGACAAAATTGGTTGAGGAAACCACCATGAATTTATTTTGGACCATTTCCAATGGTATTGACCACATTTGTGCCCTTGGAAAAAATCCCATTGAAGAGCTTTATGAAATAAAGAGGCTGGTGATGTCCCATCTTAAGGATGAAAAGGCTTCACCGCAGTATCAACTTCAAAAATATTATCCAAACATATTTGAATCTTTAAAAAAGAAGGAGTTTGAAGTAATGCAGGACTGCGTTGTGGATAATATTAAACGGGGAATGGAGATAGGCATTTATCGTGAAAACCTAAATGTTCAATTTGTATCCCGCATCTATTTTTCTGGGGCTATTAGCCTTGGGGACGAGGATCTGTTCCCAAGCACTTTGTTTAAAAAAGTGGAACTGGAAGAATATTATTTAGAATATCATCTCAGGGGAATTGTTACTCCGAAAGGTCGAAAAATATTGAACGAAATCATCAATTCAAACCAACAAT
>JBCBZA010000288.1:0-1878 GCA_039815575.1 Bacteroidota bacterium | reverse complement strand
TTGATCTTTAAAATATAGTATTTATAATAGCTATGAATCTAAATCATAATTTTATGCTTTAGATATTTTTGACTTAAATAATTTAAAATTAAAATGACTGCAGATTTATTGGAAAAGGCCACGGAATTCGAGAACAGGACGCTTAGTCATATGTCCACCAGTGATAGGGTAGCCGCTTCTCGTGAGGCAAAACAACTTATTTTGGCGATCAACGAAATATATAAAGAAACCAAGGATGCGAGTTTGATGGATACCATGAAACGGCTAACCGAAAAGAAGCGAAAAATTGAAAAACGCTTGAAAGGAAATCCTTTAGCTTAGAAAATAGCCCATCTTCTAGATGGGCTATTTTTTTACCTTCAAATATTCTTTATCTTTCAGAACAACCCAGAAATTCTTTTTTTATGAAAAGTTTCAAAATACTATTCGTTGTTATCCTCTTCCCTTTAGTGACCTTGGCACAGGGCCAGTTTGGAGGACTTGCCCTTTACACGGTTCGGGACGACATGGCAAAAGACCCAATGGAAACCTTAAAAGCAGTTCAAGAAACGGGCTACGCTTATGTTGAGGCAGCGGGTTTTGATGATGGTAAGTACTATGGTATGTCTCCCATGGCCTTCAAAACCAAGCTCAGTTCCCTCAATTTAAACCCAATAAGCACGCATCAAAGTTCGATAACCTTAAAAGACGCTGATGCCCATTTTGCAGCAGCAAAGGAGGTGGGATTTACGTATTTTGTTGTTCCTATTCCTCCCATGGGCATGTTTACCTTTGATCAAACAACAATGACGATGGGTATGAAGGGTTCCGTTGAGGATTTGGCGAAAATACTAAATGAACTAGGGGAAAAAGCGAGTACCTATGGTCTTCAGTTGCTGTATCACAATCATGATTTTGAATTTAAACCAAATGACGAAGGTGTAGTGCCCATAGATTATTTGTTGGAGCATGTACATCCGGAACACGTTAATTTCGAGATGGACCTGTTTTGGGTGATTAAGGCAGGAGCGGATCCGGTAACCTATTTTGAAAAACATCCCGGTCGATTTAAATTATGGCATGTAAAGGATATGGGAGCCAATGGCCTCTTTGCACCGGTGGGTGAGGGGAGTATTGATTTTAAAAAGATTTTAAGTGGTAAGGAGCAATCTGGAATGGAATACTATTTTGTGGAACAGGATATGACATTTGACAAAAAACCTCTGGAAGCCATCAAAATAAGCCATAAGGGCTTAAAGGAAATTGGGTTTCAATAGCCCAAAACATTGGATATACCCTATTTTCTATTGACAAAGACATGCACCTTTTCTGGCATACCATATGGTATAATGCCTAAAGACTATTCTTTATAGCGTAATCCGAAACCAAATTTGAATAGCGGTTTTTCACTATCATAAGGGACATCTGTCTTTTGTTGACGAACAGCTTGCATGGAAGAAGGTAATTCAAAAGGTAGTTTTCCCCTAGGTTCCGAATTTCCAAAGAGAACTTCACAAACGGATTGATCACTTGCGCCAAAATCTGCAATGACCGCTGTCGCAGAGGCCGTAATCTCTGGAATAACCGCAGGTCTATCCAAATAGATATCCACAATGGACGGAACTTTTTTAAGTAGGTTGAGAATTTCTTTTTTTTCTGCTCCTTTGAAGTCTAAATCGCCATGATGAAAAGATGCGGCCATAAAATTTTTGGTCTCAACGGGATACCATGGGGTATTCAATCTTAAGATAGCGAAATCGGCTTCTTCAGGTATGCTCAAGTGGTTACATCACCTGAAGAAGCCGATTTCGCTATCTTAAGATTGAATACCCCATGGTATCCCGTTGAGACCAAAAATTTTATGGCCGCATCTTTTCATCATGGCGATTTAGACTTCAA
>JBCBZA010000259.1:0-3156 GCA_039815575.1 Bacteroidota bacterium | reverse complement strand
TGGAACCTAGTACCGTCTATGGGATAAGCAAGCAATCGGGTGAGCGTTGGTGTGCCTACTATTTCAACAAATTTGGTGTGGATGTACGCAGTGTGCGCTACCCAGGCTTGATCAGTTGGAAAACCCTCCCTGGAGGTGGCACTACGGATTATGCCGTTGAGATCTATCATAAGGCTTTGGAAGAAGGAAGCTATAGTTGTTTCCTGTCCGAAGGCACTAAATTACCCATGATGTATATGGACGATGCCATTAGTGCAACCATTTCCCTAATGGATGCCGATTTCAATAAGATTTCAATCCGATCTTCCTATAATTTAGGGGCCATGAGTTTTGCCCCCCAAGAAATTGCACAAAGCATCAAAAAACATATTCCCGATTTTAAAGTGGATTACACCCCGGACTTTAGGCAACAAATTGCCGATTCTTGGCCAAGCAGTATTGATGATTCCATGGCCAGAAAAGACTGGGGATGGCAACCTGAATTTGACTTGGAGAAGACTACTAAGGAGATGTTGGAGAATTTGAGGGGGTAATCGTATCCGCTGTGGTCCATCCTTTTATGGACGTAACTTGAACGTGAATCCTAACCCTTGTTTGACTACCGTATTATGGCCTCTAACCTTTCAATTAGCCCTACCGGTAAATCCGATATGGTCTTTATATGTTCCGTATTGGTTTCCCAAAACACTTTTGGTTCCTTAGCCATTTTAAAAAGGCCTTTCCCTCTAGCAATTGGTACGACCCTATCCCTTTTGCTTTGGATTATTAGCTTGGGAATATCATGTATGTGTACAATATCCTTTATTGTAACGTAGTCTTGATTGTATTCCTCAGGGTTTCTTATGAAGCTTTGCAGATCGTATTCCTGAAAATTATCTACAATAAAACTATGGGCAGATTCCAATGCTCCATCAAGGACCAAAGCATCTATTTCAGTTGGATGGTTCTTGGTCAAATGAGTGGCCAATTGACCACCCAATGACAGGCCATACACTATGGTTTTGGTACTATCCTTTTCTGTTTGTCTTAAAAAGTCTATAAATGCCGTTTCGGTATCTTTCATTACCCCTTTGTAATTGGGTACGCCATTGGACTTTCCATAGCCCCTCCAATCCACGGAATAGACGCTAAATCCATTGTTGACCAAAGGTTTGATCAATTCTTTGCTTTGACTTGTATTCCCGCTGTTTCCACGAAGTAGAAAGACATTTGCTTTGGCTTCTCCTTTTGTATCAAACAAAAAGGTGTGTATTTTAATCGAATCTTCTACGGTAAGAAGGGTTTCAGAATAATTCAAATCATCCATAGATTGGATTTGCGTAGAAGGGTTAAAGAAAAGATAGGACTCATCATTGTGGACCAATGCCCTAACAAAAGAATCGGATTGATACCTAAGAAATCCATAGATCATAAGAACTAGGGTGAGGGTTACACATGCCCCTCCTATGCGTTTGATTGTCCTTCCCATAATGGTTGATTAAACTTGATTTGTTTTAGTGTTAGCCGGAATTGGAAATGAGGTTCCTTCACCCGAATGTTTGGGTGACCAAATAAATAACCATAGGGCCATATTCCTAAATTATGGGACGGCTGGGACTGATATGGGATGATACGTATGGGTCAATAGTAGACTCCCCTGTTTTTTATCCCAATTTCGAACTCAGTCGCTTTCTGTCTTGATACTGGAATGAATTCATCATAACCTTTTAAAAGCACTTTGTAACCCCTTGAGTTTCCATTTATACTAGCTACCTGCTGAATATTTATGATGTAAGACCTATGGCAGAAAACGAAAGATTCAAAACGTTCCACATCTTTGAAAAGGGATTTTAACGTATTTCTTAGCAAACTACGTTTAAGTTGATTATTGGAAAAATAATATACCTCTACATAGTTATGTGCTCCTTTCAAAAATAAAATATCGCTGATCTTAAGTTCCAGATTTTCGTTCCCATCATTGGAATCAAGTTGTACCATAATCTGGTGATCTTTTGGCAATTCCCCTGCCCATCCTTTTTTAAGTAAAAGCATATTCAAGGTTTTTGCCTTTTCCAGATAGTTCTGCAGTACCATCTCCCTTTTGATATATACGGATAATGGAATTATAAAAAACTGAAGCCCCATAAAGAGTACCGTGCTGTTTTTGATGGTACCTTGCCGATAGGAACTTTCCGGAACATCCCAAATCCATAGGAGGAGGACATAACATAAGGCGATTCCAAAAAGTAACTCCAGTACCATCCAAATGATCTCTTTACCAACCGTCCAATGCCTTTCTGAAAATTGCTTTTTAAAACAAAGGGGGATAAGTAGTCGAAATACCATTTGACTGTTAAAAATCATGAACAGTACAATGAATGCCAGCGAACTGGCTTTTTGTTTAGGTTGCACAAAAAGAGGTCCTGTAAAAAGGACAAATAGAAACCCAAGACTACACCATAGTACAGCGATGCGTAAGGCCTTCCTATAGTCCACAAGAAAAGGAAAATCACGTTGTAAAAAAGCAATCATATCAAAATTCAAGGTCCATGTAAATTAAGACCAATTCTGTAAATGATACGAATCGAAAGGGATGGTCGGGATAATTTAGGGACCAAACCACTCGTAATCAGTATGCCTATAGGGATGATTCAAAGCCTTGAAAGCACAGGAGTGCAAAATTTGACTTGGAGAAAACTACTGAAGAGATGCTAGAGAATTTGACAGGATAATGGTCTCACGTTTGAGTAGTTGCGGATTTCTATTCACCAATCTTTTGGCTTTATCCTAACCTTTGTTCTGTAATTTGTCTTTCGTTTTATCACGTAGATCGCTATTACCCGCGCACATTGTCCCCTGCGAGCTTTATTCCACTTTAAAACCATTTTTTAGTAAAAATTCTTCCCTAAGTCTTTTTCTTTCATCCAAATCCTTTTGAGAGCTTCCTATAAAAAAGTGTCCTACCCCGGCATAGGACCGCGAAGTGAAACTATTCTCCGTTTTATGAATGGCCTCCTTGAATTTTTCAAATTCCGAAAATTTTACCATATGATCGTCCTCAGCGTGGAAGGCGAGAATGGGTGGAAGATTATTTTTATCAATAAGATACAGTGGTGAGATTGTGCTTGTATCGTAATCGATGTTGTACACATCCCTACCTGCAATGTCATAGGGGCA
>JBCBZA010000043.1:0-26169 GCA_039815575.1 Bacteroidota bacterium | reverse complement strand
TACAAAATCTACAAGCGT
Source organism: Bacteroidota bacterium (assembly GCA_039815575.1). Lineage (GTDB taxonomy): Bacteria > Bacteroidota > Bacteroidia > Flavobacteriales > Flavobacteriaceae > Croceivirga. The sequence goes on along the minus strand of JBCBZA010000043.1, from coordinate 26,151 downwards.
GATAAACGACACAAAAACTAAAAGAAATAGAATAAAATTGTTAAAATATTGCTTATTATTCTGAAAATTACGTTATTCGATGCGCTTTTAAAGCCAAGGTTAAAAAGCCGTTCTCATTAAAGAACGTTAGCGACGCAATAACCAACTATTGCACAAAGTGAGACTTAAAGGAGCTGAAAGGCTCCTTTTTCATTATTCAAAGTTTCGTTGCCAGGATATTACCCAGGACTAATTGAAAATAGCACAATTAAAAATCTAAATAATTGTGAAATTCACTAAAAAAACGTTTATTTATTGTCGATTAACCATTAAACTATAAGAAATGGAAGAGTATGGACCGCTCATTATTCAACTTATTTCGGGAGCAGTTGGGGGAAACCTAGCTGGAAAACTTTTACCTAAATTGAACTTAGGGACTATTGGTAATTCAATTTCGGGAATTTTGGGAGGTGGACTTGGAGGAACCTTACTGGGAATGCTTGGTCTCGGAACCGATGGAGGAATGGATCTTGCAGGAATAGTAGGCAGTATAGCCAGTGGTGGTGTTGGCGGTGGTGTTATTATGGCCATTATCGGAGCCATAAAAAGTGCCATGTCCAAATAGAACCATAACCAACTTAAAAACGGGGGGCTTTCAATGCCCCTTTTTTTATGATTTTATTTTTTTACCCGCCTCCAATTCCAATTCACTTTTCTTTAATTGCGCATTTAATTGCTTTACTTCGAATTCGAAGAATTTTTTATAGGCATTTTGAGCTTTGACAAGACGCTCATTCAATACCTCATAGACTTTCCTTTGTTGATTCGTTGGCTTAAAATCCACTCCAAAACCTCCAATATCACTTGCCAAAGCACTTAAGCGTCCATATAATTTCATTGGCGAGCGAAAAGCATCTTCACGGGCTCCTGTTAAATGAATATCATACAAAGTGGCTGAAATATGCCTTGCATTTTCCATCAATTGTTTTGCTGTAAGCTTATCCTGTTCAATTTGTAGTTCAGGTAAAATGGTCTTCAGCTCGGAGCGAATATCCTCAATGTCATTGATCATGTTGACAGCTAGGTTCATCGCATCCCGCAACTCCAGTGAAAAAGAGACCTGCTGGTTAATGTCTTCCAAAGTACCCACAGTACTGGGGTCCTTTAGTACGGTAAGGTTGCGAATAAATTCTTGCTCTCCAATGGTCAATTTTACTTTATACGCCCCCGGAACCACCCTTGGCCCAAATTGGCCCCGCCATAAATCTAAATCCCAGGTTACCAAGGGGCGCCAACCTTCTCCATTGAGTTGTACCCATGGGCGGCCTGGCGGCGTGTTTTTTAATTTTGGCTTATAGGTAGGTTCATAGCGAAGGTCCCATATGGTTCTATGTACCCCAGCAGAGTTTTCACCTTTTAAGGTCCGGACCACTTCATCCTCTTGGGTCAGAATTTGAACTTCAACTTTTTGGTCTGTACTATCTTTTATAAGATAATTGATATAGGCCCCATAAGCTGGATTTTTTCCAGAATTCATGCTGGGTCCATCGGTCTTTATGGCCTGCTGGTTCTGGAATCGATAGGCCTCCCGAAGACTAAATAAGTGGGTTTTCTTACCAAACGATTCATCAAATTCCCGCAAAGCGGAAATGTCATCCAAAATATAGTAACCTCGGCCGTAGGTACCTACAACTAAGTCATCAAACCGCTCTTGAATTTCCAGCCAATATACAGGGGCAGGAGGTAAGTTATTTCTCAGTGGCGACCAATCTCTCCCATCATTAAAACTGATATACAGTCCATTATCTACCCCTAAATACAACATTCCTTTTCGTTTAGGGTCTTCTTTGACAACATGGGCAAAACTATGCACTGACTTGGGCACAGATCCACTTATAAACTTCCACGATTGACCATAATCTTCTGTTTTGTACACATAGGGGGCAAAATCACCCATTTGGTGGAGATCGACAGTAATATAAGCAGTTCCTTTGGTATATCTTGATGGCTCGATGTTGGCAATGGTGCCCCATTTGGGCAAATTCGAAATATTGCTGGTCACATTGCTCCAATTGGCTCCTCCGTCTTGGGTTAATTGCACTTGCCCATCATTGCTTCCTGTCCAGATTACTCCTGGTTCCAGCGGGGACTCTTCGATGCTAAACAGGGTGGCTCCATCAAAGGTCATAAGATTATCTATGGCGATACCACCAGAATTTTGCTGGTGTGTTTTGTCGTTCAAGGTTAAATCAGGACTAATCACTTGCCAGCTTTGCCCGTCATCGTCACTTTTATGTACAAATTGACTTCCTACGTAGACCCTATGATTTGTATGAGGTGAAAAGGAAAGTGGAAAATTCCAATGCCATCGGTATTTCAGTTTTCCCGGTTCCCAACCGTAACCCGCTTCGGGCCAAACGCGAACATCCCTTGCATGCCCAGTTCTGGAATCGTAGCGTTGAAGCCCCCCATCATAGCAGCCGGACCAAACAATATTATGATCCAATGGGTCAGGTTGGGCAAAGCCACTTTCGCAACCGCCGACCCCTTTCCATAATCCCAAGGGAATATATCCCTGGCGGCTATTGCTTGGGCCTTTATAGGAATACCCATCCTGTCGGTTTCCGTAGACATTATATGGGATTTCGTCATCCACCGAAACATGGTACATCTGTGCAATGGGCAATACAACACGCTGATAGGTCTTGCCCCGGTTCAAACTAATACTAGCCCCACCATCATGGGCAACCATGATACGATTGGCGTTAGTGGGATCTATCCATATGTCGTGGTTATCGCCCCCGGCACTATATCCAGAGGTATACGTCTTCCCTCCATCCTTAGAGCTACTAAATTTAACAGAAGCAAAATAAAGTTCCTCTGGATTGTCTGTTGAAACGGCCATTCTAGTATAATAAGGGGCACGTTCATTAATGTCGTGATTGCGGGTTTGTAGTGTCCATGTTTCTCCAAAATCTTCTGAGCGATAGAGAGCTGGACTGTCAATTTCAAACAGGGCATAAACCACATTGGGGTTAGAGTGGGAAATACCAACTCCCGTTTTCCCCACAGGATTTTCCGCTCCTCCAGGAAGTCCATTTTCTGAGAGTGCTTTCCAAGTTGTACCTCCATCCATGGAACGATAGATGCCGCCACCAGGGCCACCACTTCGCAGGCCCCAGGTATTGATATGTATGGACCACATACCCACCAGCAATTGGTCAGGATTTTGGGGGTTGAGGGCAATATCAGCCGCCCCTGTATCCTCATCAACAAAAAGGATGCGTTCCCAAGTTGCCCCACCATTACTGGTTTTATATACCCCCCTGTCTTGTTGGGGTCCATAGGTATGCCCCAGGGCAGCTGCATAAACGATATTAGGGTTGCTAGGATGGACAACAATACGTCCAATGCGACCGGTTTTTTCCAAGCCCATTTTTGTCCAGGTTTTTCCTGCGTCTTCAGATTTGTATATACCGTCCCCCATGGCATGTGCTGGGCGAATCACGAAAGTCTCCCCCGTTCCTGCCCAAACAATGTTGGGATTTGTTGGGGTAATAGCCAGGGAACCAATGGAAGAAGCCTCCTGGTCGTCAAAAATGGATTTCCACGTCACCCCTCCATCTGCGGTCTTCCATAAACCACCAGAGGCAGCTCCAATGTAATTCACCATGGGATTGTCAGGTATTCCAGCTATGGCAATGGTCCGATTGCCCTCGGGGCCAATAAAACGGAATTTAAAATTTTTAAAAAGGGATAGGTCGGTTTGGGAAAACGCGCAAAAATGAATGGCAAAAGCCAATACAAGTAACTTGAATTTTGTCATGTTCTAGGTGGGTTGAAAAAACTGTTCTTAAATTTACGGAATAAGATAACAACCAAGTTTTTGCAATTGCCTTTCTATGAAGTACGAACCCATACCCAACCAACTGTTTATAAAAAACCGTAAGAAGTTCATGGCCCGTATGAAACCCAGAAGCATAGCGGCCTTTAACTCCAACGATATTTATCCCATTAGTGCTGATAGCACGATGCCCTTTGAACAGCACAGTGATATTTTTTATTTGAGCGGGGCTGACCAAGAGGAAACCATTTTGGTATTATTTCCTGATGCCTTAGATAAAAAACATCGCGAAATACTATTTGTGCGCGAAACGAATGAACATATCGCGGTTTGGGAGGGGGCCAAACTGACCAAGGAGCAGGCTAAAGCTGTTTCAGGTATTGAAACGGTGTATTGGCTAAGTGATTTTAAGAAGGTGTTCTTCGATATAATGACTGAAGCAGAAACTGTGTATTTCAATACCAATGAGCATTACCGCCAAGCAGTGGAGACAGAGACCCGCGAAGATCGATTTATTTCCCTGTGCAAAAAGGACTTTCCAGCCCATCAAATGGCAAAGAGCAATCCTATTTTACAAAACATACGCGGGGTAAAGGAACCTGAGGAATTGAAACTACTTCAAAAGGCCTGCAACATTACGGAGAAAGGGTTCCGTCGTATTTTACGATTTACGGAACCGGGGGTTTGGGAATACGAATTGGAAGCCGAGTACCTTCATGAATTCATAAGAAATAGAAGTAAGGGGTTCGCGTATACCCCTATTATTGCTTCAGGGAACAACGCCAATGTCTTACACTACATTGAAAACAACCAGCAATGCCAGGATGGTGATTTGATATTGATGGATGTAGGAGCTGAATATGCCAATTATTCCAGTGACATGACCCGGACCATTCCCGTAAATGGAAGATTTACCAAACGGCAACAGGCCGTATATGATGCGGTGTTGAGGGTAAAAAATGAAGCAACTAAGCTTTTAGTGCCTGGGACCATTTGGGCAGAATACCATAAAGAGGTTGGCAAAATGATGAGCTCAGAGCTATTGGGATTGGGGCTTTTGGATAGGTCAGATATCAAAAATGAAAACAAAGATTGGCCGGCGTACAAGAAATACTTTATGCATGGCACCAGTCACCATATTGGATTGGATACCCATGACTATGGAGAACTAAAAACCCCCATGAAAGCCAACATGGTATTTACGGTAGAACCTGGGATTTACATTCCCGATGAAGGATTTGGTATTCGTTTGGAAGATGACGTGGTCATTCAAGAGCAAGGAGAACCGTTTAATTTGATGAAGAACATTCCAATCGAAGCCGAGGAAATCGAGGAATTGATGAATGGTTGATTGGACATAAGATGCGATTCTAAGCGTAGTGAAGAATGATAACAAAAATTAGGAGATTTGATTTTTTGGATAAGTTAGAAGTTCTACAAGCGGTGGACTACCAAGAAAACTTTCCTTACCATTTTCACGATCGTATTTGTATAACCTTGGTCAATCGTGGTATTGAATGTACTAACAAGAACGACATGGAACTTATAACCCCGTGTCAGGGTATTTCAGTTACACCACAAAATGAGGTTCATGCTAATCCTAATAAGAATTTAGGCAGCTATTCTTTTGTTACCTATTATATAAGTCCAGATGTATTTAGGTATGTAAACCTTCAAAAGGACTACGTGCTTACCCATAGCATAATTGAAGACAAGAAACTATATGAGGACCTTTTGGGTTTTGCTTTGTCCCCTATAAATACTGAAAAGACTTTTCTATCTGCGCTACAGTACTTTTTTCAAAATTATGTTGAGATGGCTAATGGAACTGTTGAGATGGACCCTATTTCAAGCATCGATTTACAGAATGCTTTAGATTATTTAAAAGAAAATTTTCACCGACCTATATCTATTGAAAAGCTTTCACAAATTACAGGCATGAGCAAGTATCGATTTATCCGTGCTTTTAAAAAAAAGAAAGGCATTACCCCTGGACAATATATTATTTTGAAGAGGATAGCAAAGGCTAAGCAATTGTTAAGGGACGAGCATACTATTTTGGATGCGACATACTCCTCCGGGTTCTTTGACCAGAGCCACATGCACAGAAACTTCAAAAGATTCATCGGTGTAACACCATTGGAGTACCAAAAAGCCTGCAATATTATACAAGACTTTTGATTTAGGATATTTTATGTTTGGGGAAAGTAGAAAAATGAAATCCTTTCTTTTACCCATTCTTATTTTCATTGTTTTTAGTTGTCCTTTAATGGGACAAAAGCTTCATGACAAAATCCCTTTTGCTCATTTATTAAAGGATTTGGAACTTCTTGAAAGAAACTTAAGGAAAGTACATCCAGGCCTGCACACCTATCATTCACCTAGGTCAATGGACAGTATTTTTAAAAAGTATAGGTCAATGATTTCCAGGGATATGACCTCAATGGAATTCTATCAAAAAGTAGGGACTTTGATCAACTTAATTGGTGATGCCCATACCGAAATTGAGCCTAATGAAGCTTTCTATGACTCCTTAAACACAAGATGGAAGGTTTTTCCGTTATCCACCGTTTGGTTGGACAAAAGACTGTTTGTGATTGAGGATTTTTCCGACGAGAAATTGTCTTTAAAGGGCAAGGAAATAGTAGCCATCAATGGCGTTTCCTCAAATGAAATCTTTAGACATATTAGACAATATGTCCCAAGGGATGGTTATAATTTAACCAGCCCAAATCACACATTGTCGGGAATTTTCGGTCAATTTAGAAACTATTATGCGTCAATTTACGGGCATCCAGAATCTTTCAATGTTGTGGTAAGGGACAATGGGAAAAATGAAAAGAACATTAGTGTTAGAGGGCTTAAATACAGAAGAATTTTTGATAAATATGATAATGCAAACACGCCTAAAAAACCCTCGCAAGAACCATTACAGTTTACGATCCAAGAAGGTGTTGGAATCTTAAAGGTAAGGTCGTTTCATCCTGGACAAATAAGGGAAGCAGGTCAAAATTTCAAAAAATTTTTCAAGAGGACATTTAAGCAAATTTTTGAGCAAGGTGTCCAACAATTAGTTATCGATATAAGAAAAAATGGGGGAGGTCATGAGTCTGTGTTCATGGAACTTTTTAGTCATCTCACGGATAAACCATTTTTTGCTTACAAAGAACTAAGTACGGTAACCGTTAGTGTCCCAGATAAGGAATATTATCTGGAACAGGATGAAATCTCATACTTGGAGCGGTGGAGTAAAAAGAACTTAAAAAAAATAGGGAGTAAATATTATTCATTAAACGAGGCAGGTACAAGAAAAGTGATACCAAATAAGAATGCTTTTAGTGGGAATCTTATGGTTCTTATTGATGGAAGAACCTCTTCTGCGGCCGGTGATTTTTCCGGATTGATAAAATCTTATGACCGTGCCACCTTTATTGGTGAGGAGACCGGCGGAAATCCCTACGAAAATAACGCGGGCACGCGACTTACCCTTGTACTACCCTATTCTGGATTACAAATCATAATCCCTACACTTAAATATGTCATTAATTACAATAAAAAGAATGATGGTCGTGGCGTATACCCTGATCACAAAGTAAATTTAACTATTGAGGATCTTCTTGGCAATCGGGATAAAACACTTGGTATGGCCCTTAAATTGTTAAAAGAACAGCGGTAGCTTTTCTCCTTAAAAGAGGCAAACAAATAACTCAGAAAACTTCTGTTTTCTTTTACAACATTTACCAAAACAAAAACCCCTTAAAAACCCTCCAGGGCCTCCGCATTTTTTACAAGGACCAGGATATCAAAATTAAAAATGAAGGTTTTCATTGCCTCAGAGTACTTTTTACCATAGGCAGATTCCCGTAGTGTCGCCAAGTGGATAAGGGTATACTTTTTGTTAAACAAGGGCAAAAGCTCTTGGAGTTCCTTGGGCAATTGCTTTGTATTGTCAAAAGGTGCAATAGGATTCTCCGCAAAAGGATTGCCCACCATAGCAGTTCCTGTGACACCGGCTACCATAAAATGAAGCGATTTTTTATTTTCAAAAGCGGCAAGCTCGGCTACATAGTTGGAAATATCATAAATATTGGTCATGCTCAATCCCCTTGTGGCGTGGGTGGCACCAAGTTTAAAGATGGCTTTGGGCACTTCATTTTGTTTTAAGGCCTCTTTGTAATAGGCATTAAAATTTGCTTTCATCAATTGCCCACGGACGTTATTGTTTTTATAGTATTGCTTACTGGAATTATACCCATAGATTTCTTTGGTTTTCCAGAGTTGATGTAAAATTTCCTGCTCTTGTGGGTTAGTGCTCAAAACCAATAGTTCCTTATGGATGGCCTCATCATAAGAACGCCAAAACATTTTGCTGAAGTCTTTGGTGGCCATACTCTCCTCATAAGCCGTAATGGCTTTTTGCTTTAAGGGAACAAGCTTTTCTTTTAACGGACCACTATTAGTGAATTGTTCCAAATAGTCAAAGTTCAATCGAAATTGGGCCATAAACGTCTGGTCAATCCCCCAAATTTGCCCTCCATTTGCAACTACATTAGTAAAAAGCTCGTAATCGGTTGCATTGTTATAAAAAGGGATGCTCAAGGGAAACTTTTGAGAAAGTGCTTTGGCCGCAGGGATAGGTGCTTTAGAACTGGCTATTTCTTGAATTTTTTTTGCAGCTAGGGCATCCGTTTCTATGCAAAGTGTATTAAAACCATCTTTGTGAACAAGATTAAAGATGGCATTGGTAAAAGTACCAACCTCCTTTATCCCATGTTGCTCTCCAATTAAAATGAACTGATTATTTAGTGTTACGTCGGTCATAAATTCTTTGAATTTTGAGTCGCTCAAAGTGTCTACTTGAAAAATGCCCTTTTCTAAAAGGGCATCAGATTGGGCACCAACAGCACAGGTAAAAAATAGAAAGGCTATTAATCGAAAAGTCATATACCAATAAATTTTCTTCAAAGGTATTAGGTCAACATCAGGCCATTCCCACAAGAATTCACGAACCCTTGAAATAGGCATATGAACCCTTAAAAAGGAACCATGGCGACCAATTTAAAGGGCATCGGATGATGTTTAGTGGAACTGTGGGCGCGAAATTAAGGTTGCCAAATAATAATGAATGGCTATTTTTAATCGAAAAGAATTCCCCGATGCCTGCGCGTTCGGTCAGGCGGGCTGTGCGTCGGGGTTTCCGATAAAATGTCATTCCCGCGAATGCGGGAATCTAAATAACAGCATTTCGTATTTTGACCTTTAGGTCAAAATGAAACCAGCAAAATACCTCTATCGCTTTGCCTTGAGGATAGTTGGTTTCAAGAAATTCTTTATTTGCATTATCAAAGAATCCAAATAAATGGTGAAGGATCAAAATTTGAAATGGCATGTCCGGTTGTTAATCGCCTTAGTGATTTCATCCCTACTTTTTTTGATGATATGGATGTTCTCCCAATTTAAGGAGCCCCCAGGATTTAGTCTATTGATGAATACGTTGCTGGTGCTAATGGCTTTTATTTGCTTGGAAGGTGTCTGGCACACGCAGCGCAAGCTTTTTCAACAAGAATTCAAAAATCCCCCTTACTTTAAAAATGTTTTAGCCTTTATTGTTCCAGTTTTGGTGGGCACGTTTATTTATTCATTGCTTTTTTATTTTTTTAAATGGCTGGATTATTATATGCTTGGTAGTGAACCTCCATTGGCGCCACATATGATTTCTGCCGGGTTGATAGGGTTGATACTTTCCCTTATTTTTGGACTCATCCTATGGATGGTTACCTGGAAAGATTCTTACTACCAAGCCATTATTAAAAATGAGAGCTACAAGGCAAAGATTGTAGATGCCAACCTACATATGTTGCGGAACCAATTGGATCCCCATTTTATTTTCAACAACTTCAACACCATTTATTATTTGGTGGATGAAAACCCGAAAATGGCTAAAAAATTCCTCAAAAATGTATCCAACATCTATCGACATATTTTGAAAAACTCCAAAGAAAATGTAATCTCTGTCGAGGAAGAGTTAGAGGTCCTATTACAATATGTTGAGGTTCTCAAGGAACGTTTTGGAGGGGCCTTTCAAGTGGAAAATAGAATAGACCAAAAACATTTGCAACAAAAGTTTATACCCCCATTGGTTTTACACGAACTCATTGAGAATGTAGTCAAGCACAACCAAATCGATAAAGAAAATCAGGTGCATTTAAAGCTACTTTCCCAGGAAGAATACCTGGTTTTATCTAATACCAGAGTTCCTAAAGTATCGACAGATAGTACAAAAAGTGGATTGCAAAATATTATGGAGCGATATGACCTTTTAACCGAATCCAAAGTAGTGGTGGAAGAGCTTGATGACAACTTTCTTGTGCAGGTGCCTTTAATTGATTGTCCTCAAAAATGAAGACCAAAGTTGTTATAATAGAAGACGAGCCCAAGGCACAAAAGCATTTGACTAACCTACTGGGTGCATCAGGGTTTATGATTCATGTAATTGCGGTATTGCCTAATGTAAAATCAAGTATAAAATGGTTAAGTGAAAACGTACCTCCAGACCTGATTTTCATGGACATCCACTTATCGGACGGTATTTCTTTTGACATCTTTAAAGAAGTGGATGTGGAAGTTCCTATAATTTTCACTACTGCTTATGATGAATATGCCATCATGGCATTTAAAACAACGGGCATAGACTATTTGCTAAAACCATTAACAAGCAAAGAAGTCAACCAGGGGCTTATGAAATTTTTTAATAGAAGGGATATGTACCTAAAAGAATGGCTGGACAAGTTCCCCGCTTTTACACAATTGTATAAAAAGGATAGGTCCAATGAAAAAAGGGAACGTTTTTTATTAAAATCTGGAAAGGAAATGGTGCCGGTTCGATTGGAAGGGATTGCCTATTTTTTTAGAAGTGAGATCGTATTTGCCAAAACTATGGATGGAAAACAATTTTCCATAAGTCAATCATTGAATCAATTACAGACTTTAGTTGACCCCAAAAAGTTTATTCGGCTTAATAGACAACTTTTAGTGAATATTGATTCCATAGAAAAGGTCAAGACAAGCAACGTAGGTCAACTGATGGTGGAACTAAACCCCAAATACCATGAAGATGTTTTAGTAAGCCCTGAGCGTGCCAGTGTGTTAAAAAAGTTTTTGGGCCACATTTGATTCAATGGGGATATTGGGTTTTTTTATTTAAGGTGTAGACCAATTTAAATGGACAAGGTTTAGTATTTATAAACTTTTTTCTTTGAAAAGGTTACTCTTAATTGGTATTAGGATTTGTGATCAACTAGTGGCATTTTAGAAGAGCAATTTCATTGCCATCCAAACCTATGAACATAAAGGCTATGGTGGTTTATTTCTTTATCAAGTTGGCAAGAATAAAGACCAAGGTGGCAGGTAACACCCATCCCATATGAAAATCACTCAATGGAATCCAATTGGTACTGCTGGAAATAGGACCCTCCAACCCAATACTTTTTAAACAATCCGGTATACTAAAAAGCAAGGTGCTTACCACTACCCATTGAAACACCTTTTTTGAGCAATAGTTGTCCGGAAGCAGATTGAGTATAATGAGTACAATGGTAACTGGATACATGAACATTAATACAGGTAAAGCAACGGCAATGATATAGCCCACATTGAACTGCCCCATTACAACTCCTAAAACGCAACCTATAATGGCGGCTATAGTGTACGCCTTTTGTGAGTCTTTAAATCGGCCTTTTATAAAATCTGCGGCACCTGTAACAATGCCGACCGCAGTGGTAAAACAAGCTAAACTTACTAGAACCCCTAGAAATAGTGTCGCAGAATTCCCCAGCGTTTTTAAACTGATACCTTGAAGGAGTGCAGTCCTAGAAATGCCATCATCAAATTCATTGGTCATTAGGGCACCTGAGAGAATCAATCCAGCATAAACCAAAAAAAGCCCTAATCCTGAATATAGGCCGGCCTTTCCTATAAGCTGCCGCTTTTCTTCAAATGACAAATGTTCATATTTTAGGTTTACGGAAATGATAATGACCCCTCCAACGACCACGGCTCCGATCGCATCAAAAGTTTGGTAGCCCTCTAAAATTCCATGGGTAAATGGACTTGGGTATTGGGAGGGACCAAAGGAAAATTCAAATCCTGTTATTGCGGTTATAAAGATGGTGATTAGGATAATCAAGATGCCCGGGGTCAAAAACTTTCCTATAAGGTTTAGAATTTTTGAACGATTGAGCACAAAAACAAGTACCAATCCAAAATAGATGGTACTGGTTATCCAAGAAGAAGAATTAAAATTTGGTGCGATGGCCATTTCATGGGTTACTGATGCCGTTCTAGGGGAGGGCAAGCTTATGGAGACCGCATAGATCAAATAACAATAGACCAGACTAAAGGTGGGGGATACTTTTTTTGCAATATCAAACAAGGTGCCCTGTAGCTTGGCATGCGCTAGAATTCCTAAAATGGGGATGATTACGGCAGAAATGGCGAAACCCAAGGTGACCCATATCCAAGTGTTTTCCGCCTTAAATCCTAATTGTGGCGGTAAAATAAGGTTTCCAGCGCCAAAAAAGAGCGAGAAAAGCGCAAAAGCCACCACAAATATTTCTTTTCTGCTATTCATCGAGTGTAAATTATTTGTTAAAATAGGTTGTTTTTGTATATTGAAGGCCGTGACGTTTCATCGATTTTATTGAACAACTTGTCGGTTATGTGCAATTCGTCGAAAAAAGTAAAAAATCTGCAAGGCCCTCAAAATAAAGGAGAAAAAAGCAACGTTGCAATTTATGAAAACCAAACCCACGTTTTTAACGTAATTGGCATATTTAAGATCAACTAATCACTGCATTACTCGGTCCCCAAATCGAATCATGCAATAAAACTGTTCCAAGCTTATGAGCAAAACCATTACCCCCGATGGCAACAAAATCACAGGTGTTTTTTGTAACTTCTTTGGCCATCATTATGTCGTTTCCAAAAAGGTGACAGGGCATATCAAAGAATATCGCTGTGTTCATTGTGGCAAGCAAGTGACCACCGATGAGCGTGGTAAACTTACTCCTTTGACCAAGAAAATGAAAGAGATCAACAACGCTTTGGAAGACATGTACCAGCGGCGAAGTAGGGTCCGTGCTCAAGGAAAATCTTTAAGAAAACAAGTAGCCTAGGCATCCCCGAAAGAATTCCAACCTTGGGCTGTCAATGGAATTTTAGAGCCATTCCTGGAGATTAAGTGTGCGCCCTCATTTTTATGTGTCATGTGCCCCAAGACCGTAAGATTTGGATTGCCCTTGATTTTCGGGAATTCTTTTTGGTCAATGGTGAACAATAGTTCGTAATCCTCCCCACCACTTAAGGCAATCATAGTACTGTCCATCTTAAATTCTTCTGAAGTTGAAATGACCGTTGGGTCCAAAGGAATTTTGTCCTCATACAAATTGCAACCTACATCACTTTGTTCGCATAAATGCAGAATTTCTGAAGAAAGTCCGTCGCTGATGTCAATCATACTTGTTGGGTGTACTTCAAGTTTCCCCAATAGTTCTACAATGTCCTTTCGAGCTTCCGGTTTTAGTTGCCGCTCCACAATATAGCTGTAGGGATCCAAATCAGGTTGGTTATTGGGGTCTACTTTAAAGACTTCTTTTTCGCGTTCCAATACCTGTAATCCCAAATACGCCCCCCCTAGGTCTCCAGTGACCACTAAGAGGTCATTTTCTTTGGCGCCTGAACGCATCACCAATTTTTTATCGGTTACCTGCCCAATTGCCGTAATGCTAATGAGCATTCCCTTTGTTGAGGAGGTGGTATCCCCACCAATCAAGTCAACCCCGTAAATCTTACAGGCTAAAGCCACACCGGCATAGAATTCCTCAAGGGCTTCCAATGGAAAACGATTGGAAACTGCCATGCTAACGGTTATTTGGGTGGCCATCGCATTCATGGCGTAGATGTCAGAAAGATTCACGATGACTGATTTATACCCCAAATGTTTCAGAGGCACATAGCTTAGGTCAAAGTGCACCCCCTCGACTAAAAAATCCGTAGAAATCACCGTTTTTTGTTTGGAAAGGTCCAGTACTGCCGCATCATCGCCAATACCTTTTAATGTAGAAGGATGGATGATCCCAAAATCTTTGGTGAGATGTTTTATGAGTTCAAACTCTCCCAATTGTTCCAATGGTGTGCGAAATGCATTCTTATCTTCAAGCATGCAGCAAAAGTAATTCAATTCGGTAAAGTTGTATCTTTACTAGAACCCAGTTATGTTGCTATGAATAGAAAATGTATTATACTGTTACTGACACTTATCTTTGGATTTGTTCTGGCTTGCGGGTCTGATGACAATGGGAACGATGGTGTAATTGTGGATGACGGGGGTAGTGTTTCAGATGATGACGGAACTACGGATGATACCCCCGCAGCTCCAATTACCACTTCCGGACCTTGTGAAAATGGAATGGCCGGAGAGTTTGCATGCAATGGCTATGATTTATTGGGCAGAATAGCACATTCTACGTTTTCTGCTGCAAGGGGCAATGATATTTGGGGATGGATAGATCCTTCAACGGACAGTGAGTACGCCTTGATAGGTTTGGATAACGGTACCGCCTTTGTAGATATTAGCGATACCGATAATCTTATTTATTTAGGAAAACTGCCAACCGAAACAACTTCCAGCACGTGGAGGGATGTAAAAGTATATGATAATCATGCATTCATTGTTTCGGAAGCGAGCAATCACGGTATGCAGGTTTTCGATTTAACCCAATTGCGCAGTGTTTCCAATCCTCCACAAACTTTTTCTGCCAATGCTAGGTACACAGCAATAGGGAACGCACATAATGTGGTCATTAATGAAGAAATGGGATTTGCGTATCCTGTGGGAACTGCCCGAAATGATGCCTTCGGAGGTGGGGTTCATTTTGTAGATATACAAAACCCGACTTCACCTTTAGGGATAGGGGGGTATGGCGCCAATGGATACACCCATGATGCCCAGGTGGTAACCTATACTGGTCCCGATACGGATTATACGGGACGTGAAATATTCATTGGTTCTAATGAGGACCAGATAGTTATTGTAGATATCACTGATAAATCCAATCCAACGGAAATTTCAACGCTGGATTATGCACAATTGGGATACACCCATCAAGGCTGGTTTACTGAGAATCAAAGGTATTTCTTGTTGGGAGATGAACTTGATGAACTTAATTTTGGATTCAATTCGAGAACGCTTGTATTTGATTTTACCGATTTGGACAGCCCTGAGTTGCATATGACATATACTGGACCAACAGCAGCTATAGACCATAACGGATACGTAAATGGAGATGAGTTTTTCTTGGCCAACTATACTGCAGGTATGCGGGTCTTGGATATTTCTGACATTAGCGGCAGAAATATATCGGAAATTGGCTTTTTTGATACTTTCCCTTCAAATAATGGAACTAGTTTTAACGGGGTCTGGAGTGTATATCCCTATTTTGAGAGCGGTAAAATCATCATAAATGATAGTGATACTGGATTTTTTGTAGTAAGAAAATCGGAATAAATAGTAGTTGACTATGAAAAGGACCCTATCTTACCTAGCCTTCGCTTTAGTATTCTCCTGTTCAGACGATTCCTTTAAAGTAGAAGGGAACAACGAGGTGCCGGATGATTTTCAAAACGTGGCATGGACCATAAATTTAGGAGGTACCGGTGACGACTCAGCACGTTCCCTTATTCAAACCAATGATGGAGGGTATGCAATTTTAGGATTGACCAATAGTACAGATGGTGACTTGGCCTCAAAGGCTTTACCGGTCAATGACTATTGGCTGGTCAAATTAGATGCTGACGGAAATCTAGACTGGCAAAAAACCTATGGAGGTAGTAAAGACGACCAGGGGCAACAAATCATACAAACATCCGATGGGGGATATGCCATTACAGGCTATGCCATGAGCGATGATGGAGATGGAAGCAATAATGAAGGTTTTCATGACAATTGGATTTTACGATTGGATGCTTCCGGAACTATTATTTGGGAAAGGAGTTTTGGTTTTTCAGGACACGATCATTCCTATGATTTGGTGGAAACTGCTGATGGTGGATTCTTCTTCTCCGGTTTTTTGGATGTTACCTCGTCCAATGGCGAGGGTAGCACGGACAAAAACACCTTAACGGCACATGGGGTTGGTGAATTTTGGGGGACCAAAATTGATGGTGATGGTAACTTGGAATGGCGCAAGTTTTTTGGAGGTACTAATAATGACCGTTCTTTCGGAGTGGTGAACGCCCATGATGGAGGGTATATTTTAACGGGAGCCTCTGAGAGCGATGATTTTGACATTACCAATCCCAAAGGGAGCTATGACTTTTGGGCGGTTAAGATGGACAAAAATGGGAACTTTGTTTGGGAAAACTCTTTTGGAGGTACAGGTATTGACCAAGCTCAAGATATTTTGGCAACCGCTGACGGAGGTTACGTGATTGTAGGCAACACTTTTAGTTCTGACACCCAGGTGACCAAGAATCAGGGGCAGTCCGATGTTTGGTTGATTAAAATTGACGATAACGGCCAACTCCTTTGGCAGAAAAGTTTTGGAGGTTCTGGTTTTGATGCAGCACACAGTGTGCGCCCCACTTCTGATGGAGGATTATTGGTTTGTGGAAATTCCAAAAGTTTTGATGGGGATGTTACTGAGAACTTTGGCGAAAATGATATTTGGATTTTTAAAACGGATGCTTCCGGAAATATGCAGTGGGAAAAGTCTTTTGGAGGTTTAGGTTTGGATTTTGGTTATGACGCCATAGAAACCAATAATGGTGCTGTAGTGTTGATTGGAGAAACGGCCAGTCAGGATTTTCCCGAAGTGGAGCCCAAGGGAGGAATTGATATGGTCATTCTTAGTTTTAATTGATTTTTAAATCTAAAACTCCGTAAAACCTAAATTTTAAAGGTTTAAAATCAGAACTTTCACTCATTTCCCAAGAAAAGTTCTGTTTAAGCTTTCCATAAAGAAAGTTTATCAAAACATACGTTATATTAATGTTAGAATTCCCCTATTTATGCGACCTAAGAACTATATTTGGGGGCATTTTTGATTAAATCAAGGATAAAACATGATTAAAGTTGCAGAAAGCGCAAAACGGAAAGTTGTTTCCTTAATGACCGAAGACGGCTACAATGCAGAGCGGGACTATGTTCGAGTGGGGGTCAAGAGTGGTGGTTGCAGTGGACTATCCTACGAATTGAATTTTGATGATAAAACCAGTGAAGGGGATAAGGTCTTTGAAGACAACGAAGTTCGTATAGTGGTGGATAAAAAAAGTTTTCTCTACCTGGTAGGCATGACCTTGGAATATTCGGGAGGCTTAAATGGTAAGGGATTTGTTTTTAATAACCCCAATGCACAACGTACTTGCGGTTGTGGCGAAAGTTTTTCACTATAAATAAGTAGATGGCTTACACGGAAGAAGAATTAAAAAAAGAGCTCGAAACCAAGGAATATGAGTACGGTTTCTACACGGATATAGAATCAGACACCCTTCCAAAGGGACTCAATGAGGATATCGTCATTGCCATATCCAAAAAAAAGGAGGAACCGGAATGGATGACGGAGTGGAGGTTGGATGCTTTTCGCGAGTGGAAGAAAATGGAAGAGCCAGAATGGGCAAATGTGAACTACGAAAAACCTGATTTTCAGAATATTTCATATTATTCCGCTCCCAATAAGAAACCGAAGTACAATTCTTTGGACGAGGTTGATCCTGAACTTTTAGAGACCTTCAAGAAGTTGGGGATATCCTTGGACGAGCAAAAGAAATTGGCCGGTGTAGCGGTCGATGTTGTTATGGATTCGGTTTCCGTCGCCACTACATTCAAAGAAACCTTGGCCGAAAAAGGGATAATTTTCTGTGCCATATCCGAAGCTATCAAAGAACATCCCGAATTGGTCAAAAAGTATCTAGGAAAAGTGGTGCCCAAAAAGGATAATTTTTATGCGGCCCTGAATTCCGCCGTTTTTTCTGATGGAAGTTTCTGTTACATTCCCAAAGGTGTGCGTTGCCCGATGGAACTATCTACCTATTTCAGAATCAACGAGGCAGGTACCGGGCAATTTGAGCGAACGTTATTGATCGCTGATGAAGGAAGCTATGTAAGCTATTTGGAGGGGTGTACGGCCCCTATGCGCGATGAAAACCAATTGCATGCGGCGGTTGTAGAGCTAATTGCATTGGATGATGCAGAAATAAAATATTCTACGGTACAAAATTGGTTTCCAGGTGATAAACAAGGGAAAGGCGGTGTTTTTAACTTTGTGACCAAACGCGGACTATGTGAAAACAATGCCAAGATTTCATGGACCCAAGTGGAAACAGGTTCTGCGGTAACTTGGAAATATCCCTCTTGTGTGTTGAAAGGGAACAATTCCATTGGAGAATTTTATTCCATTGCGGTAACGAACAATTTTCAACAGGCCGATACGGGCACTAAAATGATTCATATAGGGAATAATACCCGAAGCACCATTATTTCAAAAGGAATATCTGCTGGAAAATCCCAAAACAGCTATCGTGGGTTGGTTAAGGTGAATAGCCGTGCTAAGAATGCAAGGAACTTTTCGCAGTGTGATTCATTGCTAATGGGCAATGAGTGTGGAGCCCATACCTTCCCCTATATCGAAGCAAAAAATAGGACAGCCCAAATTGAACATGAGGCTACAACGAGCAAGATAGGGGAGGACCAAATATTCTATTGCAATCAAAGGGGCATTGATACTGAAAAAGCCATCGCCCTAATCGTTAACGGATTTAGCAAAGAAGTACTAAACAAATTACCCATGGAGTTTGCCGTTGAGGCACAAAAATTATTGGAGATCAGTCTAGAAGGGTCCGTAGGATAATTGCTTAGAGGTACTTCAATCACAAAATCAATTTAGTAAAAAGAACAATTAAGGAATACAATGCTAAAGATCAAAGACTTACACGCAAGTATTGAAGATAAGAAAATACTAAAGGGCATCAATCTGGAAGTGAATGCAGGAGAGGTACATGCAATTATGGGGCCAAATGGTTCAGGAAAGAGTACGCTTGCTTCCGTGGTGGCTGGGAAAGAGGAATTTGAAATAAAAAAAGGGAGTATTGAATTGGAGGGTGCCGATTTAGAAGATTTGGCCCCTGAAGAAAGGGCACATGAAGGTATTTTTCTTTCTTTTCAATATCCTGTTGAGATTCCAGGGGTTACCGTTACCAATTTCATAAAAACAGCAATAAACGAATCTCGAAAGGCAAAAGGGTTGGAAGATATGCCAGCTAATGAAATGTTGAAAAAAATTCGTGAAAAATCAGAGATGCTGAACATTGACCGAAAGTTTTTGTCCAGATCATTGAACGAAGGGTTTTCTGGGGGTGAAAAGAAACGGAACGAAATTTTTCAAATGGCCATGATGGAACCCAAGCTCGCCATTTTGGATGAAACAGACTCGGGCTTGGATATCGATGCACTCCGTATTGTGGCAAATGGGGTGAACAAGCTAAGAACCAATGATAATGCCATCATTGTTATTACACATTACCAAAGATTATTGGAATACATTGTCCCGGATTTTGTTCATGTGCTTCACGATGGTAAAATTGTAAAGTCTGGAACCAAGGAGTTGGCTCTCGAATTGGAGTCCAAGGGATACGATTGGATCAAACAAGAAACAATGGTGTAAGATGGATTTAAAAGATAAATTACTTTCTTCTTTTATAGCATTCGAAGACAACATTAATGTCAACGATTCCGTGCATGACATTCGGTCCGAAGCCATAAAGAATTTTGAGTTGAAAGGCTTTCCATCCAAAAGGGAAGAAGCCTGGAAGTATACCTCATTGAACAGTCTTCAAAAGATTGATTTTAGTGTCTTTCCAAAGCAGGAGAAAACATTGGAGTATAAAGACATTAAGAAATACTTTCTCCACGAAATAGACACCTATAAAATTGTATTTATTGACGGCATTTACAGCAGTTATCTCTCGGAGACTACGCATGATGGCGTGGATGTATGTCTTATGAGTGCGGCTTTGACAAAACCCATGTACAGACAGGTCATCGAACTGTATTTTAATAAGGTGGCCAATACCGAGGAATCCCTGACCTCATTGAACACAGCTTTTAGCAAGGAAGGGGCATATATTTACATTCCTAAAAACAAGGCTCCTCGTAAACCGATTCAAATTTTGCACTTGGCCACGGGCAATGAAGCTTCCTTGATGCTACAGCCCCGCAACCTCATTATTGCAGAGGACAATGCGGAATTACAAGTTATTGAGCGGCATCAGAGCTTAACCTCCAATGAAGTCTTTACAAATTCCGTTACCGAAATTTTTGCTGCTAAGGACGCTCGGGTAGATTACTACAAAGTTCAGAATGATAATGAGTATGCTTCTTTGGTGGATAATACCTACATTCAGCAAAAAGAAAGGAGTGTGGTCCGTGTCCATACTTTTTCCTTTGGGGGAAAATTGACCCGAAATAACCTTAATTTTTATCAAAATGGGGAGCATATTGACTCCACCATGAAAGGGGTCACTATATTGGACGGGAAACAACATGTGGACCACTATACCTTAGTACACCACGCCCAACCCAATTGTGAAAGCCACCAGGATTATAAGGGCATTTTTGATGGCCGTTCCACTGGGGTTTTTAATGGCAAGATATTGGTAGATAAAATTGCCCAAAAAACGGATGCTTTCCAACAAAACAATAATGTTCTGATAAGTGACACGGCTACTATTAACACAAAACCGCAATTGGAAATCTTCGCGGATGATGTAAAGTGTTCGCATGGTTGTACTATTGGACAATTGGATGAGGACGCGCTGTTTTATTTACAGTCACGAGGTATTCCCAAAAAAGAGGCCGGCGCATTGTTGATGTATGCCTTTGCAAACAATGTTTTGGAAAGTGTGCGTATTCCTGAACTAAAAACCCGTATTACCCGGATTATTGCCAATAAATTAGGGGTACAATTGGGGTTTGAATTGTAAAGACCATTTGCTGTCCCCCAGATAAGAGAGTATGGTAGGTTAGGATAGGGAAGGCGCAATGTGGCCACCTAAAATAGATTCTTACTACGTTCAGAATAATACAAATGACAAAAACCTTTTTGGATGTTCATGGCATAAGAAAAGACTTTCCCATTCTAGCCCGGAAAGTCAACGGCAAGCCCTTGGTCTATTTTGATAATGCGGCCACCTCGCAGACCCCGCAACATGTCATTGATGTTATTGCACATTATTATCAAAATTACAATGCCAATATCCACAGAGGGGTACATTCCCTATCCCAAGAAGCAACAGATGCCTATGAACAGGCGCGCATAAAAATTCAAGAACATTTTAACATTGCTAAGCCACATGAAGTAATTTTCACTTCTGGAACAACGGATGCGATAAATCTTGTAGCCAATGGATTTGGTACATTTCTTAAAAAAGGGGATGAAATTTTGGTTTCTGCCATGGAGCACCATTCAAATATTGTACCGTGGCAGATGCTTTGCGAGCGTACGGGCGCAGCATTAAAGGTAATCCCCATGAACCAAAATGGAGAGTTGGTCATGGAAGACTATCATAAACTACTTTCCAAAAACACCAAGCTGGTATTTTGCAATCACGTTTCCAATGCCCTGGGAACCGTAAACCCGATTAAGGAAATTATCGATGCGGCACATGCTATTGGAGCTGCGGTACTGGTGGATGGGGCACAGGCGGCACCCCATATAAAAGGGGATATGCAAGCGCTTGATGTGGATTTTTATACCGTCTCGGCCCATAAAATGTGTGGCCCAACCGGAGTTGGAATACTTTATGGCAAGTCAGCATGGTTAAAAAAGTTGCCGCCTTATCAAGGAGGGGGTGAAATGATTGCGGAGGTTACGTTTGAGAAAACGACTTATGCTGATTTACCCCATAAATTTGAGGCAGGTACCCCAAACATTGCAGGAGGAATTGCCTTTGGGGGAGCATTGGATTATATGAACGGAATTGGGTTTGAAAACATCGCCCAGTACGAAGAGGAGTTGCTCCAATACGCTACTACAGAGCTTAAAAAAATCGATGGGTTAAAAATATATGGTGAGGCTTCCCATAAAGCAGCTGTAGTTTCATTTAATATTAAAGGAATCCATCCTTACGATATAGGGACCATTTTGGATAAATTAGGAATCGCAGTGCGCACAGGACACCACTGTGCCCAACCTATCATGGATTTTTATAAAATTCCGGGAACGGTGAGGGCCAGTTTTAGTTTTTACAATACCAAAGAAGAAATTGATGTGCTGGTCGAGGGGGTGATAAGGGCCCGTGACATGCTTCTTTAAAGATTTCCCAAAGGCGTTGAACAACCATTGGACACTTTGTACTTTTGTATAAAAATTTGAATATGGGCATTCAGGAAATTCAAAATGAAATAGTTGATGAATTCAACCTATTTGATGATTGGATGGAGAAATATGAACATATGATTGCCCTGGGGAAATCCCTACCCTTGATTGCCGAGGCATTTAAGACGGACGATAATATCATTAAAGGTTGTCAAAGTAGGGTTTGGGTGCATGCAGAATTGAATGAGGATAAACTTATTTTTACGGCTGATAGTGATGCCATTATCACTAAAGGAATTATAGCAATATTGATACGTGCCTTTAGCAATCAAAAGCCCCAAGATATCATTGATGCGAATACAGATTTTATTGATGAAATTGGGCTTAAAGAACACCTGTCCCCTACTAGGGCAAATGGTTTGGTAAGTATGGTAAAGCAATTAAAATTGTATGCCGTTGCCTATCAAACACAACTGAATTAGTTTATGGGTTTGCGGCTTTCAGCCGTTTTAAAAGTTGAATGGAAACTTTTAAAACGTATAAACTCTTAAACCCATTAAATTTAAAAAATGAGTGAAGACGTTACGATGGATACTTCCGATTTAGGTGAAAAGATAGTGATGGTTTTAAAGACCATTTATGATCCGGAAATCCCTGTGGACATTTATGAACTAGGTCTTATTTATGATGTTTTGGTCAATGAAGATTTGGAGGTCAAAATACTGATGACCCTAACTTCTCCTAATTGTCCAGTGGCGGAAACGCTTCCTGTTGAGGTGGAAGAAAAGGTGAAATCAATTGACATCATAAAAGATGTAGCGGTAGAGATTACCTTTGAGCCTACGTGGACACAAGATTTAATGAGCGAGGAGGCCAAATTGGAATTGGGCTTGTTATAAAATTTTAAGAATATCCAGTCGAATATGGATGAGACCTTTTTTAAATATGGCTGAAGAAATAGTAAACAGGGTAGCCCAAGGAAAGCAGGTCACTTTTGATTTGGAAGAATTGTATCCCTCAGGGAATCGCGTTCTCTTGGATATCAAAGACTGGCTTTTTGAGGAACTGGTTTTACGGGAAAAAGAGTTTAGGGAACATGTAGAAAACCACAATTGGGAACAGTATGTTGATACCTACGTGGCATTTGATTGTTCCGTGGATGCCATAATACCGGGTTGGGCCTACCTTTTATTGGCCTCTAAAGCCATACCTTACGCAAAAAAAGTGGTGGTTGGCCAATTGGAAGACTTGGAAACCGCTATTTTCCAAGGGATTCTTCAAAATATGGACATCTCGGCATTTGTGGATAAACCGGTAATTATAAAGGGATGCAGTAAAAAACCTGTACCCCAAAATGCGTATTTATTGGCCATTGAAAAAATCCAGCCAGTCGCCAGAAGGGTGTTATATGGAGAAGCCTGCTCTTCGGTGCCGCTTTATAAGAGGGGATGAGTATTGAAATCCCCAAAAATTCATAGATCTTTGATTCCATTGCGCAACGATTTAGGCAAATAACATCTTTTTAAGTAAGCAACATTGATTTAAATGAAAGCGCTTCAGTTTATAAGGGCACCAATTCTTTTGTTATTTCCCTGGATATTTTTGGCCTGTTCTGATGACGATGTTGAACCGGGCTGTTTTCAAGATGAAGGTCGAAGAATAATCGCAACCATAAATGATATAAGGGGGACCATTGATTCTTGTATTTCCATCAACACCATTGACCCAGATGTCAGCATTGAAAGTAGTCCAATAAACTTATTCGCACCTTGTAATCTTTCGCCTGAATTTCAGGTTGAAGGATCAAGGGTTGTTTTTAGTGGACATATCTATGAGTCTTTTGATACCGAGGACATTTGCGCTGATTTTTTTGAAATAACGGACATACGTTTTATAGAGTAAGGGATGGTGCTTGCCAATTCATCTTCAAATTATTTTCTGTCCATGTGACTATTCTTACATTTGCTTTTCTAAACTGATAAACACTGACATAATGAAAAAAACAGTTTTAGCCGTTTTTGCGGTTCTTTGTGCTTCCATTTTAAGTGCACAGACGGAAGAGGAATTAAAAGCCAAATTGGCTGAGAAGAAAGATTCCATAGCCACCATTCAAGGTCGTGCGGATGCAATTCAGGCTCAAATAGATGCCTTGCCGGGCTGGAAAATAGGGGCTTTCGGAACCATTGGAGGTACCATTTCACAATTCAATAATTGGTTCGCCCAAGGAACACCAAATAACAATGCAGGTAATATTGGGATAACAGGAAACGCCTTTGCGAATTTACAGCAAGAAAAGTTTTTCTGGAGAAACGCCTTGACCATGAACTTAACATGGGTCAAAATAGATGATGAAGATGATCCAACGGATGATGACAGCTTTCAACCTACTACGGACGTATTCAACCTTTCTTCTTTATACGGAAGAAAGTTAAGTGAAAAATGGGCCGTTTCCGGTTTGATGGAATACCGCACCACCCTTCTTGACAATTTTAACGATCCTGGATACTTGGATTTAGGGGTAGGGGTTACTTGGACTCCTATTAATAACTTGGTCGTGGTTATTCATCCATTGAACTACAACTTTGTATTTGCTGATGATGAAACCATTTTTGATTCCTCCTTGGGTGCTAAAATCGTGGCTGATTATACAAGACAAATAGGGGCAATAAGCTTTAAGACCAACTTATCTGCATTTGCCAGTTATGAGAATGGGGATTTGAGTAACTGGACCTGGACCAACGGATTTGCCTATACCTTATGGAAAGCGATTGGGGTCGGTTTGGATTTTGGCTTACGTAGCAACAAACAGGAGGCCTTGAATTATCAGGTCAATACCTTGGGAAACACAACGGCTACCTTTGACAACATAGACAATGAACTACAGACGTTCTGGACTTTGGGCCTAAGCTATGCCTTCTAGTAATTTAGGTTAGTAAAATCAAAAAGCCCCTGAATACATTCAGGGGCTTTTTTTTGAGCGTAGCTCTAGTTTGTTCGGTTAAATTCGTCAATGGACTTGGGGAAATCCATTAAAGCGTGAGCAATATATTACGTCCTTTTTTAGGTTGCATATTTTTGATGTGAACGTATAAAAGATTGTTGTAAATGGTGTTTTGAATTTTTTCTGTCAGAAAAAATAGTTATTTAGGATTGTATCAGGACAAATGGTTGGTTATACAATACTGGTATAATTCGGAACCCTATTGTTAGCGCACATCACAAAGCTGTTCTACTATTATTAATTGAAATTCAATACCTTGTTAGTAGAGCAGAACACCTTGAAAAAAAACGGGATACTTATATTTCTGGTAGCAATGAATTTTGCGCTAGGGCAATCCAAGCTAGATAGTCTTGAAAGAAATCTTGCCCAAGAAAAAGTGGATTCCATAAGATATGGTCTCTTACTGGAGCTATTTGATGGGTATCAATATGAAAAACCAGCTAGGGCGAAAACTTACATATCCCAGGCATTCGAACTTTCTTCGCAAATAGGGAATAGTAGGTACAAAGTCATTGCTTTAAACGAACATGCTGATTTGTTAAATGGACAGGCCCAAAACGACTCTGCAATCATCTTCTACCAAGACGCCCTTAACCTTGCTTCTAAGATCAAATATCATAATGGTATAGGGGTCTCTCTTATAGGTTTAGGAAATACCTACTTAAGCAAGGGGAACATCAAAAAGGCTAAGGAATATCATATGCGAAACATCGAATTTGCAGAAGAAATTGGCGATAAGGATGGAGCTGCAAGTTCCTACAACAATTTGGGAAATATTTATAACGAGACTGGTGAATATGCCAAAGCCATGGAACAGTATACACTTGCTTCTAAAAAGAACAAAGAAGCGGGCAACGAAAAAAATGCTGGGATAGCCATGGCTAACATCGGTTTGATACATCAAAAGCTCAATAATTACGAAGAAGCGATTACATATTACGTAAATAGCGATAGTCTTT
>JBCBZA010000011.1:0-41122 GCA_039815575.1 Bacteroidota bacterium | reverse complement strand
GGTAAAACTTGATTTCAGTTTTTTGGTATTATGCAGAACACCAAGACAATCAACGGGATAAAAGTTCAAGAGGATCATGAGGTTTCTCAACAACTTATTTGAACTGGTAGTGTTAAATATCAAGATGTCATATTTACCTAAAATCTTTGCTAAATGAAGGGCGTACACCCAATTTTTGAAGAATCCCTTAACGGATTTGGTTTCAAAAATTTGTTTCTTATCTAGGCCATAACTACCGATTAGAGATGTCACTTTTGGGTGCAGGTACAAATGTAGATTTCGATTGGGTGCGCCAATAAATTGAACTTGACTGTAAAGGCATTCCTCATGACTTTTGCTTAATTCAATTAGGGCAATTTTCATTTTATCGCTTAATTCTTGGCTACACAAATCTAAGGTATTCGCTAATTATAGTAGTTCTTAAAAGCAAATACGGCGAGCGATTACTGGCCCGGAAAATCTTCTAAAAATAGTAGATGGAAGCTATTTCGGGCAATGCATATTCCCTTGGTAAATAGATGATTTCCATCATCCAAGAAATAATGAATATTAGGCCAATTCGTGCTTTTGAATCATTTTCACTAAAACAGGGGAGCGATGCAATTGTTCTAAGCGACGTAATTCGTGATACCGTTTGTAAACACTTAGGGCATTTAGATAACAGACATTAAGGCCTCTTTTTGCATCAAGGAAACCGAAACGAAATACGTAATTGTAGAAAAATTTCCAAGTGGTTTTAATCCACATTTTTAGGTAGTTAAAACGTTTTCCTTTTTGCAGTTCTTCTTGAGCTTTAAGGATTCCATAGTGTAGCATCTTGCTCTTATAATCATCAAAATCCTTATAACAATAATGCGTCAATTTTTCCTTTAACTCAGCTGATTTTCCATTAACCTGTAAAGTTTCATGCACCAATCTTTCGCTCGTAAAATGCACCTTACTTTTTCGAAAAAGCCTATGGTTCTTATCCGTCTGCCAACCGCTAAAGTGTAGAGGTTTATTTTGGTACATGAACTTTCTGTAAAACCAATATGCTTCGTAGCTATTCTCTTGATTGACGGTTTCAATGATTTCGTTCTTCAGGGAATTTGATACCACCTCATCGGCATCAACGAATAACACCCAGTCATGGGCAGCCAATTTCAAGGCATAGGATTTTTGGTCCGTGAAATTAAGGAATGGACGTTGAATTACTTCAACTTTAGGATGACCGGATAAAAACTCATAGGTGCCATCTGTACTGAAGGAATCCACAACAATGATTTCATCTGCAAAAGAAATGGATTCTAGACACTTTTCAATGTATCCCATTTCATTGTAGGTGATGATCAATGCTGATATTTTTTGCTTTGGGGTGCTCAATTCAGCTTTTTTTGGTTACGTTCTTAGGGTGCAACAAAATTATAACATCAAAACCCTTAATAAATTGTTTCGAGGCTTAATTTTCTTGCGGGCTACACCGCTACATCATACTCCCTAAGTGCATCGTTCAAGGACGTTTTTTTATTGGTACTTTCCTTGCGTTTTCCAATAATTAACGCACAGGACACCTGAAAATCACCTGCCTTGAATTCCTTGGTATAGCTCCCTGGTATAACAACTGAACGTGCCGGAACCCTACCTTTTATTTCTAAGGGCTCATTACCGGTCACATCAATGATCTTGGTAGATGCCGTTAACACTACGTTAGCACCTAAAACGGCCTCTTTTTCCACACGCACCCCTTCGACAACAATGGAGCGGGAACCAATGAATGCATTATCCTCTATGATCACGGGCGCCGCTTGCAGGGGTTCCAAAACACCACCAATACCTACGCCCCCACTGAGATGCACATTTTTCCCGATTTGGGCGCAACTCCCTACTGTTGCCCATGTATCCACCATGGTACCTTCATCTACGTAGGCACCAATATTGACGTAGCTGGGCATTAAAATAGTACCTGGGGAGATATAAGCCCCGTGCCGCGCAATGGCGTGGGGAACCACCCTAATACCCTTTTCCTGATACCCCCGCTTGAGTGGAATCTTATCGTGAAACTCAAAAATGCCTGCTTCCAAAACCTCCATCTTTTGAATGGGAAAATATAAGACTACCCCTTTTTTTACCCATTCATTGATTTTCCATCCATCGGCTGTAGGTTCCGCACAGCGGAGTTGGCCTAAATCGATTAGGTTGATTATTTCCCGAATGGCTTCTTGGGTGTTTCCGTCTTTTAGTAATTCCCTATTTTCCCAGGCCTGTTCTACCGTATTTTTAAGTTCTGTCATCATTGAATTTTGGACAAATATAGGAGTACCAAGGCAATCCCGCCACCAATTTTAAGCGCGTAACATTTTTAAGATTATTTTTGCCAAAAATGGTATGGATTGGGAAGGATAATGGCCCTTGACTATGGAATGGTAAGAACAGGGATAGCAGTGACCGACGAGCTGAAATTAATTGCTTCTGGTTTGACCGCAGTTGAAACAAATAAGCTTTTTACTTTTTTAAAAGAATATTTGGGAAAAGAGGTAGTGGACTGTATTGTGGTAGGCGAACCCAAGCAGATGGATGGTTCCGAATCGGAATCTGAAACCCTGATAAAGCCTTTTATCAATAAATTGAAAAAGACATTTCCAGATATTTCCATAGAACGTCAAGACGAGCGATTTACCTCAAAAATGGCGTTGGATACCATGATAGCAGGAGGAATGAAAAAGAAAAAAAGGCAAGACAAGGCCATGGTGGATAAAGTCAGTGCCACCCTAATTTTACAGGCTTATTTAGATAGAGTTTGAGTATGATATTACCAATTGTAGCTTATGGAGATCCCATTTTACGCAAAAAAGCCAAGGAAATTCCTATCGATTATCCCAACCTAAAGGAACTGGTGGAAAATATGTTCGAAACGATGTACAAGGCTTCTGGAGTGGGATTGGCAGGTCCCCAAGTGGGACTGCCCCTACGAATTTTTGTGATTGACGGAACTCCTTTTGCTGATGACGATGAACTTTCTCCCGAAGAACAGGAACAACTAAAGGGGTTTAAAAAGGTTTTTATCAATGCCAAAATAGAAGATGAAGAAGGTAAGGAATGGGCATTTAATGAAGGTTGTTTAAGTATACCGGATATCAGGGAAGACATAAATCGTAAACCCAAAATCAAGATAACGTATCAAGATGCAGCCTTTCTTACCAAAAGTGAGACCTATGATGGTTTGGCAGCCCGTATCATTCAACATGAATACGATCATATTGAGGGTATTTTATTTACGGATAAGTTGTCGTCCCTTAAAAAGAGACTCTTAAAAAGTAGGTTGGAAAAGATTTCAAAAGGTAAAGTTAGTGTCGACTATAAAATGCGGTTTCCACAAATTAAAAAAGGACGTTAATGAGTTACACAAGTTTGAAAAATATATTTTTACAGAAACAAAATTGCTTTTGAATGGCGCTTGATAAAATTTTATCCATTTCTGGGAAACCTGGACTTTATAAACTTCTAACACAAACCCGAAGCGGTTTTGTTGGGGAATCATTATTAGATGGGAAACGACTTTCAGTGGGTATTCAGAACAATGTCAGTGTACTATCGGAAATTGCTATATACACCTTAGAGCAAGAGATACCTTTAGGAGAGGTTTTTCAAAAAATAAAGGAGAAGGAACAAGGAGAAAAAACGTCGGTAAGTCACAAGGACGAAAAATTAAAGTTGGAAGAATATTTCTTCGAAATACTACCGGATTATGACGAAGACCGTGTATATCCAAGTGACATCAAGAAGATTGTACAATGGTACAATATCCTTATTGATAAGGGAATCACTGATTTTTCCACCTCCGATGAAGACGCTTCCCAGACCAATGAGATAGAATAATTACTGCCCATTGGGAGCACGGTCCTGTACTTCCTTTTTCTTCTTTACTTTTTTATATAACGGTAAAAAGTAAGATAAGGTGTAGTTATAGCCCACACCCCATTTGGCACCTTCCGTGACCTTGTTAAAACCGGGTATCCAGAGGTTTCTAAAATTATCATCTTCGCCATTGGTAATCAAATGGCCCAGTCTGGCGCTGATACCCACATACATATTCTTAAAAA
Organism: Bacteroidota bacterium; assembly: GCA_039815575.1. Taxonomy (GTDB): domain Bacteria; phylum Bacteroidota; class Bacteroidia; order Flavobacteriales; family Flavobacteriaceae; genus Croceivirga. The sequence goes on along the minus strand of JBCBZA010000011.1, from coordinate 37,043 downwards.
TTTCGGCTTTCATTCCTACTACGAACTCCAACCAGGAGGCATTTAGGCCACTGAATTCCTGAGATGTTTCGCTGCCCAAAACAAATTCATCAGGGCTAAAAAAGCGGTTGCTTTCAAAAAAGCGAAAATTCTCCAAGGTTTGGCTAAACGTACTAAAGGCATAACGCCCCCCAATATGTATCTGGTTGCGCATACCAAACCAGTTAGTGTACGTATTATAATCAGCTCCTACTTTAATATAACTTCCAGATGAGGTATAGGTATATAAGGGCAGTGCTCCCGCAGTTTCTTCTTGCTGCCGCTCTTCATTACCCAATTCAGCCGCCAACCACCAACGCTCCGTTAATCTAAAATCTCCAACGAGCTCCAATCCTGTATAATTGTCGTTTAAAAAAGACAGGGTTGGTCGGCTTAAATCTACCCCAACCCTAAGTCCATAGCTGTACTTTCTGGTAATGGTATCCTTTTTTGCCACTTCTTCCTGTGCCCTTACCATCAAGGCGGTCAAAATAAAAAAAAGACTAATGAAATATCTGGACATGGATAAGATTTGAGTTGGTAATAGTGGTATCCAAAATATTGATGCCTTTTATCCAATCTGTGGAAAAAACTTGTCTAGTGGTATCCAAATCATTAAAGTTGGCCACAAAACCACAAGCCCTGGAGACAAATTGTTCATTGACCAAATAATCGAAGGTTAGGGTATCAATATTCCCAGTATCAATGGTAGCGTCTTGGTCATCATCGGCGGAGTCCAATATAAATTCAAATTGTGTGGTCATGGCGTCAATCCTCAAAGGCAAAAAGATGGAATCAGGGGAATTGGCCCTATCTGAGAAACCAAATTCTTCGGCGCTTTCAAGTCCCAGTATGCTATCATTATCAAGGGCCCTTATGCGTAAATTGTTAACGCTTTTGAACGTGGTGTCCACAATATCATAAAAACCAACCACCAACAGAGGGGTATCCCCTTCTACACAGATATCGTCTTTTTCACAAGAAGAAAATTGGACAATCATGGTAAATAGCAGTAAGACCGGGAACAATCGTTTCATGCAAAAATTGGCTATCGCTTTTGTAAAAGTACTACATTTTCCATGGGGCAAGCCCGGAACAATACATCAACAGCTTGTAAGCAAATCACTTTATATATAACATATATTATCGTTAATTCTCGTGCTTGTTTGGAGGCGGTGCAACTTACATAAATGATTTTTTATAGGGCAATGTTTAACAATTGTTCAACAACTTTTTTGGATTCGTGATTCTAAGACAGATGGGGAATCATAGCACTTGGTTGCCTATTTTCCCGAGTAGGCGCAATATCAAGTACCGTTTTGAAGAAACGGGTTGAAGGCTCACATGCAGTAAATTGAAAAGAATTTCCCTTATTGGGGAACCTTTTTCTAAGACTTCCGTCCATACAATGATAACCATGGGTAAACCCGATAAAATAGTGGATTCCTTGTTGGTAATTTCCTATAAGGCTGGGGACAGCAAAGCAATGGACCTGCTGGTACGCCGGTGGAACGGTAAATTATGTGCACATGCATTCCGCTATGTTAAGGATTGGTCATTGGCAAAGGATATCACCCAAGAAGTTTGGGGCAGTATTCTTAGAAAAATTCACTTGTTGCGGGATAGTAATAGTTTTGGAAGTTGGGCAATGACCATTACAAGTAGAAAGGCTTTGGATGTACTTTCAAAGCATAAAAAAAGAAAAAAGGACGTCCCAGATTCGTTTTGGGATACTCAGATGTCCCAAGAAGAAATTGATGTTTCCAAAGAAGGAAAAATGAATAAAATCAAAGCAGCCATGGCCGCTTTGACCTTCGAGCAAAAAATGGTTTTAAAACTGTTTTATTTGGAAGAGTACAGCTTAAAGGAAATCAGTAAAATTACAAATGCCTCGGTCAATACGGTAAAGACCCGCTTGTTTAGGGCCAGGGAAAAAATTAAGGTGGAATTAAAGAAAAAAAATGATGAAGCGTAAAGAAATTAAAGAATTGGACGATTTGATCAAAGAAACGCTTTCCGTTGAGGAAGCTAAGTTTTATGAAGAACTGGAAGAGAAAAACCTCTTTGGGAAGATTACAGAAGTATATAAAGGTAAAATGGGTTGGTTGGCCATTCTAATGAATATCGTGCATCTGGCCTTCTTTGTATTCTTTGTGTACTCAGTAATTGAATTTTTTGATGCCGAAACCACTCGGGATATGATAATTTGGAGTTCTGCAGGCTTCCTGAGTATGATCATGATGGCTATGTTAAAACTCTATGTCTGGATGCAGATGGATAAAAATGATATTATGAGGGAACTGAAGCGTATAGAACTGCAGGTTTCCGTATTGGCCCATCAGAAGGAGAACTCGTAATGTACGCTAGGTTGGTTTCCAATAAAAATATTTTTAATTTTACGGCTCCACAGGATGATTTCTCTCCTACGCTGAATTTTCGATGCTCGTCGAAAGGATAAAGGTGCAGAAGGAATAACTAAAGTTTTATTCTAAATTTTTGAATCATGGCAGTAGTTGACACGCTTACTTCTCAAGACGCCATTGCATTGGAGAACAACTATGGCGCACACAATTATCATCCCCTTCCGGTGGTTTTAAGTCGGGGCGAAGGGGTTTATGTTTGGGATGTTGAAGGAAAAAAGTATTATGATTTTCTTTCGGCATATTCTGCGGTAAATCAAGGACATTGTCACCCTAAAATTATCTCGGCGCTTAAAGAACAAGCGGAAAAATTGACCCTTACCTCAAGGGCATTTTACAATGATGTATTGGGGGTGTATACCCAATTCATCACGTCCTATTTTGGATATGATCGTGTATTGCCCATGAATACGGGGGTTGAAGGCGGGGAGACCGCTGTCAAACTCGCACGAAAATGGGCCTATGAAATAAAAGGGGTTCCTAATAACCAGGCAAAAATAATTTTTGTGGAAGGCAACTTTTGGGGCAGGACCCTGGGCGCTATTTCCTCATCAACGGACCCTTCCAGTACAAAAGGTTTTGGACCTTTTATGCCAGGTTATGAAATTATCCCTTATAACGATTTAAATGCGTTGAAAGACGCCGTTAGCGACCCCAATGTGGCAGCATTTATGGTAGAACCGATTCAAGGTGAGGCAGGGGTCTTTGTTCCAGATAGTGGATATTTAAAGGCCGCCTATGCGATTTGTAAGGAAGCGAATGTACTTTTTATCGCTGATGAGGTGCAGACTGGAATAGCAAGGACAGGAAAATTACTGTGTTGTGATCATGAAAATGTTAAACCGGACATATTGATTCTGGGAAAAGCTTTATCAGGAGGGGTTTTCCCAGTTTCTGCGATTCTTACCAATCACAAAGTTATGTTGACAATACGACCAGGGGAACATGGTTCCACTTTTGGAGGAAATCCATTGGCATGCAAGGTCGCCATGGCAGCATTGGAAGTGGTTAAGGAAGAAGGTTTGGCAGAAAACGCCAACAAATTGGGTGACATCTTTCGCAAAGAAATGGAAAAACTCATTCAAGAAACGGACTTGGTTCGCCTAGTTCGCGGAAAAGGACTTCTAAACGCTATTGTTATCAATGATACCGAGGACAGTTCCACAGCTTGGGATATTTGTGTAGCCCTTAAGGAAAATGGGCTATTGGCCAAACCTACCCATGGCAACATTATTCGTTTTGCACCCCCACTGGTAATGACAGAAGAACAACTTCATGAGTGCGTCGGGATTATACGCAAAACAGTTTTGGAATTTCAACAGTAAAATTAATGCCCCCTAAAGGGGGCATTGTTACTAGGGTGCTGGCGCCCCATTCCTATTGGCCCTTCGCAGTTGTCGCTGTATTTTTTTGATAGCAGATTCGATAGATTTTTCCGGTTCTATAATATTATATTCCCCCCAGAAGTTGGGATCGGTGAAGCCGATGTTCTCATCACTTAAAATAATGGATTTTTTAATCTTCTCCTTGTTCTTGGGAAACTCGCCAGTAGGATTTTTTTTCCAGTCAGTCACAGCCATTTCGGCAGCCATGCTGTAAACAGAGTTAAAGAGCTTGCCTTTCCAATCCACTTTAAATTCCATTAGGACATTGCTATAACTGTAAAACCATTTCCCATTATTTTCCCTATAATCCACACGATAGGCCACTTCTGTGGGCCATACATCCACTTTTGCAGGTTTTTTCCGAACAAACAACCTGGAAGCCATTTCACGGTTGGTAATATTCAGTTCGTAAACCGCACTCTTCAACGTTCTATTTTCCACATCAATGTACAGTTTTCCTTTGTACAAAGGATCTTTGATACCAGGCAGTTGTTCAAAATTAATTACGTAAATCAATCGATCATCGATATATGTGGATCGTTCAAATTTAAACTCATATTCATCTACCTCCCCTTCAATAAAAATAAATTCAGGATACTTCATAATATCCACATAAAGTGTATTGAAGGGCCCTCCTTGCAGTTTTAGCGCCACAGTATCCAGTTTGTTATAGTCCGTGCTCTTTCTCGCCTTAAAAAGTCGCATAGCGTCATTTTTATTGGAGAAGTATGGGGTTTTGTAAATATTGACCACCGCTTCTGAAAGCGAAACATTTTTCCTTCGCTTCTTTATGGTCTCACGATAAAATGCAGTCATTACCACGTTATCCCCTGTATAATTTTCACCCTTTCGTTGCAAAACCTCGCGAACCAAAGTCTCAGCATTTTTGGGGGCATTGAGATTGACACCGGATAATTGGGTAAAGGACACTTTTAATTCAATTTTGTTCCTGTCCTTCTTTAATTGTTTAATGGGAATTAGTTTGCTTTCATAACCCAAAAAAGAAAATAAAACATTGCCATTGGCCATACTTTTTGGGATTTTCAATAAAAATTCTCCCTCTGTATTGGCTACTGTACTTATGTTGGCCCCTTCAATGGTAATCGAAGCTAATGCCAAAGGTTTGTCACTGCCTGATTCTACAACACTTCCTTTGTACTCTATAAACTCCTCTTGAACTTCTTGATAACTGAAGGAATGGGAGGGGCGCAAAAACAATAGTACTGCAAGTGTATAGAACAGCAATTTAGATGTGTTCGCTATATTATTTAATATCATAAACCGCTCTTTTCTATAAAATTAAGGGGAATTTTAACCATTTTCTGTTAAAAATAGATAAAATAAGGCCTTAGGCTTCGTAGACTTCCAAGGGCAGGTCATCAGGGTCGGTAAAAAACGTAAATTTTTTGCCCGTAGACTGATCTATTCGGATAGGCTCCGTAGGGATCCCTAAATCGTTTAATGCATTGACCACCTCTTCAACGGAATCCACCTCAAAAGCTAAATGTCGCAATCCAAATGCTTCTGGTCGTGAGGTTCTTGAAGGAGGATTGGGGAAAGAAAACAGTTCGATGACGTACTTGTCATTTAAGGACAAGTCCAATTTATGGGAATCCCGATGTTTGCGATATGTTTCTTTTAGTATTCGCAATCCTAGGATTTTGGTGTAGAAGTGTTTTGATTTTTCGTAATCAGAACAAATAATGGCGATATGATGTATTCCCTTAAACACCCCGCCTTAGTTCACCATAAACAGGGCATTGGCAAAAAACAGTTTTCCATTTTCCCCCTAAACAACGGATTATCCACCATATATATGACTTGGCCCCTACCCACATTTTCCACCCCAAACACCAAAGATTTACCAATTTTCTTTTTGGCCTCACTACCGGCAAAACCGGAGATAGGTCGGGCGTTGTTTTCCAAATAGACCGCATTGCCATTAGACAGGTAATCATAGGCACCACTGCCCAATTTTAAGGTATAATAGTTGGTGCCATAGCCAAAGGCCAAAGGATGGGTGTTGTCCACCCTGGTTTTAAAAATGGCACCTGTAATCGCATTTTTCATGGCTTCCCTTTGACGGTCTTCATGCGCCATGGGTTCCATATCTATGGTATCCTTGATACTTTTTTTTCTTTTTATTCCAAATCCACTTTCTCCATCAATTCCATCAATGGCCCCACCCATGGCTATGAGCTTACCGCCATTGCGAACCCACGCTTTAAGTTCATTAAGGCGGTTATCGTTCATAAATCTTGTATACCGTCCTCCGGGCAATACAAGAATGTTATAGGCTTCAAGATCAATACGATCTATATAATCCGTATCTATTGCAGTTATCGGGTAATGTAACTGTTTTTCAAAGTAATGCCAAATCTCCCCAAATCGATAGGAAGACGAGGGGCCACCAGTCAATACGGCCACTTTAGGTTTTTCTATCATCTGAACATAACCCGATCCGAAGTCCTTACCGGAATCTACAAATCCCGTATTGGCGACATCCAATGTTTTATGATGCGTTTTAGCGACTTCTTTTAGAATAGTACCAAAGTCCTCAAGGGTTTCATTGTCCGATTTTGTTATGATAAGGGTTCCCCTTTTATAGGATTTACCCTTTAATGAGAATGGTGCGTATGCCGTTCTAACCTTACCTCCTTTTTTCAGTAGGTCAGCAAGAAAGCGGGCATCATCCATGCTGTTCCAATCCGTTAAGTAGGCATATGCATTTGGCGATACTTCAGCTGTTATAGTATTGTTTTTCCCCTTAATACCTGCAACAATCTGATTGGTCGCCAAGCCCTCCAGTCCATAGGCATAGGGTAGCGACCAAGCCGTAATATCATAGGTTAAGGAGTCACTTAGTTTGGCATTTGGTTCGAATAAAACCTTGACCAAGGTTCCTTTAGGTTGATTGGTAGAAACAACTAGTGAATTCTCATCTACATTCTTTGAAGCATTTCCTCCCGAAGAATACCTTATCCCTTTTATGGTATTTTTTTTGGCTCTGGCATATTCAATTTCATGTTGTGAAAGCAGTTTTTCCAAGGCCCGGAGGTGATCTTCATTTCCACTTAAAACATAACTTTTATATTTAAAATTCTTTCTTTGAAAGAACTTCTTGAACTCCGTATTAAGTTTTTCCACGTTATTTGAGGCAACTTCTATTGTAGAGAGCCCTGTTGTAAAATGATGGGCAATTCTATCCTTTAATGTCAGGGTATCCCCATTATCCGTAATGATGCCTAGTCCTGCACGTCCGCTTCCGCCTTGTTCATAGGTCATTCCAATACTACCATTATAGGTGGGATACGTATCTCCATAGCTGGGATAGAAGAGATCAAACCGTTCCTTAGTGAAATAAAACCACCCATTGGCATCAAAATATTTGGCATGGTTTCGTCCAATGATTTCCTGAAAACTACGCTGAAAATCAGTAATTACTTCATGGTAGGGTTCCGCAGCCGGGGCAAAGTAATACGGGTCGTTCACCCCTTGCTCATGGAAATCCACGTGCACATGGGGCATCCATTTGTTGTACTGCTTTAAACGCATCCGGCTTTCCACCTGTGTCAGCCAAGCCCAGTCCCGATTTAAATCGAACATATAGTGATTGCTCCGTCCGCTTATCCAGCCCTCATGATGTTCTTTACTGTTGGGATCTACCTGGAAAGTTTCATTTTTATATTGATTGTACCAATTAATGTAACGGTCCCGCCCATCGGGATTAAGACAGGGATCAATAATCACCACCGTGTTTTTAAGATAGTCACTCTTATTGGTAAGCAACTCATATATCGTGCTCATGGAAGCTTCCGTACCTACGCTTTCGTTTCCGTGTACATTATAGCTTAACCAGACAATGGCTTTATCTTGATTTCCCTCCCCATTCAATGCCTTTAAATGCTCCTCTCGGATAGACTCCAAATTGGCCATGTTCTCCACGGACGAAACATAGGCAACCAACAAAGGCCTACGCTCATTGGTGCGGCCATACTCCATTAATTTCACCTTATCAGGTTGCATTTCTGCCACATGCTCATAATAATCCACTACTTCATACTGTCTAGTAAATTGTGTTCCCAGTTCATACCCTAAAAATTCTGAGGGTGATTTAAGATTTTGGGATAGGATGAAAGTTGAAAAACAAAATGATAAAAGGAGTAAAATTCGCTTCATGTAATGCTTGATTAGTAGAAAATCAAAGCTAACCAAAATTCTATCTTAAGGCAATTAACTTATTTTTGGGAATCGAATTTGTGAAGAGGATTATCTTTAGCCTGATATTTATCGTTTAATGGAAGTAGACTGTATCCCATTTAGGAAAACGGGTTATTTCTCCAAATTGATTTGTGATTATTTGGATGAAAATGAAGCCTTAAAATCGTTTTATAATCGTTTTCCAACCCTTGAAAGCTTTGCAGACCAAGTTCAGGAAAAAAGCAAGAACTATCCTAAACATCATAGAAAAACCTTATCCGGAGCCCTTCTGGGGCAATACAAAGGACTTGAAATTTCTGAACTTACGTTACAGCATATCAATTCGCTAAAAAATAAAAATACCTTCACCGTGGTCACCGGGCACCAGCTTAACCTTTTTTCTGGCCCACTGTATTTTCTATATAAAATCATTTCTACCATTAACTTATGTGAAGTACTTAAAGCAACACATCCGGGTAATCATTTTGTTCCGGTATATTGGATGGCTTCGGAAGACCATGACTTTGATGAGATCAACTACTTTAATTTTCAAGGAAAGAAAATACAATGGAACAAAGCCTCAGGAGGTGCCGTTGGTAGAATGGATACGGATGGATTGGAAGAGGTTTTTGAAGTGCTTTCCGCGAGATTGGGCGGTTCAAAAAATGCAAACCAACTTAAGGAGCTTTTTAGACAAGCTTACCTTGAACATAAAACTTTAGTAGAAGCTACCCGATTTCTAGCCAATTCCTTATTTGGGGATTTAGGGCTGGTGGTGCTGGATAGTGATGATATGGCCTTGAAAACCTTGATGGTTCCCCATATGAAGAAAGACATCTTTGAAAAGCTGCCCTTTCAAAAAGTATCGGAATCCGTTGAAAGGCTATCTAAAGTCTCTGGGGACTATAAAATTCAAGTCAACCCCAGGGAAATCAATTACTTCTATTTAAAGGAAGGCCTTCGTGAGCGGATTATTGAAAGCGAAGGACAATATAGGGTCAATGACACGGATATTGTATTTACAAAAGCGCAGTTGGAAGATGAAATGGAAGCGCATCCAGAACGCTTTTCCCCAAACGTGATTGCGCGACCCCTATATCAAGAAGTGATTTTACCCAACCTCTGCTACATTGGGGGTGGGGGAGAGCTGGCCTATTGGTTGGAACTAGGGGATTATTTTAATGCCATGGACATAACTTTTCCTATGTTGCTATTGCGTAACTCGGCCTTGGTCATCACAAAAAAACAGTCGGGAAAAATCAAAAAATTGGATGTAAGTATGGCCGATTTGTTTTTGAAACAAAATTCCCTGATCAATAAAAAAATTCGTCAAATTTCGGAGATCGATATCGATTTTTCCCCTCAAAAAAAACTGTTGGAAGAGCAGTTTGATCATTTATATAACTTGGCTCAAATGACGGATAAGTCTTTTATTGGAGCGGTAAAAGCCCAAGAAGTAAAGCAAAAAAAAGGACTGGACCATTTGGAAAAACGTTTGTTAAAGGCGCAAAAGCGTAAACTCAAAGATCATGTGGACCGATTGACCGAATTACAGGACCAGCTGTTCCCCAATTACGCCCTACAGGAACGGCAGTTGAATTTTTCTGAGTTGTACCTGGCCTATGGGCCTGACTTGGTTCCGAAACTGAAAAATGCCCTAGATCCCCTACAACATTCCTTTTTGGTACTAAGGGATTAAAAAGCTGCTATCCCAATCCTCTCCAGATTTTATAAATTCCATCCGGATGTGGTGGGGTCGATCGAGTTTTAGATATTCCAGTCGTGTAGGTTGAATTTCAACCATGCAGAAATAGTTGTCTTCGGTCAGATATTCCAATGTTGATGGATTATCGATTGCAGCACCTGGGGGCAGAGCTGTAGTATAGTCCCTTTTTCCTTTGTCAGGGATGGACCTCCATAGTTTTCGAAGCATTTCCGGATGCTCCATAACAACGGCCTTTCCCTCTACCTGTACTTGTATCATTTTTTTGGGATGATAGAAAAGTGCCGAAACCATAGGGTTTTGTTTTATGTGTTCCACTTTGGAGGAGCGTTTATCCGTGTAGAACACTAATTGAAGATGGGGCTGGACTTTACGCAATACCACGGTCCTTTGTCTTGGAATTTCCTTCCAAATAGTACTCAATGTAAAATATTTAAAGGGGTGTCCTTTTTTTACACTTCCGTTAATGAGTTCATTTTTAACCTGTTGGAATAGTATTTTCTCCAAAACGAAACTTTTTTCAAAAATAATTGAAAAAATAGGTAGGGTAAGGTAGGGTTGGGTTGTTATATACTCAAATTGCTATGAAAAGGGTTGCAACCCTTTAAAAAATTTGAATTAGTTAATTCATGTGTTTAGGTTGGTTTTGATTTTACTAGAAAGCCCCGGAGTGGTTCCCGGGGCTTTTACTTTTAACGAACCCAAATTCAATTTAATTACTACATGCCCCGGCTATATCCCTAGTTTCCGTAGAGGTATCTATAATTCTGTCGATAGTAGTGTTGCCGCGAACGGTTACTTCAATATGGTTTGCTTCAACCTCTGTAATTACTCCCGTAAAGCTATTAAATGCAAATTGTGTCAATATTTCTTGACCGGTCAATAACATGCCATCTTCTTGGTATTTTCCCTCGATTTTGAATTTTTGAACAAAGGGCACTCTTATGTTTTGGTATTGTTGATAGATATCGGCTACGGCAATTGCTGTACCTGGTGGAACACCAACTTCCCTCGATACTGAGACTATAACTGAATTCTCGGAGCTAAGGCTCCTAGATTTCGTATTGGTTTCTGTGGCCGTTTTGGAATATTCATAGCTGCCGGTTATTGAGCCTGTAATTGACTTTTTGGTTCCGCTGCCAAAGAATTTTGCTTCTGCTTCATAGGAAACTTCTACACTTACCTCGACACCAACTGTATTTGTCGAGGAAACCGACATGGTCTCTTCATAGCCTGCTACCTGGGTTGTGCCAATGGTAGTGCTCTCACCTACTGTTTGTGTTAAGGTACCACTACTACAATTTCTTAGGGTACTATTGTAAGCACTATTGGTAGAAGAGGGAGGCATTATGGGTTTTGAAAATTTTGAATCAACAACCTGTATGTCCCAATCAATATCGAAAAGCAGTATTCTAAAATAGTTGGGTTCTGCCGGATCGCTGCTTTCTGCCAGCATAAAGTTGCTCCCAGAGGTTACTAGCGGATTTTCTGTGCCAAATGGAACTATTTTGAACAAACCAGGGCCTTCCTTTAGAATTTTAAACCAATAGTTATCAAAATCGACAACATTCGTGTTTCCCCCATTCCTGTCTAAGTTTTCCTTGCTTTGTATATTCAGTTGCCCTGCTCCGGTCATATACAGGTAGTGTATTTCGGTGCCATCCTTAACAGCCATCGAATAATAGTCCTCATTTCCAGGTATCTTTTCAAAATAGTAGGTAGTAAAAGCTTCAAAATAGTCTGGTTCTTCGGCATAGTTCAGAACGGTTCTGAATCGTATGTCGGTAGCGGGGTTGTTTTCATCAAGATAACGTTGTGACCCTGGAGCTCCAATGACTTCATTGTCCTCATTTACTACCTGTACATAGTATTTTAGGTCTTCCCTTAAGGTCACTTCGGCAAAAAGGTCATCCAATCCCTCAGCAGTAATCTCTTCATCGTCTGGACTAGGTCTAAACGATAGCTTGGCAAAGTCTTGGCTAACCAAAACGGCGTCATTCTCATCTCTTACAGTAACTTGAATAGGTACACCATCCTTTAATTCACTCTCAAGGGTATCCTCAAGTTCGTCATTCTCAAAGGATAGAATGGCCAGGTTGCTAAATTCATCAAAGGGTACCGTTTGATTTTCAATAGTTGATGTGGACTCGATCGAAATTATTGCAGTTACCGGTTTATAGCCTCTTCTTGCAATTTCCCTCGCACTAATACTTAAGCCAATCTGTCCTTCATCAGTTTCAAATTCCTGTGTTGAAATGCTGGGTGCCAGCTCTTCCACATCACCATTTTCCTCAGGTTCGTTTCCTGAGTCGTCTTTACTGCAAGATAGGGCTAATACAAGAAGCAGTACCATTAAAGATTTGTATTGTAATCTAAAATTTACTTTCATCACGTTTTGTTTTGTGGATTAAACTTGATTATTGTTTTGTGTGACCTGCCCGGTAACAGTCTGCAGCCCTTAGCCGAGCAAGACCACAAAACGGGTGTCATTGCTTCGATTGATATTCAATGACATGGCAAACCTAAAGTGGGGATTTAGAGGAATAAAAAAAGGAGGGTGGACAACAGGTGGACACCCTAAAAATAAGTATGGGACAACAAGTGGACGACTTTGTTAAGCCTTGATTTTAAAGGGACAACACCAAATCTTGAAGAGAGTCTTCTGTGGTGATTCCGAGTTTCTTTCGAAGCCGATACCGTGCTTTTTTGATGCCTTCCGGCGAAATATTGAGGATGTTGGCCATCTCCTTGGAGGTCAAGTTCATCTTTAAAAGTGCCATCAAACGCAATTCGTTGGAAGTGATTTGGGGATATTTGTTCTTGACATTGCTGTTAAAATCTTTATGGACATCTTCAAAATACCGGGCAAAATTCTCCCAGTTGTTGTCGTCCTGAAGGTCAAAATTGATGGTTTGGATCAGCTGCTGGTAGCCTTTTTTTGAGGCTTCATTATCTTTAAGTTCCTCTGCTTTTAGTTTTAAACCTTCCAATACTTCGTTCTTCTTTGCCAAGTGCAGGGCATGGGTGGTGAGCTCTTTCTTTTTAAAGGCCAGTTCGGCATCCACCTGTTCTTTTTCAAGCTTGTTGCGTTTCATTTTTTGCCGGATGGCATAGAATCCAATCAACGAAAGAAGCAAACCAATTCCCATCAAAATGCGTTGTAGATTACTTATTGAAGCCTGTTGTTCCAAAACGGTAATTTCTTTTTCCTGAAGAACTATCTGTTGTTCTTTTTCTTTTGTTTCGAATTCAGTGGTTAAACGTCGTATTTCCTTGCTCTTTGAAATATTGTAGACAGAATCATTGACTTTACTGTAATCTTGGAAGTCCTTCAGTGCTTTTTCATAATCCCCTGCCTTTGCATAGGATTCGGATCGTTGTTGGTATGCCAGGGACAGGTCGTCCAAATTGCCAATGGAATCTGCAAGTATAATCGCCTCGTTTGCCAAAGAAATTGCTTTTTCAGGCTGGTTTAATTTGTTATTGGCATTGGTCAGCCCATTTAAGCCCCAAACGAGATAAACAGGATTTTTTGTAACCGTTCTAGAGTGGGTAATCGATTGTTCAAGAAACAAACGACCTTTGTCAAGCTCATTTTGCTTTATATATAGGTTGCCAATATTGAATTTTGTTATTGAAATGAGATCGTTGGCCTTAATCTGTAGGGAAATTTCAAGACTGTTTGTTAGGTAGGGCAATGCCTCTTTGTAGCGTTTTTGATAGTAATAGGAATTACCAAGATTGTTCAGCAAGTTCGCCTCAGCGCGCTTGAAATTCCCTTTTCTGGCAATGTTCAATGCTTTTTCACAGTATAAGTTGGCATTTTTATTGTCGATGATATAGTGGTATAAATTGGAGACCGTGGTGTAGCAATCCAATAACAATTTCTTGTCCTTTAATTTTTTGGCAATTTCCAAGGCATCAAAAGCATGTTTAAAACCTTTGTCATATTCGGTAAGATAACGATAGGCACCAGCCTTTAGGTCGAGATATCTTGCCATAAGAAATGAATCTTTTTTTATGTTGGCGAAATACGTAATTTTTTCATCTGCATCTTTTAAGACTTTTTGGTAATTGCCTTTTTGTAGTGCTACCTTTAATAGGTGAAAGCCCACCAAATCCTTGTTTTTGTGGTCTTGTAGGTTTTCAAACTTTTTTAAGGCAAGGGTCAGGTAGTATTCGGACGAATCATTTTTCCGCAACACTTTGAAACACTCTCCTAGCTGTAGTGCCGAAATTGCGATTCCTTTTTCGTAATCAAGTTGTTTGGCCAAAACCAGGCCATCTTTTGCGAATGCCAGTGCTTTGGTTGGGTTGGATTTAAAAAATTCTTCAAAGAGGGCCGATGCCGTTTTTACTTTAGCCGTATCTTGATCTTGAAGGGCGTAGGTTTCAAGCAAACTATCCAACTTCCCATTGGTTTGCCCAATAAGCTGGGTTTTAGACATAAGCATACCAATTAAAAAAAGGAATACGATTTTTTTCATGCTACTCATAGGGTTAAAACCAACTCCTGTAGGGAATCTTCCGTCTGTATGTTTAGTTTTTTCCGAAGCCGGTACCGTGCTTTTTTGATACCTTCTTGGGAAATATTCAAGATGTTGGCAATCTCTTTGGAGGAGAGGTTCATTTTTAACAGGGCCATCAAGCGCAATTCGTTGGACGTGACTTCAGGGTATTTGGATTTTACGTTGCTGTTAAAGTCTTTGTGGACTTCTTCAAAATAGCGAGCAAAGTTTTCCCAGTTGTTATCATCCTGTAGATCAAAATTGATGGTTCGAATCAATTGCTGATAACCTGTTTTTGATTTCTCATTTTCTTTAAGTTCCTCCGCTTTTTGTTTTAAGCCTTCCAAGACCTCGTTTTTTTTGGCCAGGTGTAGCGCATGGGTGGTGAGTTCTTTCTTTTTAAAGGCCAGTTCGGCATCAAGCTTTTCTTTTTCTAATTTGTTTCGTTTCAGTTTTTGGCGAAGGCCATAGAAGCCCAAAAGTGAAAGCAACAACCCACCGCTCAGTAATAGTTTTTGTTGGGTGCTGATTTTTTTCTGCTGTTCTAATACCGTGATTTCTTTTTCTTGTAGGGAGATTTGTTGTTCTTTTTTTTCAGTATCATAAATGGTACGCATTTCCTCTATTTGCTGGGATTTTTTGGCATTGAAAATACTGTCATTAATGAATTGATACTTCTTTTGATCATGATATGCATTCTGATACTGGCCAAGCTCAACATAAGCTTCTGAGCGGCTTAGGGAAGCTTGGGATAAGATTTCGGCGGCATTGATAGAATCTGCAAGAGAAATGGACTTATTGAAATACAACAACGCTTGGTTCATTTCCCCTTTTTCCAAGTAAGTAATTCCTAATTGCTTGAGATTAAGTGCCAGATCATCCTTTGTGCCAAATTTTTGATTAATTGGCAGACTTTCATTGAGAATGGAAAGAGCCGTTGTATACTCCTTTTTTTTCCTATATGCTTTACCAAGATTAATCATTACATAACCTCTCATTATTGGAACCTCTTTTTCCTTTGCAATGTTCAAGGTTTTACTATAATTTTCGATGGCATTGTCATATTCTTCCCGTTCTAAATGAACATTACCGATGTCTGCGTACGTGTGCCCCATATGAACAACGTCGTCTATCCCGTCATAGATAAACAGTGCGCGCTTAAAGTAATCTAAAGCTTTCTCGTAATTTTGCAGGCCCATTTCTGCATATCCCACTCTAACGGCTGCTGTGGCTGTATGGATTTTAAGCTGTAATGTATTGGATTTGGAGCTTAAACTGTCAAATAATTTTAACGACTCTATAGAATATTTTACACCAAGGTTATAATCCCCTTTCTTTATATATGCTAGGGATTTGTTGCCAAGTCGGTTCGCTAAATTGTCCCAATGTTTATATTTTCTGGAATAATCAATACCTACATTGTAATATTCAATGGCTTTTTGGTAGTCACCTGAAGTGTATTCGACTACACCCAAAGCATTGGCCATTTTCACTATGTATTCTTCGTGATTTATGCCTTTAAAAATGGAAAGTGCCTCATTGATATAATACAGGGCAGAATCATTTTTTCCAATAGTTTGGTAATAGCCTGCTCCTAAGTAATAGTTGGCAAATCCCTCTCCTTCAGCAAAATCTATTTGTTTTGAAAGTTCTAAACCTTGTTCTATGTATGTTTTGGCTTTTAATGGATCGGTGTAGAGTTCTTCAAGAAAGAGTTCTTCTAAAGTTAAAACCTTCAAACTGTCATCCTTCTGGGTTTTAAGCTTATTTAAGAGACTATCCAATCTCTGGTTTTCCTGTGCAACAGTAGTAGTGCCAACCAAAAGAACTAAAGCAATGAATACAATATAAATTCTCATGGGTGGTTTGGTTTACCCCCTAAAATAAGGATTTTAAATCCAACCTTCTGAAAAAGAAACGATTACCCGAACAATTCCGAAAAGTGGGATTTTACAGCAAAAAGTGTGGCCTCTTGCATTGAGTCAAAACGTACATCGGCATGCCCCACACGCTCTTTAGGCCCAATGCCTACGGTATGGAAACCCCCAGCCTTGGCCGCATCAACACCGCTTTCTGCATCCTCATAAACCACACATGCTTCAGGTTCCAATCCCAGTTTGTTTGCTCCAAATAAGAAAATGTCCGGGGCAGGCTTGCTTTTGGAAACGCTATTGCCATCACCGATAACGTCAAAATATTTCTTTGCCCCTAGTTGTGTCAATACTTTATCGGAATTTTTACTGGCACTTCCCAGGGCTACCAAAAAGCCTTCTTTTCGCAGTAGGTTCAACAGTTCTTGGGCACCTGGCAGATAATCATCCGGGGTCATTTGGTCAAGGCTTTCCACATAGATGTCATTTTTTAAGGTGGCCAGTTCCGCCAACTTTTCTTCGGAGATCTCAACATTGTTATGATTCCTGATGATATGGATGGAATCCATGCGCGAAACCCCTCGTAATTTTTCATTGACCTCACGGTCAAATTGCCAACCCATATCATTGGCGAGTGTTTTCCATGCCTGAAAATGGAGTTCGGCGGTGTCCGTGATAACACCGTCCAAATCGAAGATAAACCCTTTGATCATCGTTAATGGTTTGGACGGCAAAGAAAAGTCTAAAATTGTAAAGAAAAAAACTACTTAACGTTATATTCCAAACGCATGGTAATGGAGGCCGTTTTATTTTTTGAGGAAGTATTGTAGGCCCCACCCCAGCTGTAATCTTCACCAGAATTTTGACCGGTAATTTGAAAAACACCCATTCGGGCCGAAATGAGGTCCCCAAGCACTCCACCGGCATTTTCCGCAATTTTTTCAGCGCGAATGCGTGCGTCTTCCGTGGCCTTGGATATCATTTCAATCTTTAGATCGGCCAATTTGGTGTAGTAATACCTTGGCGGTGAGGAATTGAACTGTACCCCTTTGTTCAATAGCTCCGTAATCTCCCGGGAGACCTGCTCTATTTTTGCAACATCGGTCGCTTCAATTTGTACCGACTGGGAAAGCTCGTAACCCCTAAAAATGCTTCCTACATAATTCCCATTTTCATAACGATTGTCCCGTTGCTCTAAAGTCTGTACGGAGTTAAAAATGATATTATCTTCTGCAATTCCCTTGGAAACCAAATAGCCCTTTACAATTTCCTTTTGACGGTTCAATTCATCAAATGCAGCGGTCAACACTGGACTAAAAGCCGAGAAACGACCCTCCCAGACAATCAAATCTGAGGTAAAGTTCTCATTTCCCAATCCCGTCACTGAAATGACCTGGGGTGGATGGGCCCGTTTTACATATGCACTACCTAAGAAATAAGCCGCTAGGACGATTGCGATTCCGAAGATGATTGCCGTAAGATGTTTCATGAAGTTACTTTAGCATATATACGAATAAATATACCTAAAAAGATGCTTTGGCAAATAGCCCATTTTGCTATTTTTGCCCATGCAAAACCAAGTCCTGATTCTCGATTTTGGTTCCCAGTATACCCAACTTATAGCGAGACGCGTACGGGAACTGAATATTTACTCCGAAATTAAACCCTATAACCACCCACCAGAAGACCTTACCGCTTACCAAGCTGTCATTCTTTCTGGCTCACCCTTTTCAGTGCGTGCTGATGATGCACCACACCCAGATCTTTCTGAAATCAAAGGCAAAAAACCACTTTTGGGTATTTGTTATGGGGCCCAGTTTTTGGCCAGCTCGGGAGGAGGCAATGTAGCGCCATCTGCAACAAGGGAGTACGGCAGAGCCCATTTGGGCGACTTTAAAAAGGGGGAAGTCTTCCTAAAGGACATATCGGAAAATACCCAGGTTTGGATGAGCCATAGCGATACCATTAAAACGCTCCCTGAAAACGGTGTGCTATTGGCAAGTACTGAAGATGTGGAAAATGCCGCTTTCCGAATTGAGCATGAGGAAACCTATGGCATCCAGTTCCACCCCGAAGTGTACCACACCAAAGATGGTTCACAAATCCTAAAGAATTTCTTAGTAAATATTGCCGGATTACAGCAAGATTGGACACCGGATGCCTTTGTAGAGACCACAGTGGCCGAATTAAAAGAAAAAATTGGCAATGAAAAAGTGATTCTGGGATTGTCCGGTGGGGTAGATAGCAGTGTAGCGGCACTATTATTGCATAAGGCTATTGGACCACAGTTACATTGCATTTTTGTTAATAATGGATTGTTACGTAAAAATGAGTTCCATGATGTTTTGGAACAATACCAAGGTATGGGCCTTAATGTTAAGGGAGTAGATGCTTCGGCACGTTTTTTGGAAGCGCTAAAGGGCCAATCGGAACCTGAAAGGAAACGCAAGATCATTGGACGCGTTTTTATAGAGGTATTTGATGATGAGGCACATCAAGTGGAAAATGCCCAATGGTTGGCCCAGGGCACTATTTATCCAGATAGGATTGAATCCGTATCTGCAAGTGGTGGCCCCTCAGCCACCATAAAAAGTCACCATAATGTTGGTGGGTTGCCAGATTATATGAAATTAAAAATCGTAGAGCCTTTGCACCTCCTCTTTAAGGATGAGGTACGACGGGTGGGCAGGACCATGGGCATGCCAGAATCCATCCTTGGTAGACATCCTTTTCCTGGACCGGGATTGGGCATTCGAATTTTGGGTGACATTACTGCAGAAAAGGTGTCTATATTACAAGAGGTAGATGCCATTTTTATTGAAGGATTAAAAAAATATGGTCTTTATGATAAAGTTTGGCAGGCCGGAGCTATGCTTTTGCCCGTAAATAGTGTAGGGGTAATGGGAGACGAGCGGACCTATGAAAAATGTGTGGCGCTAAGGGCGGTTGAAAGTACTGATGGTATGACGGCAGATTGGGTCAACCTGCCTTATGCGTTTTTACAAAAAGTATCAAACACAATAATTAACCGGGTAAAGGGCGTTAATAGAGTGGTGTATGACATTAGTTCAAAACCACCGGCAACTATAGAATGGGAATGAAAAAATTTAGATTATATGTCCTTATTGGGGCGCTGTTTTTCTTTAGCACTACCCAAGCGCAGCAAAGGTATGCAACGCATTCTGTCAAAGAAGGGGAGACCATCTACAGCATTGCAAAGCAATATAGGGTGACCCCTTATTCCATTCTTCAAGAGAATCCTGAAATAAAAAAAGTAGAAGAAGTAAAACCCAATACGATATTGATTGTCCCTGTTGGCAAGGATTACCGGGGAGCATTTACCACGAAAGAGCCTAAAAAAGAGGTGGCCGAGGAAGAACCAAGGCAAATTGAGCCCATTGGATATACAAGGCACCGGGTTAGAAAAAGGGAAACACTTTTTAGCCTTACCCAAAAATATGATGTAACGGAAGAACAGATTAAGCGGTACAACAAAGCTCTTTATTCCGAACCCCTTAAAAAAGGAATGGTCCTACAGATTCCCCAATATCCCGAATTGACGGAAGAGGAAGAAAGGGAATTGGATTTTGAGACCTATGTGGTGCAACCAAAGGAAACACGTTGGAGCATTGCCCATAAATACGGTATTACAGTGGACAGTCTATTGGTTTTAAATCCAAATCTTCCCCAAAATACCAGCTATTTGGCCGTAGGACAGGAGTTGGAGCTACCTAGGCCAAAAGGGGACAGTCTTAGCGAACAGGAAGTTACCATTTTTGAGTCCTACACGGTCCCAAAATCCATGGGACTGTTCCGAGTGAGCCAGAATTATGGCATTCCAGTAGATTCCGTAATGAAGTTAAATCCTGAAATTGCGGAGATAGGGGGACTCAAGGAAGGGATGGTGTTGCGCCTGCCCAAACCAAAACCGAAAGAAGAAGAGGTAAACACGGAGAACTACCTGTTTTATGAAGTGAAGCCCAAGCAAAATATTTTCCGCTTAACACAGAATCTTAAGATAAGCCGGGACTCCCTCTATTTGTTGAATCCAGAATTGGAAAATGGATTAAAGGCCGGGATGGTCCTAAAACTGCCCAAGGACAAAACGGAAGTATTGGATGTTAAAAATGCACTTGTTCTGGATAAATTCAATTTGATTGATAGCCTCAATATTAATAACCGGCCCAATATTCTGGTCATGCTTCCCTTTCGATTGGACCGGATCAACTTTCAAAATTCGGAGAAAACGGAGAACCAGGTGGCTTCAAGAAGGGATATCACCTATGCCATGGGGCTCTATACGGGTGCTTTGGTGGCCATGGATTCCCTAAAAAAATCGGGTATTTCTGTAAATCTAAAAGTAATGGATACTGAATTGAGCTTGGATAAAGTAAAATTAAAACTTTCCCAAGAGCCTTTATTTGGAGTAGATGCCATTTTTGGCCCAGTGGGTCCAGACCTTCTTGGTGAAGTGGCTGTTCAAGCCAATACCAATGGTATACCCGTCATAGCCCCTTATGCCGATAAAAGTCAGCTGAGTCTCTCCAACGTCTTTTTTTCCTACCCCAATGATGAGGTGTTAAGGGAACGGATATTAGAGCATGTTGCTAAAATGAGGGAAAACCAATCCATTATCATTATAGCGGATGAAAAACATCAGGAGGCCAAGGATTCTATTCTGGCGAAATTTCCTATGGCCAGGGTGGCAAAGATGAGTGAAGATGGATCCCTTCATTTAGTCGATTTTCAAACCATGTTGAGTGAACAGGAAGAAAATTGGGTTTTTGTGGAAACGGATCAAGGCAATTTGGCGGCGAGCGTAACTTCCATTTTAAATGCCTCCAATGCTGAAGTTATTGACGAGCAGTTAGGGGAGGCCAAGACCATAGTGGTGAAAATGTTTACCACCAATTACAATAATGCTTTTGAAGGAGAATCTGTTTCGAGGCCACACTTATCCAATTTGGATTTTACATTTCCCTCGGCATATAGAATGGTTGAGAATAATGCATTTACAAAAGCGTATTTAAGAAAATTTGGCCACGAACCCGATCGCTACGCGGTGCGGGGGTTTGATTTGATGATGGACTTGTTATTGAAACTAAGCTATAAAAAGAATTTGTTTGAATCTGCTCGGGTAATTGGTGAAACGGAGTATAGTGGAAACCGATTCAATTATTTTAATGATTGGTCCTCCGGTTTCTTCAATAAGGCAACATACCTCATGCAATATGATGATTTACGAATAAAACAATTGGAGATCAAATGACAGCTAAAGTAACGTACAATGGAGAACTAAGGACCACTTGTGTCCATTTAAGGTCAGGAAATGAATTTATCACTGATGCTCCTGTGGATAATAACGGTTTGGGAAGGGCATTTTCCCCAACGGATACCGTGGCTACAGGTCTTGCCAGTTGCATGATAACGGTAATGGGAATAAAGGCCAGGGACTTGGAAGTGGATTTAAAAGGCGCCCAGGTGGAGGTGACCAAGCACATGGCCAGTGATCCACGGAGGATTTCCAAGATTGAAGTTACGCTCTTACTTCCAAAAGGGGTTTCGGAAAAAAACCGTACCATTTTAGAACGCACCGGCAATACTTGTCCTATTCACTATAGTTTGCATCCGGATATTGAAAAGGTAATTACCTACAATTGGATTCAAGACTGATCATTTTCCTTTTTTTTCTTTCTGCTGGAAGTTTTGGTTTTGGGCAGGATATTGTGGAATCCATGGAATGGGATGCCTCAAGAAAACTTACATGGTCCGACTTTAAGGGACCTGTCCCTCCAGATGCCGTACCTGCCGCCACAACGGCAAGCGGCATCAGCTATGAGTATTCAGCAAACCTTATTCACCACGAGGTAAAACTGGATTTTAAGGTGACCGCCTTTTTTTATCCAAATGAATCTTGGTACAAACCTGAAGTTTGTGACGCGCATATATTGCAACACGAACAGCTGCATTTTGATATCTCTGAGGTGTTTGCCCGAAGAATGCGCATAAAACTTCGCAATACGTCCTTTACTGAAAACGTAAAGTCTGAAATTCGGAAGATTTATAGGGAAACCCTTAAGGAATTGGAAGACCTACAGGACAAGTACGATTGGGAAACAAATTTTTCAAGAAATCCGGAAGCCCAAGCCCGTTGGAATGCCCAAATTAAAGAGGCCCTAGAACGACTGCCGGAATAATGTCTTCATCTTATTTTCCTTCTAGGATTAGAGGCCTATCAACTAAAATATCAAGAGAATTAATGTTTCATATTTGCGATTGATTAATATCGCGCACTTCTACATAAGATCATGTAGATTTTAAGCGGATGCAATCCTATTAATTTTGATGTTTTCAAAAAAGAAAACCCATAACTATAGTGGGGACCTTAGTTTCCCATGGGTGCAGGGAGAATAATTGCTAGCACATAAAAGAACCCTCTTGAACAATGCGTTGGAGCAAAATCCCTTTAGGATTTCCCTGAGGCATTTTTAGTCTCCCCAATCAACCAGTTTAGTGGGATAAAAACGGATGTTCTCCCTTTTAAGATACGGAAGTTGGCCTACCAATCTAATTTTATAGTCTTCCCAATCCCTTTGTTCAGCTGGGGTCCACCCCAGTTCTGCATAGCCAATGACACGTGGGAAGGCCAAATATTCCAATTCAGTGCTATTCCCTATAGTTTCTGACCACAGAGGGGCTTCAATTCCTAAAATTTGCTCTTTGGACAGACCTTCCACATAAGTTTCGGGGTCCCAATTGTAGGCATCATCAACCGGAATGTAAGCGGCCCAATTTAGCCCATATTTGGAAAGCGTATCATACTTCATATCCAGATAAATTTTCTTTGCTGGAGACATAATTATTTTACCACCCTTTTCTGCGGTTTTTAGGGCACTTTCGGGTTCATTCCAAAATTGACCTATGGCAGAGGTACTTATATTGGCCTGGGCAATCTCATTCCAGCCAATGGCCTGCTTGCCATGCTTTTGCACTATTTTTTCCACCTTTTCAATAAAATGGATATAGTCTTTTTTGGGCGTGGCATGGCTTTCATCTCCCCCAATATGGAAATAGGGACTTGGAGAAATTACAGCGATTTCCCGGATTACATCATCCAAAAATGCATACACTGTGTCCTTATAGGCATCGAAAGAGCTGTAGCCTACCTTCATATCCGTTCGTACCCTGGGGGTTTCCGCTTTTCCTTTGGCGTGAAAAATGGGATAGCTTAAATTGGCCGCATTGGTGTGCCCGGGCATGTCAACCTCTGGAATTACTTCGATGTGGCGTTCAGCGGCATAGGCTACGATATCCTTAAATTCTTCTTGGGTGTAAAAGCCACCAGGTCCCCCACCAACCTCGCTTTGCGCCCCTATCTCGGTCAGTTTGGGCCATGATTTAATTTCCAATCGCCATCCCTGATCATCCGTTAAATGCATGTGGAAGACATTGAACTTGTAATAGGCCAATTGGTCAATATATCTTTTTACCTCGTCCACCGTAAAAAAGTGTCTTGCTACATCCAACATGGAGCCCCGGTACCCAAAATTCGGGGCATCATCTATTTTTCCTGAAGGAATAAGCCACATGGGTTGGGTGGTCAATGTATCGTTACTTTGTTCCGGTATCAATTGTCTAAGGGTTTGTACCCCTCTAAAGGCTCCTGCTGCGGTACGTGCGCTTAAAAGAATGGAATCGTTTTTTATGTATAACTGATACGCCTCTGGCCCATCGGAATCCAAAGTTTCGGTCTGATGGATGTAGATAATGCGTTCCACAGCTTCTAATTCGGTAGTATTTACTGGAACGGTTAGGTTTAAACGCGAAGCTATTTTAGAAGCTAAAAATTCTCCTACTTTTTCGAACTCACCATCCGTTTGGGTGGTGTAAATTGCTGTTTTGGCATCCAATCCAAATGCTGAGTTTGTGGGCACAACCTTTAAGGGTTTTGGAATGAGGTGCGTGGCACCCAAATCCGTTTCAGGATATGCTATGTTTTTTGGGGCTTGGGAGCAACCTATTGTCAACATCGTAAGAGCCCATACAAGGAAGCTTTTAGGGAATAAAAAGGTCTTCATTTTTTTAATTTTTGGAATCAACAATAGCAACTCGTACAAATTTATACCGAAAACGGCTTGGGTATCAGTATCATTTTTTCAAATTCCGATAGTATAACAAAAGTTCAATCGACAAAATCTTTAATGGTATTGTACCAAATGTCATATCCTTTTTCATTCATATGCAAACCGTCTTCCACAAAAATATCGTCCATTAACGTTCTTTTGTTCAGCATAGGGGTCCACACATCTACGAAAGCTATATTGCTATTTTCAGTGGCATATTTGGCCATTTTTTTATTCAGACGTTTATACTTTCGCCTTAGGTTCCAACGAGAGAGACTTGGTTTTGCTGATATTAACACAATCTTTCTAGTGGGATTATCCAAGAGCAACTTTTCAATGATTTTTTCAGTGGTTTGCAAAATTGTTTTTGGTCGTTTCTTACTAAAAATGTCATTGTCCCCTTCATAGATAAAGACCTTTGCAGGATGATACCTTAGTACCAGGTCATTAAGATGAAACAATAGGTCTGATGCTTGCGACCCCCCAAATCCTGAATTTAATACCTGCTTCTTAGGAAACCGTCCTTGTAAGTCCTTCCAAAAACGTATGCTTGAGCTCCCGGTAAATAATATGGTTTCCTCCGAAGGGTTCCATAGGGAATCATTACGTTTTACAATTTCCTTGACCTCGTCTCCAAATGGAATGGTATTCTGTGCGGAAAGCGAGGTGATGACGATAAAAAGAAGGGTCCACAAGATGTTTTTCATAAGTGCTTAACGCTTTTTTTTCTAGCCCTAATTTACAAAGAATTGCAGCTATACGCTATGGTAATACCGGGGTTTACTGGAATAGGGCAGGTAAAGGGGGTGCTTTGGCGACCCATCCAAATTGGTACCCATGCATTTGGCATTGGGAAAACGTTTTTGAAAGTAGTTATCCCTACCCAATGTTTTAACCAAAGGATGTTGGCCCCAAGCAAAGATCACTTCGCTGCAAAAGGGGGCAATAGTATCCAACCATTTAAGGTTCTGCTGCCAATCACCACTAGGAGTCAAGTTCTTGGGATTCGTGGAAATGTAAGCGAAGCAATTCATCAAAAAACACCTCCCAAAGCCCCATCTTTTTGAATGGGAAACAATTCTTTTTGTGGTTGGGTCGGTTTTGACGTCATCCGCAACGGATGGATTTAATCCAATAAAAAGGATAGTGGGTTTTGAATCGTCCCATTTTCTCCAGAGGACAAAGCGTTCCTTTTGGTTCGAACTTAAAATTGCCCCGGAGTCAGATGAAAAAACCAATTTATGGGATGGGTTTTGGAATGAGGTTTTCACTCAAAGCCCAATCATGGAATCGTTCTATCCATGTATCTGAAGGTACCCCTTGGGGATACATTCCAAATCCATGTCCTCCTTTGGAATACATCATGAGGGATACATTTTTATTGGCCTCTAGCATGGAAGAGTAGAGTTCTACCGATCCCTTTGCAAGTCCAAGCGGGTCATTGGAAGCGCAAACTATCAGCATGGGAGGGGCGTCATTTTTTGGCGCCAAAACGGGCTGCGCATCAGTCCATGCGTATACGGGAACCAAAAAGTTGGGCCTATTTTCCTTACTGTAATTGTATCCTACTCCCATGGTAACGGCTCCACCTGCAGAAAAACCAAGAAAGCCTATTTTATTTGGATCAACGCCATATTTTTTAGCATTTTCCCTTACGTGCACAATCGCATTTAATCCGTCTGTAATCGCAAAAGGAAGTACGTTGCCCGCCTTTTCCAAGACGGTGGCAGGTGTCGTGGTCATTATCTCCGCAGTCCCATCATCACCAGTAGGAACCAGCCGATATTTAAGGACAAAGGCAGTTACTCCCTTTTTGGCCAACCATTCTGCAACAGCGGTACCTTCATTGACAATACTTAAGGCATACATGCCTCCTCCAGGGGCAACAACTACCGCCGCTCCGGTATTGTCCTCTGCCTTTGGTCGAAAAACTTGCATGGTCGGATGGGAAACATTAGTTACTACCTGGGTCTTCCAAATATTGGAATAAAACTCCTTTTCAGGATTGCTCCATTCGATACCCGAATCGTCGGACTTGGAAAGATCGATAATTTCTTGTGCTGAGGCGGTTATGCCAAGAAGGAAGCAGGCGGTAATAAAAAAATGTCTGACCATTGTTAAGCTATTGATTTTTTATGATGTGTCTAATAAAACGATGTTACTCTTCCTCGGATTGGGCCGACTCATCTTCTAATTCGCCTTTTGCCAACCTGTTCTCCATGATGTTCAAATTTTTCAATTTGGTCTGCCACGTTTCCAGGGCATCCTTTTGCCTGGCAATATTTTGATAAACCTCTTTCACCAAAGGATTACTTTCTGAAGCATTGGAAAAAAATAACAAGTTGTTTTCCAACTGCCTGATCTCACTTTTACTTTCATTAATTTTACGTTTAATAAAAGTGCGTTCACTACTAATTGCCCTTTGATTGTTCTCTGCTTTAGCCAGTTGTTTTATCTTGTCCCCGTACTTCATCAATTCTGATTCTTGACGGCTTATATCCAATTTCTTAAACAGCGCATCAATAATTTTATTGAACTTTCCATTGATATGCCTTCTATTATAGGGAACGTGACCTATGCCTTTCCACTCGGCTATAAAGTCCTTGATTTTTGGTACATCCTTTTTTTTGTCTCCGCTTAACTTAAACGCCCTAAGACGTTCCAAACAATTACTTTTAGCCTCAAAATTGTCATATTCCTCTTTGTGGGTTGCATTTTTTTCGGCATGTAAGCGATTAAAGTAGTGGTTGCAGGCCTCTTTGAACTCCTTCCAGATCTTATCGGAATATTTTCTAGGAACGTGTCCTATTTTTTTCCATTCATTTTGAATCCGCTTCATTTCTGGAGTGGCCATATCATGGTCATCACTATCTTTTAAGCCTATTGCAATCTCCAGTAGTTTTCGCTTCTTTTCCAGATTGTCATGTTGGTCTTTCTTGAGTCCCTTGTAAAAATTGTTCTTTCCCCTATTGAAAGCCCTGACGGATTCCTTAAATCTGGACCATGTCTCCTCATTAAACTTTTGGGGTACCTTGCCCGCTTTGAAAAACTCCTCCCTAAGGGCCTCTACTTGCCGTATTTGAGCTTGAATCTCCCTATGATTATTGGCTACTTTACCCGCAACCTCTTGGATTTGGACTATAATCCCATTCTTCCTTTCCAAATTTTGCCCGTACGAAGCTTCCAGGACAGCAAAATGCTCTTGTCTTCGTGTATGCATTGCCTTGGTGGCAGCACTGAAGCGTTCCCAAATTTCCTCTCGTTGTTCTTTGGCAACCGGCCCTACTTCTTCCTTCCAAATTTTATGTAGGGTTTGCAATTCCCTAAAGGCCTTACCTAAATCAGGCTCTTGCTGTAAAGCTTCAGCCTTTTCAATTAATTTTATTTTTTCCTCTAGGTTATGTTTGAAGTCCAGGTCCCGCAGCTCCCTATTCAAGTGGAGAAAGTCATAGAAAATTTCTACATGGTGGTGGTAGGTGCGCCAAACATCGTTATAGTTGTTTCGAGGAATGGGTCCGGCGTTACGCCATTTTTCCTGGATACCCTTAAAGTTCTTGTAGGTGGTGTTAATATCTTCTTCAACGTTTACCAAACCCTTTAAATCTTCAATAAGTTTTAAACGATTTTCAAGGTTTTGCTTAAGCTGCTGTTCCAAATTTCGGTAGTAGGTATCCCGTTTTTCGCGAAATTCCTTGTAAACCTCATTGAACTGTCTTTTGGTGACGGAATTATATCTAAAATCAATTTCATTTCCTCCACCAGCAACAAATTCTTCTTTCTTATGCTCAATAAATTCTTGGAACTTAAGATCAAACTCGTGTTTAATGGAATTAACATGCTTATTGATGGCTTGAACTTTCTCGTTTTTAACCAAACGTTGTAGTTCCCCTACCAAATTTTCCATACTCATGGCATGGTAGTCTAAGAATTGGATATGGTGCCGCTTCTCATTTTCGCTATCCTCTGCATCCTCCGCATTTTCTTGATCTATTTCATCCAATACTTCCCCAGGTGCCGACTCTTTCGTTTCCTCGCCCTCTACAACAGTATTAATTTCCGAGTCCGCCTTTTCGGAAGTTTCCGGTCGCTCGGATAAAGTATTTTCTAAATCTTTTTGTCCCCCCTCAATGTTCTGAGGTTTTTGCTCTTCTGTGTCCATCACATTGTTCGTTAAAGGTTAGATTGATGGCTATCAAGGGTAAGTTAACAAGAAAACCTACCATTAACAAAAGTAAGGATTCTTCTTTTGGCTTATAGTTATGGTTACTTTATTTCAAGAGTGACCAAAGGTGATTTTTTATCCTTCGGAATTCCAAATTTCCCATGCTTTTTCTGCTTGGTATTCAAGCATGGACAATCCATTCTGGATTGCAGCACCCTTTTGCTTCCCCTCCTTCAAGAAAGCGGTTTCAGAGGGATTGTAAATGAGGTCAAATAAAATGTGATTTTCATTCAAGTGCGCATAGGGAATACATGGTTTATCCTCCAAATTGGGGTAGGTGCCTACCGGGCTACAATTAATGATAAGTTGAAATTCTTGGAAATAAGATGCGTTAATTTGGGAGTAGCCCAATTGCCCTTTCGAGGGATTTCTTGAAACATATTGATAGGCAATTCCTAACTCATTTAAAACATATACTATAGCTTTGGAAGCCCCACCTGTTCCCAACACCAATGCTTTTTTACAATGTTCTTTTAATAGGGGTGACAAGGACTTTTTAAAGCCGTAGGCATCCGTATTATAACCAATGATACCTTGTTTTGTGAATTTGATGGTGTTGACCGCCCCAATTTTTTTTGCATCCCCATCCAAATCATCCAAATATGATAGTATGGCCTCCTTATAGGGAATGGTAACATTCAAGCCCTTAATATCATTTTGTGAAACGATATTTTTAAACTCGGATACCTCTTTTAAATCAAAGTTTTCATAGGTGTATTCAGTTAGACCGAGCTTTTTAAATTTTTTAGTAAAATACCCTTTGGAAAAAGAATACGAGATATTTTTTCCCACCAAACCAAATCGTTGTTTAAGCCTTCCTATTTCTACCATACCAATCCAAACTCAACAGTACAAAAATTCCAAAAATTATAAAAAAAACGGCTCCCCATGTTTCCATATTGGAACTATCGGGCCAATAGCGTCGATAATTTAGAACAATGGGATTCGTATTAGAGTCCAAAAGTACCTCCCCCATGGCATTGGTCTTAAAAATGGTGCGCTTCCAAGGCCATAAAACACCTAATGAGCCTGTGATAAAACCTATTAATACTGCTGTGGTCACTTTTTTGAAATGCTTTAACAGATAACCCAAAAAATGGGATAAGGTTACTAAACCCGTGGTGGAACCCAAAGTAAATACCCCAAGAATTTTGAGTATGTTCAACCGTTCTTGATTTTTGAGGAAGCTAAAATCACCTCTCAACACTTCAGAAAAAGTATCGTACAAACTATTGACGGAATCCACCAAAAGCAACACATAGTTGCCTAAGAGGATTAGAATAAAGGAACCTGATAGCCCGGGCAATGTCATCCCCGAAACACTGATCATCCCGCAGAAAAAAATAAAAATGAGGTTGTCATTTTCTTTTGCCGGACTCAAAAAACTAATGGAGATTCCCACAATAAACCCAATGATTCCAGCGCTTATGGTTTTCTTATTCCAACCTTCAAAATCTTTGGAGATATAATAAATGGATCCAATGATCATACCAAAAAAGGCAGCCCAGACATAGAGTTCCTTTTTTTCAAGAAAAAAGTCCAGTAGTCGGGAAACACTAAAGTAGCTGATGAGCATGCCCGACATCAGAAGAACTAAAAAAGTGCCGTTGGTATAGCGATAAAAGGATTTAAACCTGCCATTAAACAAGAGTTTAAAGGCTTTAAGGTTGACTTTTTGAAGGGAATAGATAAATTCTTCGTAAAACCCTCCAACAAATGCCACTATTCCCCCAGATACGCCCGGAACTTTGTTGGCCGCACCCATAAATAGCCCTTTTATGACAAGATATACCTTGTCCCAAAACGTTCTGGATGTATGCATAGAAAAAAGCCGCTTATTTCTTTGCGGCCAGCCTTTCAAGGATAAAAATAAGGGAAAATCCTACTATAGCTAGGCCTATTGCTGTAAATAGTTGCGGATCACCTTCAAAGTTAATAGGCGAGACGTTGAGTTCTTTAATGGGAATTACTTTGTCATCAAAAACCTTGGTTTCCAAGACTTTTTTCCAAGGCCAAATTTTGTTCAATGAACCGAGGATAAAACCCGTTAGCAATGCTAGTGTGGCATTATGATAGTTTTTAAACATCCATTTGAGCAATCGCGCAAAACTCAATAACCCAAAAATAGCCCCCACAGCAACAGTTCCCACCATTAAAAAGTTACGTTCGTGTACCGCATCCAAAATGGTTTTGTAGCTTCCTAACAGCACCAAAATAAATGCTCCTGAAATCCCCGGAAGGATCATGGCACAAACAGCTAAAGCCCCAGAAAGGAAGAGATAAGGTATACTGTGTACATTCTCATTGGGTGGCAGGGTGGTAATAAAATAGGCAATTGCCGCTCCGGCGATTAAAATAATTACGGTAGCAGCATTCCATTTTTTAATTTCCTTACCCACTAAAAAAATACTTGCTAGGACTAGGCCGAAGAAAAAAGACCACAGTAAAACAGGTTCATTTTCCAATAACCAGCTTAAGAATTTCGCCAAACTCAAAACACTAATGAAAATACCAAGGAACAGGGCCAATAAGAAGTTCCCATTAAGACTTTTCCAAAAGGCATTAAAGCCTTCTTTTTTCCAAAGGGGAAGCGAAGAAGGTTTTATATTATTGATTGATGTAATCAACTCCTCGTAGATTCCGGAAATAAAAGCAATAGTGCCCCCTGAAACCCCAGGGACCACATCTGCAGCGCCCATAGCCATACCTTTCAAGGTTACCATGGCATAGTCAATTAGCTTACGAGCCATACACCAAAAATTTGGGAGTTAGTTAGGTAGATGCCTTTTTGTTGGTTTTGATGCTGTCCTGTACCCATTTAATATTTTTAAATTCAGGGTATAGTTGCAGGAATAAAACAGATTTTTTTGGATTTAATTGCAGGGCCATATTTAATTTTTCCTTGGCCAGTGTTGTATTCTTCTTTTTTAGGTACAGACCCGATAAAAGGTAATTGAGTTCTGCATCTTCAGGATAAAATTCCAAGCCTTGGATAACTACCTGTTGTGCGGATTCAAGATCTTCCAATTTATAGAGGGTCTTTGCCCAATTTTTCCATGTATCGAGCTCGTAATTACCTAATTCCACTGCTTGTTTATAAGAGAAATCGGCTTCATCAAAATTCTTCAATACATCAAAAATCTCAGCACTCTTTTTCCAATACAAAGGGTTTTCCCCATCAATGTTTATTGCTTTATTGATGTATTTCAGGGCCTTTTTATAATCTTTTAACTTAAAGTAATATTCTGTAATAGCTACCCATCCCTTGTCCAGTAATGGATCCTCATGAACCGTGTTGTAGTAATAATATTTGGCCTGATCGTCATTGCCCAATCTTTCATGGCATTTTCCTATTCTGAGATAGGCGTGTGAGGTTGGGTCATCAATGGAAATTGTGGTTTCGTAACAAGTTATGGCCTCATTGTATTTGCCTAACTTTTCCAAAACCCTCCCCTTTTCAAAATAAGCACCTAAGAAAGAATCGTCAGAAATAATGGCAAAATCAAAAGCGGTCAGCGCTTCTGGGTACATTTTTTTAGAGCAGTACATTTTTCCCAATTGGTGCCAAGCGACCTCACAATACGGATTGCGTTCCAAGTAATCATTTAGATAATGGATGGCACCATCAAAGTCCTCCAGGAATTCAAAGCAATAGACCACATTATAGAGCGATGAATAATCACTTTCATCGTATTCCACACATTTGATAAAACATTTTTTTGCATCTTCAAAATGATCTAAGAAAAGATGCTCCATTCCCATAAGAGAGTGGATATCAAAGCTGTTATCCGCAATTTGAAGTGCTACCATCAACATGTCTATGGCACCTTGATGATTGTCCTGCTTGGACAAAATATTGGCTCTTTGAATGTAGATTTCTTCATTCGAGGTATCCAATTCCTGCAAATTGTCCAATATTCTTTCCGCCTCCAAAAAATTATCTTCAAACACCAACACCTCAACTTTGAGCAATTTGAGTTCGGCCGCATGGGGATGTTGTTCAAGGCCTATTTGAATGGCCTTTTTTCCAAGAGCAACCTTTCCTTGATTCAAATAATGGTGAATGATTTCCTCAAAATCTTCCGCATCAAAGAAATAGACATCATCTGTCTTGAGCATGGATTCAAATTTAAGGATGGACTTTTCCGGATTTTCGTTAGGGTCTAACGCCATAGAAACGGGTTTGTTTAACTATGGACTTAAAATTAGCCGTAAAATGAGCTGAATTAAGTCCAAGATTTGGGTTTGTTATCAACAAAGTAGTTAACAGGACTTTTGGATTTGATCTAAAATACCGACTATTTTTTTGCATCCAAGTTTAATTTCCTCTTCAGAAATGGTTAAAGGAGGCGTAATTCTAACGGCGCGGGGTTCAAACAATAACCAGAATAGAATCAAATGGGCCTTAGCCGATTCAAGTACTAATTTATTGGCTATTTCCGCGCTTTTAAGTATTATGGCCAACATCAACCCTTTCCCACGTATTTCATTAATCAAAGGATGTACCAAAAGCGACCTAAAGAGTGTTTCTTTGTTGAAAGTAGACGGAACAAGTTGTGTATCAGTCAATTCTTTTAATGTGGCCAAACTGGCAGCTGCGATGACAGGATTGCCACCAAATGTGGTAATATGCCCTAGTTTAGGATGCTCTTTGAGCATGGCCATGTGCTTGTAGGATGCGATAAAGGCGCCACAGGGAAGTCCAGAAGCCATTGCTTTTCCTAGAACTAAAATATCAGGTAAACAGTCATAGTGTTCAAAAGCAAATAATTTACCGGTCCTCCCAAAACCAGGTTGAATTTCGTCCAAAACCAAGAGTGCTCCCACTTCATCACAGCGTTGTCTTACGGCCTTTAAATACCCGTCTTCCGGCAAAATAAAACCAGCCCCTCCCTGTATGGTTTCTAAAACCACCGCAGCGGTTTTTTCAGTAATTTTTGGTAAGTCCTTCTTGTTGTTGAAACCAATAAAATGAACATCGGGTATTAATGGCCTGAACGCACTCTTACGTTCTTCAAAACTCATTAGGCTCAGACTTCCCATGGTATTCCCGTGATAGGCATTACGGGCGGCCACGATCTGCGAACGTCTGGTAGCCCTGCGGGCTAGTTTTATGGCCCCTTCAATGGCTTCTGTCCCAGAATTGACCAAATATGTCGTCTCAAGGGGAGCAGGGAGTTTTGTAGCCAAAAGTTTCGCGTATTCCACGGCTGGTTTTTGGATGTATTCCCCATATACCATGACATGCAAGTATCTCTGGGATTGTTCCTTAATAGCTTTGACAATCTTAGGATGGCCATGTCCCAAACCACAAGCCGATATACCTGCAACAAAATCCAAATGGGCATTTCCCTTGGAGTCATATACATAGCTTCCTTTGGCCTTGGAGATTTCAAGGGCCAATGGATGTGGTGTGGTCTGTGCCTGATATTTAAGAAAGTCCTTTTTCAATTTCAGTAGTCAGTAGTCAGTAATCAGAATTGGGGTTGGAGGTATTGTTCACTGATCACTTTGTATTTTTTTTAAAGTCGTGGGTTTTGGTCTCGTCCCATTATTATTGGATTTTGGAATTTGCGATTTAGAATTTCCTTCTCCGTTCCGTTCCCGTTCTTCTGCGTCGATATCAATGGGGGCATCAATTCCTCGAATGCCAACCAACTCGATATTGTTATCATCCTCATCGAAAATTTCATCTTTGGTCATGATACGTTCATCGCCCCGCCAGACAAAACCTTTTAACTTCTTGGTTTCAAAGGGCCAATCTTCCTCTGGGTAAATATCTCCTGCCGGATCAATAAAAAAGGTAATGTCCTCAATGTCATTGTTGGCCATTTCCAGTCGTATTTTGCTGCAAATGGTTTTGTCAATTCCAATCAGTTCATTTTCGTCATTGTACAGATAGTAAATGACCTCCGTATTTTTTACAAGGTCAACTATCTTTAGCTCATTTTCAATGAACTTTCCAAACAAATCTTTGCCTTTGGCCTGGTTGTAACCTTGTTTCCCAATGGTATCGAATGCAATGATAAATGCATTGTCAATGACCCTGAGGGAGTCTAACTTTTCAGTTTCCAAATCACTAATGAGGTGAATACTATCCCCTGTCATTTGATTGTCAACATTCCATAGAATTGGACTTGTAATCAATTTTGTAATTCCCGTTTTTTCCGAGGAGTGGATCGAATCACATTTTCCACTTAAGTCGACTTTAAAAAATTTCGCATTTCTGAACGCCCTTAGATTACGATTTTCAGTTGGCCCAGTAACCATTAGGGTATCTCCATGGATGTATAGTGAATCTTGTTGCACAAGGCTTATCGCAACTGCCCGTTTGGTGGCAAAAACGGAATCTTTTTCCTTAAAAACCTCGGCATAATGCGCACGAATCACACCGTTATTTACGGTATCCGTCACTTTTATATTATTGGTAGCAGAGGCAAACGATGTGGTTTTATCAAAATATACACTATCCCCCTCAATGATTCTGTCACTGTAGTTAATTTTGGTGTTTTTTACGCCATACCCTTGCTCTATCTTTGTATCATAGAATCCCCTTTCGCAATAGATAGTATACTCTTCCCCAACGATGGTCGATGGACCATACATGTACGCGTTTTTAGACTCCCGGTAATAGTGTATTTGTTCTGAGTCAATGATATAATCCGGATTATCTATGTGGACACTATCCTGAAATTGTACCTTTTTTATTTCCATAAAATAGGTCCCTACAATACTGGTCAAAACATTTAATGAATCCACTACTTTTCCACCAGAATTATAAAAAGATTGTTGTTTTTCCCTATCAAAGTATAAGGTGTCCGTAGTCAACCGCATCTGATTGTCAGTGAGGTCCACATTTTCCCAAGCCCTAGCAAGTTTCGTATTACCGTCATAATCTAGTTTACCACTGTTCATTTCAACCGAATCCCCTTGCTGCAAACGAACGTTACCTATCGCCTTTAATTTTTTTTCTTTCGAGTAGAATATTGCTACGTCGCACCATATATCTGCTCCTTGATGTTCAAATTGTACTTGGCGTTCACTGTCCTTACTAAATATAGAGGCCCCTGGAAATTTTTCTTCATCTTTTGTGAAGTTGGCCCCATAAATGATATTGATCTGTCTCCCTTCGGTTTCCTGTCCAAAAACGCTTATAATGGGAAGGACAAACAATAAAATAATGTACTTATTCAAATGGAGATATTTTGTTTCAAAAGTAGGGTTTTTGAGTAAAGGACAATGATGGATTTAGAAAGCTTTAGGGTTTGAAAACCCTGCAAACTCATTCAAAAAGCCTTTTCCAATCTACTTCTGCCGCCAAATAGGCAAAAGAATAGGGATTGCCGTCTTCAAGCAATTTTTTGTACAAACGTTTCGCTTTTAGGGTGTCCTTATTTTCGTACAAGTTCCAATTGCCCAAGCCATAGTAATAGACATCATCAGAGGAAGAACCATCACCAATCATTTTTAGTTCAGTTTCTTTTAATAACCCCTTGTAAAACAAACACATTTCGTAGTATCTCGTGTTTTCAATAATATCCATGTTTTTGTCTACATCGGCGATTTCCAAAAGGGCTTCACTATCCCTTCCCAATCGTTTTAGGATCATGAACAACCAGTGACCGCCAGAGACCAAGTTATCGTCGTAGGTGTTGGTAACCTCCCTTTTTTGATAGGCGGCCAACGCCTTTTTCATATTCCCTTTTAGATAGTAGGCCAATCCAAGGTGGTACCAGATATTACCTTTAAGGGTACTAATGGGGATATTTCTGGAGTTTGGTAGGCCATCGGGTTCCGTTTGATCCGGCAGGCCATGAAGCAAATCCGCTGCTTTCTTAAAATCAATAATGGCCTTATCGTATTGCCGAGTGGAAATATATCGATGTCCGCGATGGCGGTACAATCGTGCATCTTCTGGAAATTTTTGAATCCCTTCGGAATAAATGGCAATGGCTCTTTGAAAATGTCCTAAATAGGCTGTTCTTCGCCCATACCAAACTAAAGTTTCAGCACTATCAGGGTATTTTTTATATGCCTTAAGAGCTGTTTCATAATTATCTTTGGACTTCCCTCCTTTGATTGGTGGGGTTCGCAACGTATCCCCTAAAAGGGTTATCGCTTCAATATTTTCCTTATTTCCTTTCTTACTTCCAGAAGCGGTTTTGTCACCTTTTTGTTTTTGATGGCATGAAACCAATAGCGCAAAACTGATCAAAAACAAAAGGCTTTTTGAGTTGGTAAATCTTAAGACCATTTTTCGGTACGGTTCATTGGTCTCAAGATACAAATTGTTCGATTTAAATAAATGGTTACATTTTGATGTTATCTATGGACAAAAAAACACCTGGTTTAAAATCCAACATGGCATTAATCAATTGAAAACCTTTAAAGCTTTTTAAATCCTTAAGTTGAATAGGGGCTTCCTGAATGATACCACCTTGTAATAATTGGGACCTCTTTGTGCCGTTCAACAAATAGGTGCTGGGGGTGTACCATCCCGTCCCATCCCAAAAAATAATATTGGCGTAGTAGCTATCCGTTAGCCATCCTTTTCTAACTATTAAGATGTCGTC
>JBCBZA010000257.1:0-3182 GCA_039815575.1 Bacteroidota bacterium | reverse complement strand
ATTGCCCACTTACCTTTTCTACAATTTTGGTTAACAGCATAAAATTGACATTACTGTAGTCCCATTGCTCTCCTGGTTTAAAGAGTAAGCTATCTTCTGAAATTGAAGTATTGATACATTCTTCAATATCAAAGTAGTTAAATGTCACCCAAGATTTTCCACTCTTTCTTTTCAGTCTATTGTAATCTTGAAGTCCACTTGTATTATAGATAAGGTGCTTAATGCGAAGAGTGTCAGAATATTTTTTAAGCTCCGGTATAACATTGGAAACTATCGTTTCTAATGTTATTTTTTCTTCTATAATTAATAAAGCTATGCAAGCGGCAGTAAATTGTTTTGAAACTGAAGCAATACTAAAAGCCGAATTAGTTTCTATAGGAATATTGTAATCCAAATTTGCCGCTCCGTATCCATTCTTGTATCTAGTATCCCCATTTTTGGAAATTCCTATTGCGTAACCAGGGGAATTCAAATTATCGAATTCTGAGAATAAAGAATCCATTTGAATTTCGAGCGAATCAGGTACAATTTGTCTAGGATTTTTCCAATTACAGCTCATCAAGACAAATAAGCAAAGTGTGATTGCAGTCAGTTTATTCATTGGTGTGTTTAAATTACCCACAACGGTTTGCATATGGCTTGTGACGGTTTTGAAGCACTTTCCTTTCCACCGAAACCAAAGTTGGCTACGACGCGAAAACCTTGCTGGCAATCGTTAACCGGCCATAAGCTACATAAGTTGTTGGCAGAAGTTAATCCTTTATTCGGTTATATTCTTTCAAAATCTCGATGAGCCTGTCTTCAGGACATTCAAACATAATGTTTTCATTTGCCCCTTTTAGGGTTTTAGCCGCTATCAATGCATTAATTATCGCTTCTTCGGTAGCTTGAACGGTAGCTTTGTAAATTGGGTCCAATTGCCATTTTGGTAAAACCGAAAGGCTCATTTTTGAATAACTCTCATTGAAAATGGGTTGGTGCGTCGAGAAGGCTAGAAAAATATCTCCTGACCCGTTACCTGCAAATCCTCCTGTACGCGCTACTCCGTTGGGGACCCTTTTCGCAACTTGTTTTAAATGAATGGGCAAAAGTGGCGCATCTGTTGCAACGATAACAATGATAGAACCATCTTGTTTTGGTTCATTGAATACCGGTTGCAAATCGGTAATTAGTTGGCCAACTGGAACACCCGCCACCATTAAATCTTCACGGTATCCAAAATTGGCTTGTGTCAAAACCCCAACGGTATATTTAACAGAATCAATCTCAACCACTCTGGAAGCGGTACCCGTACCTCCTTTAAAACCATAGAGCCACATCCCGGTGCCACCGCCCACGTTGCCTTCCTCTATGATTCCAGAGCGGGAAGAATCAATAGCTTCAAAAACATGTTCTTTGGTCACGTGTAGTCCGTTAATGTCATTAAAACCGCCATCGTAAGTTTCGCCTACAACAGGTAATCCAAATCTATAATCTTCAGCGCCCAGCTTATCAAAATTTTTTATTTGCCATTCACCAATGGCATCTCTTACTATTCCGACACTATTTGTATTGGTTATTCCGATAATTGCACAGGGAAGAAATCCGTAGTCATTCACAAAGTGCGAACCTGTTAATTCACCATCTCCATTGTGAGAAAACATAGCCGCAGGGATGGCTTTCCGTTGGTCTTTGCCGGCCGGTACCACAACGGTAACTCCTGTTCTAACAGGACCTTTTCCTTCAATGAGTACGCCTTCTCCTTCAATAAGTGTTTTATATCCAACAAGAACACCTGGCACATCCGTTATATTATTAAGCTCTCCTGTTATTCCATTAAATGGGATTCCTAAATCTCTTGCTCTTTTTGTCTTTTGTTCCTGCCCAAAAGATGCTGTCCAAATAAGAACTGAGGCTAAAATTGTTGGATATGCTTTCATAGTCTTAATTTTTGCCAATGATCTTCTGTATAATCAGTTGCGGACTTTCCAACGGAAAATGTCCGCCTGTACCGAAGATAGTTAATTGCAAGGATTTACATTTTGGGAAATCCGACCGCAATTAATTCTACATAGTGTTACAAAAAGTTACTTTAAAATAACTTGTTTCGACATTGATTTAATAGCGTACTCAGACATTTTGTCCTGTTTTAATTTGAGTATTATGCCGTTCTTAATCCCACCTATAGATTGCCCACTTGGCCCCATAATTGGTTGGGCATCATTGCCATTAAGTTTTGAATGGATAAAGTAAGTATTAGTGTTTTTTGGGTTTAATTTGATTTTTTCATCTTCTTTATTATTCTTCACATAATATACATGCTCTTTGCCATTTTCTATTTCATGTAAAAAGTATCTACCTACTTTAACATTAACAAGCTTTTTCCCATTATAGTGTAATGGAGCTCCCGGCCAATAAATTGAATAAACATAAACGTTTGAGAACCCTTCCCTGGGTTGATTAATTTTATTCTCCCAATTATCATGTATTTCACTATTTTCATCGATATATATTTCTTTCAAATAGGTCATATGCTTAAGAAAAGGCTGTGATCTTTTAAACAAACGATATTTGACCTTGCCATTTTTGATTTTCACAATTTTACAATTTAGTCTGATACCCTTCAAATCAACTATATAGTCAGTTTCGTATTCTTTTGCTGAGGTTTGTCCTTGAACGTGAGTTGAGAATATCAGTGAAAGAACTATAAATAGTATTTTGCTTTTTTTCATAATGTTTTGTAACGCTCCGGCCGTGATTTCGTTGCGACGATTTCCAAAGGAAATTATCTGTTGAAATCCAGCCGTTATTGGTTAATCAGTTTAAAGTTAGCACGAGTGTAGCAACCCGCCAGACCACTCTTGGGTTGGTGAATTATAGCCAATGTTGTAACCAGTATTATTTTTTGTTTATTTCAACTGTTTTAAAATCGAAATTGAAAGTATCCTTTTTTGCTTGAATAATTTCAATCTTTTTTGCAAGTTTTCCATAATCACTTTCCATCCATTTTTTATACTCTATTTTGATTACCTCTGTTGTGTCCATCATGTTTGGAAACTCTATAATTCTAATCTGTTTAATTGTTCTATCGTAGTAGATTTCTACTGGATTATCAAGTCGATCGATTCCAGAGTACAATTCAATCTCATTTTCAACGTATTTTTCAAATGTTATTTGATTAAAAAAAGACTTGGGATTGGTTT
>JBCBZA010000212.1:0-5624 GCA_039815575.1 Bacteroidota bacterium | reverse complement strand
GTATCTGTTAAACAAAAAATAGAAGAGTAGAGAGTCTTGTTTAACTCATGTAAACCTGGACAATCATAAGAAAGATGGTTTCTCAGATCATGGTGTAGCCCGTGCCCGAAAGATTGGGATTATAAGTAATTAAAATAAAAAAGCCACTGCCCAGTAAAACGGGACAATGGCCATGGTAGCATTTGCCTTTTGTAGGCATGAGTTAATGAAGTGTCTTATTCCATTTCAAAATTGATGTCTGCAGTCTGCGCTGTGTTGTACACTTCCATAATCCATTTATCCTCTTTATAGGAACCTCCTAAATTGGATACAATGGCAACATCGGCATCATCTTTAGAGTTAAAATCGGCCAGATAGACATAATGTAACCCGTTTTCCTTATTATAAAATTGCCTTGCCTCCAAACCCTTTTTGGACAAATCCTGCATAAATAATTTCAGATTGGACTTGTTTTTAAATACATTGGCAATTAAGTAGAAACCTGAATTAACCCCGATAGCTTCTGACCGATTTTTAGCCTTTATGGGAATTTCATTGAAATCCTTAAACCTTTCTGTTCTGTTTTTTGGTGTTTTTTCTTGTTGTGCTGCAGCTATGGCCGTTTGTACGCTTCCAAATTGTGCCCTTGAGTTTGCGTTGTTATCCTCATCGGCGCCCTTCATCTCCTTTCTTAGCAGTCTGACCATGCGTTCAAAGCGTCGTTCAAACATTTGATTTCTGAGTTGTTCCATGGAATCTTGCCTTAAAATCAACTCATCAATAAGCATTCTATTCTGGTGAGCTAAACTGGCCTCATCAAAGGCAACAGCTGCGGCACCCATTT
Organism: Bacteroidota bacterium; assembly: GCA_039815575.1. Lineage (GTDB taxonomy): Bacteria > Bacteroidota > Bacteroidia > Flavobacteriales > Flavobacteriaceae > Croceivirga. The sequence continues at coordinate 4,801 of JBCBZA010000212.1, read as the reverse complement.
TCTCTTTTAAATCGTCCAATTGTTGCTCATAGTTACTGACGATTTCATCGATACGTGCATCTTCTTCATTGGAAGCTAACTGTACATTGATCCCCGTTCCCCGTAGTTCATCGTTCATGGTATAGGCCAAAGAGAGTTCGTGGTTCCATCCTAGATTCTCCCCTTGTTCACTGGGACTCTTTTCCATGAGGTATCCTAACGATAGCCTTTTGTTCAAATTGAACCCAAGACCGGAAGAAACCCCATAACGTTGGTCATAACTGGCCTGTAACCATCCCAATTTGGGCACATCCATCAAAAGGGAACCTGTCACGGACCATTCTTGGTTGAGATCTTGTCCAAGTTGGACAAGGGGAATAAGCCTGGCATCTTCCAAAATTCCCACCGTTCTTTTAAAAGTATGCGTGAATTGTACTTGAGACCTTATGTGGTCCAACCCAAAATTAGTGACCAATTCCTCACTAGTTTGATTGTATCGGACCAGATTGGTAAAATACATTCCAAAATCCCATTTCCCTAGGGATAAATTGAGTCCCGGTTCTATGCCAAGGGAGTTAACCTTTTCCACTTCGTCCAAAAGGGGATCTTCTTCATTGACAACGACACGGTTCCTATCCAAACCTTGACTTTGATAATTTACATTTGCACCAAAAGAAAGGGCACCTTTTTCTCCCAATTTCACTGCAGTGGCATAGTTGGCATGAAAGCCAAATTCTTGAATAACACCGGACCATTGACCATATATCCCTAGCCCTAATGCCGTATTTTCATCCAACTTATTGCTAAAGCCCAAAAAATAGTTTTGATTGTTATCTTCAAAACCTGCATATTGGTTACGTAACAATACATTGAGGTATGATTTGTTTTCCCGTACCAATGAGAACGTAGGATTAATTAAGAACCGGTTGAAAAACAACTGATTGTGAAAAGGGTCTCGTGTGTTTTGCGCTGTTTGTTCTTGGGAGCTTAGGATACTTGATATCAAAAGGGTTCCCAATAGCAAACCTAATATTCTATTTGTATAATTCTTTGGTAAGTCCATCTTTTCGGGGTTAAAGTGAAACTAAAGGGTTCAACAAAGGATGGTTCCTTTTATAAAGGTCGTTCTTGGGTGGGCTTATTCTCTCTTACTGGTCTTCAAAAACAGTAGAGGAATATTCGGTTTTGTTTTCATCATTCAAGGCGTTCCATAGCTTCTGGTCATCCTTTTCAACATTTGCAAGATTGCTTTCTTTTGGAGCGAAGGCATATTGGGCCACGGTTTCTTGATCACCACGGTTGGACAATACAAAGCCCATTCCCTTACTGGGAGAAAATGTGAGGGCAAAGTCGTCATATCGACTATTGATCCTATCTCCCAAGTTTTTTGATTTACCCAATCGATTCCCTTTTACGGTTACGGCAAAGAGATCTAGGCCACCTTGTCCTTTTCTTCCATTGGAAGCAAACACCAAGGTAGAACCATTGACTAAACTAGGATACATATCATCTTTTCTGGTATTCACCTTGGCTCCCAAGTTCTTGGGCTGCCCAAAACTACCATCAGACTTAATTTCTGATACATAAATGTCATATTTGCCATACGTTCCAGGCATATTGGAAGCAAAAAATAATTGTGTCCCATCCTGCGAAACGGTAGGATGTTTTGCGGAATAATACTTAGGGCAAACGTCTACCTTTTTAATATTCTTCCATTTGCCGCTGATATTTTCCGCCCTATAGATTTCGTAGACGATTTCTTTTTTGGAAAATATTCCGGTTTCCGGTTTTTGTGCCACTGCCTTGCTAAAGAAAGCCACTCTTCCATTAGCAGTTATGGTCAATTTAGGAGCGTAAGTACCTTCGCTGGATACAATGCCATGGTTGGTATTCTCAAGGTTGGTTTCACTAGATGCCATCACCGTAGATACGTTCATCGCATATTGGGACGGGCCTGGAGTCTTATAATCATCCATGACGACCGTGGACCAGTCCGTTTTATCATTTTTAAGCTTTCCCATTACCTTGGCGCTCGCATAGGCCAAACGCTTCTGAAAACGTCTGTGTTGTGCTTCATCAACAGTGTTTTCCAAGAGACGTTCGTACCAAAATGCTGCAGACTCATAGTTTTCACTAAGCAGGTTGGCATTTCCCAAATCCTGGAAAATTTCGAGTTCTGAATATCCTTGGTTTAATAGATTGAGATAATCATCAATTCGTTGGGTGGCTTCCTTATCCCCAAAAATGGGCCTTGGATTGGCATCCCCTTGGGCTACAACTTCTGTAGCCCCAACATGTAGCAAGAATGCCCCTATCATAAAAATTGTAGCTGTACGTATCATATTGTAAGATTTAGGACGTTTAACTTGTACAAAGTTCCACAAAGCTTCTCTGGAATCCCCTATGAAAAATTCATAGGTTTTGCTATTGGTCGACACAGAAGTGCACTTCGTCGAGGAAAATCAATGTTTTTACCGATAGTTGACTGAAAATCAGGAGTAAAAAAATTGAGGTATTGGACCTTTGCCGAGCGCAGGGAATCTTGATGATTGAAGGTTCTTCTGCTGTTTTCAGTGCTTTTTTATAGGTAGGAGATCCTTTGAGCCGAAAGGGAAACCATTTTAAGAACGTTTCAAGGATTAGCTAGGATTTAAATACAGGATAACCAAATAGCTTTCTACTTATAAAAAGAAGAATGGACCTTTGTTCCACAAAATTAGGGATCAATCAATGGACGGACCAGACCACCTTTTGTAGGTTGATTTTTAAAGATACTACGTAAGATTCCCCCATTTTTTAGCTAGTTAATATCAAAAAATAGGGAATATATATTTTTCCGATCAATAGGAAGGTTTAAATCTTTTAATTCATACAAAATCTTTGAAATGAAAAAATTGATTTTCTCCATAATCTCCATTGCATTGCTAGGTTGTAGTGCCCAGGACGGATCTGAGATATCTGCCCCAGTATCAGAATCAATTTCGGAAGAAAATGGGCTTCCCCCGACCTCAAACGGTAGTACGGAACAAAATAATGAAGAAGAAGGGGAAACTTCCTTTCCTAATGGTGATAGTGCCATACTATTTGTTGGAAACAGTCTTACTTATTTCAATGACTTGCCGAAGCTTGTTGAAAATGAAGCTGTCAAAAAGGGGTATAAGGTAAACACTGATATGCTGGCAAAGCCCAATTATGCGATATTGGATCATTGGGCAGAAGGGCAGGTTCAGGAACTCATAATAAATGGAACCTATGATTATCTTATTATACAACAAGGGCCCTCTTCCCAGCCTTGGGGAAGACAGGTCCTATTGGAGTATGGTGAAAAGTTTAGTGAGTTGTGCAGTTCAAATGGTACAGAGCTGGTCTATTTTATGGTTTGGCCGTCATTATCGTATTACCATACTTTTCCGGGGGTAATTGATAATTATAGGGAGGCGTCCCTAAATACGAACTCTATTCTTTGTCCCGTAGGTGAGGTATGGAAAAATCACTTTGATAAATCAGGGGACTTTTCATATTACGGCACAGATGGCTTTCATCCATCTTTGAAGGGCAGTCAAGTTGCTGCTGGGGTCATAGCTAGTAAGCTGTACAATAAAAAGCCAAAAAATTGATAAACACCCTTCATATCCGTTTAGTTGATAATTGACTTTTTATAAAACGGGTTTAAAGAACCGTAGGCTAAAATAAATAGTAAATGAATGATTTGTAAACCTTTAGATATATAAACTGTTTAAACGTTGTTTGCATATATCCCGATGGGATGATTGATTAAAGAAAGTGGGTCAGTATTGGCCCACTTTTGATTTAAATACTAAATTGAGGATTGCTGAATAGGAATTAGATCATTTGTATGAAGATTCTAGTAGTTGATGACGAGATTTTGGCCAGGAAAAGGGCGATAGACTTGTTGGAGAAGCTTGAAGATGTTGAGGACATTGTAGAAGCCAGTTCGGGCCAAGAGGCTATAAAACTCCTATTGGACAACGAATTTGACTTAGTGCTATTGGACATACAAATGACGGATATGACAGGGTTTGATGTTTTGCTAAGAATTCCCGGCGTTGACCGACCGCAAATAATTTTCATTACTGCATATGATCAATTCGCAATTCATGCTTTTGAAGTAAGGGCGATAGATTTTTTACTAAAGCCCTATAAAGATGATAGGTTTTATGAGTCCATATCGCGGGTCAAGAAAACGAGCAAAGAGAAAATAGAGCGCTTAATACATTTTATAAAGAAGAATGATACATTGTTCAAAAATGGGAAAAACGCCATTGAAAATGTTGTGATCAAAAAAAGGAACAACTATTACTTTGTTCCCGTCACAGAAATCAAGTACATCATATCCTCCACCTATTATGCTGAAATTTTTACTAAGGATAATAAAAAACACCTCTATCGAATTTCGATGAGTGATTTTATCAAAATACTGGATAACAATTTTCTTAGAATTAGTAGGTCCACAATCATCCATAAAGAACGAATAACTAAAATTGTAAGTGAAGGAATGGGGGAATACAGTATTATAATGAAAGATGGAAAAAGTTTTTCCTTGAGTAAAAATTATAGAGAGAATTTTTTGATTCAGTTAAAAATAAGAAGCGCAAAAAATGGATGAAAACCCTAATAACAAAAGGTTATACTCCTTTCTCCTTATCTTTTATCTGGCAGCAGTCGGGTATGTTTTGATCACTTCGTCCGTTCAAAAATACTTTGACCTGGGATTTACCACATACACATGGTCGACAATGCTATTATTGGTTTTATTGAACTATATGATTAAAGGTTTTTTTTTGGCAGGGGCTATCATTCT
>JBCBZA010000214.1:0-5400 GCA_039815575.1 Bacteroidota bacterium | reverse complement strand
TGGATAGAAATCAAGCCACTGGCTTAATTACGTTTTTTATCTTTTTTCTGGCATCCGATACCGCTTTGTTGGCAATATCAAAGTTGGAGACGTCCTCAACACTATATTTAGGGCCTTTTTCTACTTTATAGTGCTTAAACTCCGGTATCAATTCTGGATTCTCCATTACCTCGTTCAAGAAACTGGTCTCTTCAAAGGCATCGTTTTTTGCAAAGTGATTTACTGCGCGGTTCATGAACAGCACTTCTTGCTGTTTGTCTTCAGCAGGTAGAACCACATCTTTTGCAAAACCCTGACAAAATTTTAAATAGTTTTTGGTATAGAAATTTTCATCGGTCAGTGGTGCTGCCCCTAGAAAGTTTTCTAACCAATACTTGGTATCATAACGATTACTATCCACGGACAAAACCTTAAACCCATTTTCCTTTTCTATATTAAAAATGAGGCATCCCTTATCTAATTTATTGACATTAATGCCCTGTCTGACCAGGATTTCTAGGTTCTGTGATTGTTCCTCAAATTCAAGAAAATCGTGCTTTAATTCACTTTTGAATATACCTACGGCGTTTACTTTTTCATTATCCATTAGGACATCTGAAAAGTAGGCAACATACACTTCACCGTTTTTGATATGAGGATGATTGGATTGTTCAAAAAGATGGGCGGTCATTTGTTTGGATACCGTGTGCGTTTGGGTAGGGTCCTGGAAAACTGTTGCCGCGGCCTTGTAAATCTCATTGAACTCAACATCCACATCGTTCCAAAGCCTGAAATAGTTTTCTTCTTTTTCCCTAAAAGGCTTGAAAAAGAATTCCTTGAGCAATGCCGAAATTTCATCATTTAAGTCATACGGTCGCTCGGAGAAAAATATGGACTCGTTTCTACTTTTATTTCCGACCCGATGTAGGGAAAGATGTTCAATTTGAGCAGAATATAAGTTGAGCATGGGTCTATTAAGGGTTAAAAGTTAAAAGGACCTTCATATAGGGTCATTTACAAATGAACTGGTTTGGGAGACGCAAGTTTAACGAATCGGATTGTTCTTTTGGGATTTGCAAAGATTTATCTTCTATAACGATCAGTTCCAATTTTCATCGAAGTCCAAATCTTCATAGTTTCCTATGGTATCATCAAAATCCAAAGAAGGTTCGGACTCAAATTTCTTGTCTGGTGGGGAGTCGGGCAGTTCCCCAAAGCTGAACAGTAAATTCGGATAGCTTCTACCATCCTCTTTTTCGGTAATATCCGCTAGTTCTACAAAAAAGGTCCACATGCTTAGAAAATCGTACACATAAATCATTTTTGGGCTTTGCTCGGAAAGGACGTCATCAAGTGAAGTTTCGTTCATCAAACGAACATCAGAACCATTTTCACCCATTTCAAAAAGTGCTATTTCTTCATCTTGGTTCCATTTTTCATCACAGGTATAAAAAGAGGCCATTTCATTTCCCATAAATCCAAAAGCTTGCGTAATGGCATTATGAAATTCTTCCAGAGTATTGGATTCTTCAATCTCAATGTCCCTGAAAATGTCATCTTCAGCATCTAGAATTACCCTGACTTTATATATCATTTCTTAAAGCAAAAAGCGGGTAAAGTTACGAAGATTTGTTTCTTTTTCCTGTTTCAAGAACCATATAAAATTGCACTCCAAAAAGCAAAGCGGCCAATACTAAGTGCAGTGGCTGGGAGGAGAATGGAAAATCGAAATAATACATGGCTATTCCAGTGACCACGGACAGCAAAATAAGAACGAATGCCCATTTTGGCCTAACGTAGTCTTGCGTCCTTTTTAGAACACGGTTCAAAAGGTATAGGTTCAGTAGCACTATCCCTATGGAAAAGGAACGGTGTAAATAAAATTTAAATGGGGCGTCCCTTAACCAAAGCTTTTTTGAGTCATAACCCAATAGATCGATTTGATGGTCTACATATTCCCTTACTTGGGTGCCCAATAGTACCTGTAAGAGTGTTATTAGGGCTGCTGTAATAATCAGATTTCTTGTAAGCGTATCCAATAACAGTGATGTTGCCTTTTGTTTTGCCCGATAAATAAGGATCAATACAAAGGCCAGTAATAGGAAGGCGAAGAACATATGAACGGTAATCATTCCAGCCTTTAAATGGGTGTCCACCACTATTTTACCTAGAATTGCCTGGATTCCTAAGGTGACTATGGTGGCTATTGTCATCATAGTAAGGAACTTGTCTTTTTTGTAAAGAAAGAAGGACAGGACGAGTAGGAGAAGCATTGGAATTCCCAAAACAACCGTTACTAGCCGGTTGATGTATTCTATCCATGTATGCCATACATTAAAAACAGCGTAGTTATGTTTTTCATACCGTTTCCAATTATCCAAGGTAATTTCCTGGCCTGTCAAAAAATTGGACTTGGCGGTAAAGAGTTTTTCCTCTATAATGATTACTTGTCCCTTTTTAAACTCTCGACTGGGCTGCCATTGCAAGGTTTCTATGTGGGTTGGGGGAATGTAGTACCCAAAGCATTTTGGCCAGTCTGGACATCCCATTCCACTTCCGGTCATTCGTACTACGGAACCCGCAATAATGACCAAGTAGATCAGAATTAGGGAAAATTTTGCGGTTCTTAAAAAAAATTTCTGCATAATCAATCGTCATACAAAAATACGATAGAACCCTAAAAAAAGAAGCAGTTTTGATTGACCGTGTCCATTATATTATCTAAAATTTAACCTCCAGTAGTCAATCCCAATTCTTCTCCCTTTTTAATCATAAATTGATGGGCGGCGTCATATTCATTAGGGATTTCCCCTTCCAATATAGCCTCTTTAATAGCTTCCTTAATGATGCCAATTTCCTTGGAGGGTTTTAGATTGAACGTCTTCATAATGACCTCGCCTGTAATAGGGGGTTGGAAATTTCTTATACGGTCACGCTCTTCTACTTCTTGGATTTTTTGACGTACCAGTTTAAAGTTGTTTAGATAGCGTCTTTGCTTTTTTGGGTTCTTGGTTGTAATGTCCGCTTCGCATAAGATCATTAAATCTTCAACATGATTGCCTGCATCAAAAACCAATCTGCGGACGGCGGAATCCGTAACATGTTGCTCAGAAAGGATAATGGGCCTGGAACTTAACAAAACCAGTTTCTGGACAAACTTCATCTTATCATTCAAGGGCATTTTAAGCCTTTTGAATAATCGGTAAACCATTTTACTTCCCACAAATTCATGCCCATGAAATGTCCACCCAATTTTTTTATGGAATTTTTTGGTGGGAGCTTTTCCAATATCATGTAACAGGGCGGCCCATCGTAACCAAAGGTCATCGGTAGTTTTAGCGATGTTGTCCACTACCTCCAGGGTATGCCAAAAGTTGTCTTTATGCCTTTGTCCTTCTACTTCCTCTATTCCTTGCAGGGCTTTTAACTCTGGAAAAATGTAGGCTAAAAGTTCGGTGCTCTTGATAGAACAATGGTGACAAATGTAGTTTTAATCGGACGTCTTGAAACCCCTCTGGCTTTATTTCTATGGATCTCAGCTACTATTCGTTCTTTGGAAACAATCTTGATTCTTTCTTTGTTTTCTAATATTGCCCGTTGCGAACTTAGGGCTATCTCAAATTCCAATTGTGTTGCAAAACGGATAGCGCGAAGCATTCGTAAAGGATCATCGGAATAGGTAATCGAAGGCTGCAGTGGAGTCCTAATAATTTTTCTTTCTAAATCCAAAAGGCCATTAAAGGGATCCAGAAGATTGCCGTAATTTTTTTGGTTTAGACCAATGGCGAGAGCATTAATGGTAAAGTCCCTTCTATTTTGGTCGTCCTCTAAAGTACCGTCTTCAACAATGGGTTTTCTGCTGTCCCTTTGGTAACTTTCTTTTCTGGCACCCACAAACTCCAACTCGAGCCCTTTATGCTTTATCATTGCAGTACCAAAGTTTTTGAATACTGTAATTTCAGGATTTCCCTTTAAGCGGGTAGCCACCTTTTTTGCAAAGGTAATTCCACTGCCAACAGCTACAATATCAATATCCTTGGGTCTATTTCTATCAAGAAAATAGTCACGTACAAAACCGCCGATGACATAAGCATCAATATGCAATTCGTCTGCCACTTCTCCCAGAATTTTAAAAATAGGATGGCTAAGGGCAGCTTTTTGGTTCATTTTCATGGAAAAACAAAGTTAGGCGCTAAATAAATGCCCCAAAAGAATCTAACCTATTTTTGAGGAAAGAACACGGCCTCATATCTTTTCATCATGTGGTTGAGACTGAACTCTCCGGCCATTCTTTCGCGTTGTCTCTTTGGGTCAAAAGAGATGGCGCCATTTGCTAAATCTTTTATTCCTTGTGCCATTGCTTCTACGTCTTCAACCTCCGTAAGTATCCCATATTCACTGTCCCCCAAAAGTTCATCACTGCCCGGTGCTTTTGTAGCAACAATAGGCTTTCCAAAGCTCATCGCTTCGTTCAGAACATTTGCCAAACTCTCTGATCTAGAGCTTAAAAGAAAGATGTCAATCCCTCTCCAGAAAGCTTCCATATTGTTTTCAAAGCCCAAAAAATGAATCCTTGGCATAACATCTTGGTTGTCTGCTATCAGCTTGTCCATATCCAAATCAAATCCTCCGCTACCCACGTGGACGATGTGAAAGTTACTGGGCAATTTCCTGGCAATATCCGGTAATAAGTCAAATCCTTTTCGGTAATTAAGCCATCCAATACAGCCTATAATTACCGTATTTTTTTTAAGATTCAGCCTTTTCCTAAAATCAATGGCATCCCCTTTTAGTTTTGGTAACTCCACACCTGTATAAATCTGAAAAATGTTTGTTTCATCAAAATAATCCGTGGTAGTGGTTAAGTGTCGTTTTAAGGCCTGGCAGTTCACAATCATTTTGGCCTCTAAAGTTCTGAAAACCGTGTGATATTTTAAGCCTTTCCGAACCTTTCTTCTATTTCCCAGATACAATATTTTGTTGGGGACCTTGGCAATAGCAGCAGCGGCCGTAACCATCCACCAGTCACGTTTAAGGGGACAAAAGACTGTATGGGGTCTAACTTTTTTCAAAAATTTCACGTAATTCATCAAAACAAAAATGTTTAGATCACCCCCACGTTTATTGACATTTTTAATTTGAACATTTTTTAGACCATCAAAGCGTTCTTTGAATTTGTTTTTTAGCAGGACAACGTAAACCTGATATCCATTTTCTCCAAAATATTTAGCTCGAAGTCTTACATTTTTTTCAATACCACCCCATCCCTTGGTAGCGCAGAATATCACGAGGGTATTATTTGTTTTACTATTTGATATTGTCATAATTCATTGTACTCTTGGGTTAGTCTCTTCATTTCTCGTCATCGGGACCAGACTCCCAAAGTGTTAAGATAACATATTATAATGCCCTTTTTTCCAT
>JBCBZA010000013.1:0-40698 GCA_039815575.1 Bacteroidota bacterium | reverse complement strand
CCCCAGTTGCTTTTTCACCAAGAAATCAAGCCCAAATACATCACTGGTACCTTGAGAGTATTCTTCTGAAGCACTTGTAAAGCCATTGGTGAAGGAGGTTAGCCCATCTATTTTTTTGAGGTAGGCATCCACGTCCACGGTCCACCCCTTCATGTCCAACAAAAATCCAGCGGAGAACTGATCGCTTTCCAGTACCGGGAATTGGTCGTTGTCCGTTAAGGTCCAGATACCACTTTGCAATCGTAGACGGGTATCATCAAATTCCACCAACTGGCTTAGGGTCTGATAGCGCTTTTCGCCCGTTAGTTTTAATCGCAAAAATGGGCTAACGGGATACTCCACATTCAGCCGCGGCTCAAAAAACCACTCCTCCAAGATTTGAAAGTTGGAAGCCCGTATGCCAATACGGACCAAACCTCTATTTTGAGGGCGATAGCTATAAGCACCATAAATGGAATGTGTGGTGTTCTTAGCTGTGGAACGTTCATTAAAATCCCGCTCTTCCTCATTTTCTGGGACGCCTATTGGGCCTTCATCTTCGTCCCCCTCTCCCTCTTCCAAGTCTTCTTGCTCATTGTCATCACCATTTTCATCCCTAAAGAGTTGATAAAACACTTCGTTTCTTGCCGCCTGATAGCCCACTTCCATGGAATGGCTCCTATTGAAATCATAGCCAATACGGGCATCCATACCATAGTCCGTTACGGTATTACTACGTAGGTTTTCCTCTTCTATATTTTGTTCTTCCAAAAATCGATTTCGGTAGGTGCTTTCATAGTCGGAAAAGTAAGCGGAGAGGGAGTGGTGCCAACGACTGCCTTTAAGGCCGCTCCATTCAAAACTCGCACCTTGGTTTTCGGTAACCAAAATATCCCGCGATAGGTTTTCATCGTCCTGTAAGCTAAAATTGAGATCATTACTGGTAAGCAATCCACTAAAATAGATACTATCGTTTTTAGAGGGTTTAATGATAAGTTTTACATTGGCATCATAGAATGAAAAGACTTCTTCACCTTCCAACAGACTTTCTTCATCTTCTTCATCATCCACTACCTGTCCGTTGGCATCATTGACAACAATGGTATTTTGGAATACTTTTTCTGAGATAGCGTCAAAAGTAGGTGTTCCCAAGGGGTCAATATCGGCATACGAACGTCTTCCCGAAACGATAAGACCAACTGTTTCACCCAATCTTGTCTTTACATAAGCATCAGCCTGGGTACCGTTCAATCCCAACCCAACTATGGTTTTATCAGGTACTTGGGTTTCCCCTTTAATATCCACCACCCCTGCGATACGGTCCCCGTATTCGGGACTGGCCCCTCCCTTAAAAATAGTGGCGTCCGTAGTGATGTTGGGGTTGAATACCGAAATCATTCCAAAGAAATGTCCGGTGTTATACATTTTTATGCCATCATACAATATGAGGTTTTGGTCAGCGGCCCCTCCACGGATTTGAATGTCCGATACGGTCTCATTGATGCTGGTAATGCCTGGAGCCCATTGGGCAGACTGAAGGACATCAGATTCCACCAAACCTGGGAGTATCCCTTGCTCTTTGGATTTTAAGGTTAGGGATCCATCCCTATTCTTATCAATTCCCTTGATCAGGTAGGATTTTACAATGACCTCGCTCAGTGATTCCGCCTGCGGATTTAAAAATAAATTTTTACAGTTGTCCTTGTCAAAATCAGCTTCAAACAACAAGCGACTGGTATAGCCTATATATTGTACCAAAATACCGTCCCTTATGGTTTCATTTTCAATGGAGAAGTAGCCATTTTCATCCGTGGTATATCCTTTTGTGGTGCCTTTGATAATGATGGTGGCGTAGGGGAGCGGCGTTTTGGCGATGCCATCAAATAAATACCCACAGACCGAAGTTCTATTGTCCGGCCTACTGATAATAATTTGATTTTCACCAATTTGTTCAAAGACAAGCCCCGTTGTACTACCTAAAAACTGTAAAAGTTCTTCAATACCGATAGTATCCGCGGTTTTATTGACGGTTTTGTTAGCTACGGTCTCGTCCGAGTAGGAGAAAAGAAAGTCCGTCCTTTCCTCCAAATCCAACAAGACCGATTTTAGTGAGGTATTCCTATAATTGATTTTGAGGTCCTCTTGGCCGTAGGCATTGAAAAAATGAATGAGGGCGAAAAAGAAAACAAGATAGTAACCTGGACTAGCGAGCCTTGAGGATAATGGTTTTTTGGTCTTCCGAAAGTTCATAGGCAATTCCCATAGGGATAAACACTGATTTTAAAGCTAGATCCAAATCATTATGTACAAATGTTCCCGTAAAGTGCCCTTGAATCAATTGGGGTTCATAGGTGAACGATATGCCATATTGGTATTGCAATTCGTTCATCACAATACGAAGGTCAGCATTGGAAAACTGACTTCTTCCATTTTGCCATAATGGTCCTTGGTCAGTATGTTGAAATTCCAAGAGGATGTTATTTTTTAACCGGATAGCATCACCAGCATTTAAATAAACATCCTGCTGTTCAAATGTATTTTCATAACGCACCCGACCTTCATAACAGTATAATTCAAATTGTGTTTTTCTCGCTTTGACATTGAATTGCGTACCCAATACACTGACATTCCCGATGGAGGTATTCACTTTAAATCCATCCCCTTTGGTAACCGCAAAATAGCCTTCCCCCTTTAAATGGACGGTTTTGTTGTCCTTCCAGAAAAAACGTCGATGGGTCAGTTGGGAGGCTGCGTTAAGATGTACCAGGGAACCATCAGGTAAGTCGACCACCATTTTTTCTCCAACCCCAGTGCTGTACTTCACTTGATTAAAGAAAAGTCCAAACACCAATACTATGGAAGCGGCAATTCCTATGGCATAATATAAAGGTCGTATTTGGACAACTTTTGTTGTTTTTTGATTTTCTATACCCTTCCAAATACGTTCCCTAAGGACTTCCTTCTCAAAATAGGGCTTTTCAAAGTTAGCGATGCCCTTGACCAAACGTTGGTATTCCCCAGCTTCAGACGATGCCTCAAAATCAGCGCGTTCGGCTTCGGTCAGCTCTCCAGCGAGCCAACGCGCCATTATGGTATCATCTTTTTCTTCGAACATAATTTTTTCACATACATCTAGGAAACAGGCGATTTTAATTTTACCCTACCCCTAAATATTTTTTACTGTTTTTCGCAGCTTTATTAAGGCTTTATGCATTCGTTTTTCCACGGCTTTTTGCGAAACCCCTAAAAACTCCGCAATTTCCCTATAGGTCATTTGGTCCATTCGGTTCAATAAAAAAACTTCCCTTTGCCCTTCAGGTAAATCGGCAATAGCTTTTTGTAGGCGCTCCATAAACTCCTTTTCTTCCAACTTAAATTCAGGTGATTCGTTATCGCTGGTCTTTTGGGGTCGCTTGGCGTATTTCAAAACTACCTTTTGATGCTCCACCTGGTTGTAGAAGGCATTTTTGGCCACTGCAAATAAAAAACCTCGTGCTTTTTGAAATACGACCTTTTTGCAATTGTTCCACAATTTTATAAAGGCTTCTTGGACCAGGTCTTCGGCTTGCTGTGAATCGCCACATTGGTAATACAGGTAGTTGCGTAGGGAGGTTGCATTTAAATCGAACAGTTCATTAAAAATCCTTTTATCACAAACGGACTTTTCGCTTTGGTGCATGACAAGGATTTTTTTCTTGGAGGGGGTGGGGTGAATTCAAAGTTTCCTGTTCTAGTACCAAATCTAAAAAAATAATTGTTATGCGTGTCCCAAACCTTTTTAAGTTTATCCTCGGTGGACTCACCATCATGGCGCTGGTTTCCATTGCGTACAAAGTCAATTTTCTCTCTAATGGGGAAGATGCCCAGGAAACGGATGAAGTCTACCAAGTCTCCTATCATTATTTTTTTAAGACGGATACCTCCCATACCTTAATAAAGGCCTATTTGCCAAAGAACAATGCAAGACAGCAGATCAAAGGGCAAAAGAGTGTTATGCCCAAAAGCATGTGGTTTTCTACAAATGCGGATGGAGGCAACCTAAGGGGACATTGGGAGACCGGGGAGAAAAACACCTACGAAAGTATAAGCTATTCGTTTTCCTTTAGGGGAAGGGAACAGATTTTTGGATTAACGGAAAATTTTAAGGCCGTTCCCAATGGCATGGCCACCTACCTTAAAGCTACAGAAAACATTCAAGTGACCTCGGAACCGATTGCCAACTTGGCCAATGATCTTACGATAGGTGCGATTTCGGATAGAGCCAAGGTCCAGGCCTTGTTTGACTATGTTCATCATATTCCCTCGGCACCCATCATTACCCTTACCGATGCCCTTGGTGCTTTAGCGCGTAATAAAGCCTCTTGTAATGGAAAAAGTCGTTTGCTGGTGGCTTTGGCACGTAATCTGGGATACCCGGCACGTATAAAAGGAGGGATTATTCTAAGGGAATCCAATAAGCGCACCTCCCACGCATGGGCCGAACTCTTTATCAACGGAGATTGGGTACCCTTTGATGCTCTTAACGGACATTTTGCCTACCTCCCTGCCAACTATTTGGAATTGTATGAAGGGGATGAATTTTTGGTGACCCACACTCCGGGCATTCAATTTGATTACTCTTATGAAATTACTAAACAAGAGGTGTTGCCCCTATTCGATGGGGATTCTGATAGCTCCAAAAAAGTGATAGCCTTTTCCTTGTGGGGATTGGTTCAGAGTAAGACGATGTCCAAAGGAAACCTTTTTCTACTACTCATGCTTCCTCTGGGTGGATTGCTTGTAGCACTTCTTAGAACTATTGTGGGTATTCGCACCTTTGGGGTCTTTTTACCTGTTTTAATCGCGTTTTCCCTTTTGGAGACCGGGTTTTTGACAGGAATGGCCCTCTTTTTATTCTTGATCCTATTTGTGGGCTTGATTACACGCCCTTTTGATAGCATGGGGCTCTTGCATACACCAAAACTGGTCATATCCCTTACGTTGATGGTATTGGTCATGGCCTTTAGCAACTATTTGGGCGCTACTTTTCATATTTCTTGGTTAGGATCACTAACCTTATTCCCCACCATTATTTTGACCATATCAGCAGAACGCTTTTCAAAATTAATCGTTGAAGACGGTATGTATAAGGCCACAGGGACCCTTTTCCAAACCTTGCTGGCCGTAAGTGTCTGTTATGTGGTTTTTTCCCTAAAAGGATTGGATACTATTTTAATCCTATTCCCAGAACTTTTATTACTGGTGATGACCACTTGTATGCTACTGGGGCGCTATGTTGGACTTCGATGGACGGAACTACTGCGATTTCAACCTTTATTAAATCCCAAATACCTGTAGTAATGTTAAGTAGATTTTTTCAAATTAGGAATCCCAAGGGAGTAATCGGTCTTAATCGTAGAAACATTAAGTTGATCTACCCCCATAATGAGCGTAAGTATTACATCTTGGCCGATGATAAGGTCAAGGCCAAAATGATTCTTCACAAAAATGGCATTGCTTGTGCACGTACCTATGCAGTAATTGAACGTATCAGCGATATTAAATCAGTATGGGGCAAATTACAAGAACACCGCACGCTAGTTATTAAACCCGCTAAAGGATGTGGCGGTGGAGGTATCAAGATTTTAAAAAAAACAAAAAGTGGTGTTTGGCAGAGCAGTGGGAAGACCCTTACCGATGCCCAGATATTTCAACATATTACAAGTATCCTATCCGGATTATTCTCTATGGCTTCCAGCGATGCATGCTTAATTGAAGAATGCATTATTCCCCATCCGTTCTTTGCTGAGATTTATGATGAAGGGGTACCGGATTTTCGAATTATTACCCTAAAAGGAAAACCCTTAATGGCAATGCTACGCATGCCAACCTCAAAATCGGACGGTAAGGCCAACCTGCACCAAAGAGGGGTCGGAATTGGGGTTGATATGAAAAGTGGAACCTTGACCCACGTATACGACGGCAAGCGATATTCCAACCACCATCCGGACAATGAAAAAATGGTGTTTGGTAAACGGATACCGTATTGGTTTACCATGCTGCAACTTTCAAAAAAAACAGCCCAAGCCTTCCCCTTGGATTATTTGGGCATTGACCTTGTAATCGATAAGATCAAAGGACCACAGATTATGGAGGTCAATGTACGTCCAGGCTTGGGCATCCAATTGGTCAATAAGTGTGGACTGCAATCCACGATTGAATAACGAACTCATTTCATCTTCTTAAATAAACAGCTATGAAACATAAAATAATCGGTTTGCTTTTTTTAGTAAGCACTGTGGTTTTTGCCCAAGAAAAACATCGTTTTGAAATCGGTTCCCAGACCGGTTATGAATACAACTATTTTAAAAGTCCTGATGTCCTAGTGGTAAATGATTCCCTTTTAAATGAGAATGATCTGATTGCGAGTAGCGGATATCTTGATGTGTTTATGGACTATACGTATCGTTACAAATGGAAAGCGCACCGCATTCGAATTTCGGCCCAGCCCTACGCCCGTATATTTCAGGAGGCCGTTTCGGATAGCTATTGGAACCTGGATGCGACGGTCAAATACGATTACAAGCTTTCCAAGAGAACCAAACTATTGGCCGAGCTTGGTTTTGAACGTATGAATCGTGAGGGATTGGACGGTGCCCAAGATGTGCTGGTCAATCCTTTAGGCTATACCAATTATGGGGTGTCCTCAGGACTGGAAATTAAACCTTTTAGAGCGAACAAATCTACTTTGGAAGTGTTTTACAATTTTAAAAATTTTGATGCCTTTGGTGTCCGTGACCTGCAATTTGATGTGTATGGAATTCGAATGGCGACGAAACAGAAATTTCGTCCTGGGAAATATGAGCATACGGTCGGATTTAATGCCTACTACAAAAAACGGTTGTATGATACCTTCAATGGGGAAGATACCCCACAGAATGGAACACGGGATTGGGATTATTTAAAGGCATCCGCTTTCTATGAACTGCCCATAACGGGAACCTTTGAAATAGTGCCTCAGCTTTCCTTTTATTCTAGAATGGACCGTTTGGTAGACCGTTCGGGATTCAATCAATATGGACCAGCACTGCGGCTCAAGTTTGACAATGATAAGACCAAAATAAGTGCAGTGGTCAAATATCAGTTGCGGCAGTATACGGAGATACAGGCCCCTGGTACCGAAGATAACGTACTGCTACGTTATCAGTATACCGATGTTGCACTAAATTTTGAACACCAATTACCCATAAAAGGGTTGCTTTTTACTGGGACGGTATACAGCCGCTTTCGTGAAACGAATACGGTTGCCCTTAGTTCACGCTCATTTCGTGGATATACCAACCAATACGCCGGGATTGGCTTGCTTTGGCGGCTGTAGTGACTATGATGTTTCCATTTTTTGTAGGGATTCCATGGTAGCTAATACAGCTTCCTCTCGGGTTCTGGGTTCCCAACCGAGCAGTCGTGTTGGTTTTGAATTGTCCGTAACAAAGGTCTTGCCCAGTTGATGTACAATGTTCTTCACCGCGGGATTAAATAGGGCGACAATACGAACCAACCAATTCGGATATACCTTGGTTGAGATTCTGTTGCCCTTTTCTCCCAGTTTTTTCTTCATTAAAAGGGCCATATCCTTAAACGTCATGGGTTCTCCAGATGATGCTAGAAAACGTTCCCCTGCTGCTTTCGGGTACCTCATGGCACGAATATGAAGGTCGGCCACATCCCGCACATCAATAATGCCATAGCTCACATTTGGATATCCTTTCATGGAACCGTTAAAAATACCCTGAACAGCTTTTACACTTGTCGATAAATTGTCACCTAGTAAAGGACCCAAGATCAGACGTGGACAAATTACTGCCAGTTCCATATTTGATATATCATTCTCTATAAACTCCCAGGCCGCTTTTTCCGCAAAAGTTTTTGAAAGAATATAGGGTGTCATGGTTTTATCATTGGTGTTCGTCCAATCGCCTTCGGTTATTGGTAAGTTTTCACTTTTGTGGGTATAGCCTACTGCACCAAAAGATGAAGTCAATACCAAGCGTTTTACCCCACTTTTACTAGCAGCCTTTAACACCCGCAGTGCTCCCTCCACAGCAGGTTTGATAACCTCATCTGCATTTTTGGGTTGTGAAAAGGGAAACGGGGAAGCCACATGTAGTACATAATCACAATCTTTGGTAGCTTCTGCCCAACGATCATCCTTCCCCAAGTCTGCTTCCACAAATGAAAGCCTCTCCAAATTATTGGCTTTCACGCCCTCCATCATTTGGATGACCTTATCCTTTTTGTTTAGACTTCGAATGGTCGTTCGAACAGAATATCCTTGACGAAGCAATTGGAGTATGCAATGGGAGCCCAGAAAACCTGTTCCCCCTGTAACTAAAACCCGGTTATTTGTGGTCTTCTCCATTAACCCCATATTTTGTCATTAAGCTAGGGAAATTTGGACCAAAGTCAAAATGGGTTGTCCATATTTGTTGAGGACTGTTTGTTCCTCTATTTTCCTTTTGTTCTTTTAGCGGTAACATACAGTTCTCGCAGGATTTCTGTTCTACTTCCCATATTGTTGTTTTTTAGACAGATCATCCCAATTTTTAGGTCAGGATTAAAATATATGCCAGCTTGAATACCGGGGTCGTCACCACCATGTCCCCAGATGTTTTCCATTCCCGTATAACGCCAGCATAGGCCTTGTTTGTCATTTGCCGTAGATTTTGGAGTAAGCATTAATTGTATGGTCTCTTTTTTTAAAAGCTGTTTTCCAGAATATGAGCCCCCGTTCAACATGGCAATAAGAAAGTTGGATAGATCATTGAGACTTGTACGCAAGAGACCGTCAGGATAATTGGCAAAACCGTATAGGCACAACGCATTGTTTTTATTCGCCTTTACTTCTCCGCCAATCACCAATTTCTGTATTTGTTGAGGTACTTCCTTTAGTTCCTCCTGAGACGCAAACAAATAGGGTGTCATATGATTTTCAGCTTTTACTTCAGTCAAAAACCAACCCGTTTGGTTCATTTCAAGCGGAGAGAAAATATATTCTTTACAATAGACATTAAACGGTTTTTTTGATACATGTTCTACAATGGCACCTAATAATCCATAACCAACATTGCTATAGTCATAGTTGCTTCCAGGGATAATCTCATTGAATGTACCCATGTCATTATCAAAATAGTTGGTTAACCACGACAGTAAAGGAATACTGGAATCCCCACAAGAATAACTTTGGTCATAGCTTTTATTATCAATAATAGAAGAGGTATGGGTCAACAGTTGTCCAACGGTAATTTTGGTTTCTGGAAAATGCGGATTTCGTACTGGGAACGGTAAATAGGTATTAATGTCAGCATCCAATTGGATACGTTGTTGTTCCCATAGCTGCATAATGGCAGTCGCCGTAATCGTTTTCGCCACGGAACCAACATTTCCAATTACCTCGGTGGTCATGGCATCCTGCGTGTTCATATTGGAATATCCAAATCCCTTTTTCCAGAATACTGTCGAGTCTTTTAAGATACTGACGGCTATTCCTGGGTTGTGATTTTCTTTCCTATGCGCTTCAATGAAGTTACTTAGGTGGTTAAGGTCATCTTGTGATTCGATACTGGCTAAACATAGTATGGAACAAGTAAGAATGGGTACTCCGAATTTTAAAATATTTTTCATGATGTTAGATTGTTAATTTATTTTTTGAGACCTGGTGGTTGTAAAAGGTTACAAAAATTCTTGCGCTTGTAACCTTTTTGATGATGAGGTATCCTATAGGTATATCATAAATAACAACTAATATGAATCCAGGTATTGTCTTATTTGTTTTTATCGTCACGTCTGGGGTTACTTTTTTTTACTATCTAAAAATGAGGCACTTAGAACGTATAAGTAAAATTGAAAACGGATTGGAGGAATTCAATGATACGCCTCCGAAATTGATCTATAGAAACTTGTCCATTGTTTTGTCCCTGATAGCCTTGGGACTTATCGGGGGCTATTTTATCTCTAAATGGTTATTTATTCCCACTCCGATTATGGTAATGGCCTCCTTTTTTGGGTGTAGTGCCCTTGGCTTTTTCATCATTTATAGATTGAATAAGTAGTTGTCCTTGGGAAATGAGCAGGATACATATTTTGCGAAGCAGGTAGTCGAAGGTGATAAGAAGGCCTTTTCATATTTTGTAAAAAACTACCAACAAATGGCTTTTGCCATTGCCTTCAAGATTCTTAGGGATGAGGATTTGGCCAAGGATGCCGTTCAGAACGCCTTTGTAAATGCCTTTAGAAGGATAAAATCCTATAAGGGTGATGCTAAATTTTCTACTTGGCTGTATAGAATTACTATAAATGACGCTTTAAAACTTGCCAAGAAGGAGCGGAAGTATACCTCATTTTTAAATATGGACATTCCCGAGAATACGGAAGCGGTTTTTAATGAAGCAGTGACCAAAATAGCAGTGAATGAATCAAAACGAAAAGTCAATGATGTATTAAAAAGAATGAAACCAAAAGAAGCACTGGTCTTGCAATTGTTCTATTTAAAAGAAATGTCCATTTCGGAAATTGAGGAGGTCACAAGACTTAAAAAGAGCAATATTAAAGTACTGTTGCATAGGGCTAGAAAAAGCTTTATGTATTATTTCAACAAAAAATAAATATTGATAATGGATAACAAGGAAACAACGGATAAACAAATTAAAGACCTGCTTATACATGCCGAAGAACCGCAGATTTCAATAGATTTCGAGGGGATAATTATGAAAAACCTACCAAATCAGAGACCTATAAAAAAACAAATGCTTCAATGCTATCTAAGAATGCGTTTAGCATTACTTATGACGTTGATGTCATTTTTTAGTTTCATGATATGGATGTTCTTTCACATTCAATACGACCCAAAAATCACTTTTTTTGAAAGCTATGATTATTTCAGTTATTTATTATTGCCTGTCTTGATATGGTATGTATTGTTTGAGGTATTTCAGAAGGCAAAGCGAACTTTAGTGCGCATGGAACTGGTTGGATAAAGTCTACTATCCGAAGATAGTAGGAGAACCTATTACCAGTCATGGGAACTTAAACTAGCTTGTTGCGGTACCAGTCAATATTTTATTGACTTTTGAATATCAGTTGCCCATAAAGAGCTTGCTTTTTACTGGGACAGTATACAGTTTGATTGAGTGCCGTATTTTTTCTATTGAAATGAGTGGGAAGCGTGGATAATTTTGATGAAAAATCCACTTCCCGCGCTTTTGCTTACCTACTTTTAATGAAGGTGTTACTATTCCAATCCGTAAGAGGCTACTTTGTATAATAGTTTAAGATCATCTTCACGAATAGGGGTGTTAAAGCCCCAACTACGCAGCGCTATAAAACCAGAATAAGATCTTTCATTAAATCTTTTCATCCAGCAATGTATTTGTCCGAACTCATCCACGGCCAAGGGGATGATACCGTGCTTTGAAGCTATTACCGCCCCAGTACTTTTTATCCAAGCTGGTAGCCCCATATTTTTACCTTCTTGTGTGGTTTTTGAATAATAGCTTCCCGAATCGGTTTTCAGGATATATTCTACATCCAATAGCGCAATACCTGTAGACGCATCCCGTTTAAAGTTTCCATTTTCATCGGGTTCATAAAAGTTGGGAGTGTCGCCCATGGGCCATACTATCTTACCCCCTGACTCAAGGTATTTCCGAATCCATCCTGTCGCAGGGTCTTTCCCTAACAGATTTTTGGGAATTAATGGCAGGGAAAATACGATTACACTTGGATTCTTATCTTCTAGTCTATCCTTGACAAAAGTGACCAACTTTTGTTCGGTATCCAGATGATTAAATGACCTCTCAACGAGATAGGGAGTTATTTTTTCGTTGGCTACTAAATATTTGGCATTACCTTCAATATCTGAAGGTTGGTAAACCGCTTTGAACGAAGTACCTTTTTTATCTTCCAGAGCATAGAAAGTACCATCGTCACCACCAAAAAACAAGGTGTTTGAGTCATAAAGCAATGATGAAAATATTTCCCTACCAATAGGATATTTCCAAAACATCTGCCCATTTTCCTTGTCTAGCTTATAAATGTTGCCATCCGCTCCACCAATATAAATGGCATCTTCAACGATCAGTCCTTTTGTGTAGACATGGGCTCCACTTTTAAATTGCCATTTTTCCTTACCTGTTTCAAAATCCAAAGCGCAAAAAAGATTGTTGGTGGACCACCCAACAAAAACCGTGTTTCCATCAATAGCCGTTGACATCGCCCAGGTCGTACCATAGGAAAATCGCCATTTTTCTTTTCGCAATTTTAAATCGATAGCATAAACGTTTCCATCCCTACAGGCCAAGAGAAGTACATCATCTTTGATTAAAGGTTTTGCAAAAATTGAGGTTCTATCAAAATTGAAGGTTTCTTGGTCATATCTGGCGCCATCCGTTGCAAACTTCCATGAAAGTTTCCCTGTTGTGGCATGGATCACATAAACAAAACCATCGTTACTGGGTTGAAAAATTTTATCATCATATAAAAGGGCCGTTGCACGAATTCTTCCATCGGTCTTATACTTCCATTTTAATGTTCCGCTTTCCAAGTCTATTGCATAGAGAAAGCTATCCCCTGAGCCAATGATCACTAAATTTTCATACACGACCGGTTGCGGGTTAAAATAATCCCACCCCGCATGATGATCTACAATATCCTGCCCCATCTTAAAGGACCATTTAAGCTCGCCCGTATTTTTGTTCATGTGATAAAGCACATTGTCACGGCCCGAAATAAAGAGCGAGGACCCAACAATATAAGGGGAGCCCGCATGGGGACTATGGGTAGCATACTTCCATTTTAGGAATCCGTTGTCTTTATCTACAGCGTAGATATGGCCGTCGGCACTACCAAAATAAATAGTATGATCGGCAATTGTAGCGGTGCCACGAACTGGACCATCGGTTTTGAGTTTCCATTTTACCTTGGGATGTTCAATGCCCTGCGCCCCTAATGAGATTACAGTTCCCATACATAAGAGGAACAAAGCGAGTTTGAGTGGATTTCGCATGATACTGATATGGTAGGTTTTTAAAGAAATTTAAGGGGCAGGGGTGGATCCTTTCAATGAGGCTTTGCCCAATTTCCGTTTTATTTTTTTAATAGCAGATTCAATCGATTTTTCAGGCTCAATAATATTGTCCTTACCCCAAAAATTAGAGTCAAAAAAACCTACAGCTTCATCACTTATAACGGTCGATTCCGATAATCTTTCGTTTCGCTTAAGGGAAGTCCCACTAGGGTCCCTGTCCCAATCGGTGATTGCCATTTCACTATTCAAGGTATATATGGAGTTGAAGAGTTTTTTATCCCAATTGATTTTGAAGGTCATCATTAGATTGCTGTAACTAAAGAACCATTTCCCCTTTTTTTGGTTGTAATCTACTCGGTAAGATACCGCTGTGGGCCATACCATGGCATTTTTTGGTTTTTTCTTGACAAAAAGATGGGCGGCTTTTTTTCCATCCATAATATTTAAAGCATAGATGGCGCTGGTAAGTACTTTATTTTCAGGGTCAATGAACAACTGCCCCTTGTACAGAGGTGATACTGTGGTTTCTAACGGTTTAAAATTAATGATATGGACAGGCTTACTATTGACCATTGTAGTCCTTTCATAAGTGAACGAATAATTTGTGATTGATTCGGGTGTGAAAATATACTGGGTATATTTCATGATATCGATGAACAGGTTGTTGAAAGGTCCACCCCTTAGCTTGAGTGCCATAGTATCCAATTTGGAGTAATCCGTACTTTTCCTCACTTTTTGGAGCTGTACCTGATCTTTCTTTGATGAGGTGTATGGGGCCTTATGGATATGGACAACAGCCTCTGCCAGGGATATATTTTTCTTCCTTTTTTTAATGGTCTCCCGGTAGAACGCTTTCATCAAAGTTGGGGAATCAAAGTAATTTTCCCCCTTGTTATTTAAAACATGTCTTACAAGTTCAGAGGCATCTTTCGGAACTATCAAACTTACTTCATCCAATTCCGTCGGTGCCGCTTTCAGCATAATGATATTGCCATTGCCCTTAAGGTCTGCAATTGAAATGACACTACTTTTGTAACCCAAAAAAGAGACAATAACAGTACTGCCACGTAGGTTTTTAGGTACTTTTATTGAAAACGCCCCTTCGGTATTGGTAATGGAACTAATGTTGCTATTTTCAACATTTAATGTTGCGAATGAAAGCCCTTTTTTCGTGATATCGTCTACCACCTTTCCCTGGAACCGTATGAAATCGCTTTCTTGATCCTGTAAAAGAAGAAAGGCCGCTTTACTTTCAGGGACTGCCGCAAGTAATAAAGCAATACTAGTGAGTATGGTCATTGCTGTTCTGATCTTTAATAATTTGACGCGTAACATATCGTTAGGATTTATTGAATAAAATGCTGTTTAAATTCCTATTGGGATTTTAGGTGAAATAAGGGAAATGGGGTGTTTTACATGTCCTGAATCAGGATTCTGGACGGATTTTATTTTATTTTTTCTTTAAAACAGGTGCTAGTCCTTTTGGAGGGATTTTTTAAACAGGGTTGGTGTAGTTTTCGCATGTTTTTTAAAGGCGGCATTAAAGGCACTTTTTGAGTTGAAGCCGCTCTCGTATACAATTTCAAGAATGGTTTTTCCTGTGTCGATATTTTCCGTAATCAGTTTCTTCGCCTCCACCACGCGATATCTATTAATATAATCTTGAAAGGTGGTATGCTCATAGGAGTTAATAAAGTTGGATAGAAGTCTTTGACTACTACCAATATTTTGAGCAAGTTCCTTAAGGGAAAGTTTAAATTGTAAAAAAGGCTTTTTGTTCTCCAGATAGGTCTCTAAAGTCAGCTTAAGGGCCTCGTACTCTTTAGGGGAATATTTTTCGGAGCTCATTTTTATGATTCGGCTGCCAAAATGGGAGCCCAATAGGGCATTTCCCAAAATAGTGGTAAAATAGAGTAAGAATACCAATCCCGAAATATGCATATAGTGGTTTACACTATCTATGAACGAAACGGCATACAAAACCTTTCCAGTTACATTAATAAGACAAGCGGAAAAATAGCCGTAAATGATGAATCTGTTCCAACGAATTCTTTTTAGAACCTCACTCTTGGTGCTCTTACAGTTTTTGGCGTAATACTCCAGGGTAAAGATGGAAC
This sequence comes from Bacteroidota bacterium, assembly GCA_039815575.1. Taxonomy (GTDB): domain Bacteria; phylum Bacteroidota; class Bacteroidia; order Flavobacteriales; family Flavobacteriaceae; genus Croceivirga. The sequence continues at coordinate 25,542 of JBCBZA010000013.1, read as the reverse complement.
CAAGGTTGTAAGCAAAGACCTGAATTGAGATAAAAATACTTAACCCATTGGTCACAGAAAATTGGTAGATACGTTGCGAGCTCAATAAAGCTTGCTTTTCGGTAATATCATGGATATGGTAAAAAAGCAGAAAATAAAGGGTGATGAACACAAAGGGGATATAATGAAACAAAGCAGACATTTTTAACTTAAAATCACTTTCCGTTTGCGATTTTATGTATAAAAAAAGTGTGGGCCCCCAAACCGTAAAAAATGGGGTTGCCCAATAGACGAGATAAGGGTATAGCTCTTGGATTTCACCCATTTGAGACCATATTAAAAAATCCAGTGATGCCAAGATTTGTGCAAAAAAGAAAAAGGCCATCAACTGATTTGCGATACGGCGTCTACCCTTAAATAGCAGTACCAGAATTAAAGGTACCTGCACAAAAATGGATAGAATATGAATGATATCTAAAGTGCCAAAACTCAAAATTGCAGACTCATTGTTAGCTGGCAATATCCGATTTTTATGGTAAACTAAAACCGACGTCTATCCATTCTTTGCTTTTGGGATATTTTGTACTAAACGCTATTGCCTGACGTAGGGTAGAATAGATTGTATCCCATAGTAGCCAAAACAAATACCTCCATGGTATGGGCTGCCAAGCTGGGGTCATTTTGGTTTGGAATTATCTGTTCCAAATGTCTTGCCAGGATGGTATACAGCTATTTCCGCCAAATCAATACGGCTACCTTAGTTCACAATTGTTTCGTGGGTATACCAACCAATATTTGGGGTGGGTTTATTATGGAAATACTACATACAAACCCCCGACCAAAATTCAAGATAGGGACCGAACGGATTTGAAATAGGCATAAAAACTAAGGATGATGGCCAAGGATGAAAAAATGGTCATTACCGTTCCTGGCATAAAATGGACATAGCCACCGAGGTCCATAAACAAGAAATACCCCAAATCTGCCAAGCCGCCCGTTATTGCGGCCAAGAATATAGCATTTTTATTGCCCTTCCAGATATAGAAGGCACTTATAAAGGTGACTACTCCAATCCAAAACAAGTTAAAACCATGTTGGCCGATGATGGCTCCCGCAGCTTTAGGATAATCCATTTGTAGGCTTACGGGATCTACCTTATCTGCAATACCCGATATGGACGCCGAAATGTCATTGGTTAAAATACCTTTCATGGTCATAATTCCGGCAAAAATGTGCACTAAACCCCATATAATCCAAAGGACAGCTGCAATTTTGAAGAAAGGGGAAAGACTTTTCATATCCATCTATTTTGCACTCGAATATGCATAAAATAAAGGCAATCTCCATTAATCTAGGTTAAGAAAACCCCTTACGACCTTTGAAGTTGTTCGCGTTTAAGCTTGCTCAAGGCTTCAGGAGTAACGCCCAAGTAAGAAGCAATCATACGCTGTGGAACACGTTGGGTTATATCGGGGTAGGTGGCAACAAAATCTTCGAAGCGCTCAATGGCCGATGCGCTCATAAGCGTCAGTACCCTTTTTTGCAATACCAGTAACCTTCTCACCAAAGGCGCTGCGTTTTGATGTTCGCTTTTGATATCTTTCTTACGAACATAGACTACCGAATCTTCCAATGCATCAATAAATAACATGGTGGGTTGTTCAGGAGGAACATTATCGGCGATGACCCAACCTTCTGGCGCAAACATAAAAACATGTTCTTTGCCCTTCTCATCGATGGTATAGCTGCGCAAGAGCCCAGATTTTACGATATAAATCTTGCTATCAAATTCCCCGGATTTTTGAAGTATTTGCTTCTTCTTTACTTTTTGTGGATGCATGGCCACATAAAAATAAGGATACCATTTCCAATGGCATGGACATGTTCATTTTTTTTGCCATTCTGAATGATCTTGCTTTAAACCTTTTTGGAAGGGAGCTGTCTTACAACTGCAGACCGTTCATTTTCATAGCGTGAAGTTCTTTAAAGGTGCATTTGCAAACTGCTCCATTGTTAATGTTATGATAAACAAAACAGGTATGTTTAATCTTTTTTTAAATTAGTTAAACATTAATTAACGTAAACCATGAAACCTTTTCTCATCAAGTTGAGCTGTCTAGCTTTTGTACTGCTCATGTCTTTTAAACCCAATGTAGCTGAATTCCAAGGGCAAGCTATCTACCTATCAAAATCCACCCTTGAGCTTGGTAGTTGGGGTGCCCGAATGAGCGAAGCACAGAAAAAGCAAATAAAGGATCGACTAAAGAATCGATTGGAAAAGACCTATATCCTTAATTTTAATAAAGAGGCTTCTGTTTTCAATGAGGATGAAAAATTGGATGCCATGTCCGGGGCCACGGACTCTTGGGGAAAGAATTTCGCGAGGGGGGAACAATACAAAAACGTAAAGGACGATGCCCTGGTACAGACCCAAGAATTTTATGGAAAGCGATTTCTGGTTAAAGACAAACTTCAAGCCTTTAACTGGAATATGGGCTCAGAAACAAAGCAGATTGGTCAATACATGTGTTTTAAAGCTTCGGCCTTAGTACCGACGGATGAATTGACTTGGTTTGACTTTTCATGGGGGAAGTTGAGAAGACAACAGGCACGGCAGGCTGATTCTACCAATATAGATGCTCCCGAAATTGATATGACCCAAGTAATTGCTTGGTACACGCCCCAAGTTCCGGTATCACATGGCCCGGCTGAATTTTGGGGATTGCCCGGCCTTATTCTGGAAGTCAATGCGGGAAACACTACTATGCTCTGCTCAAAAATTGTAATGAACCCCGATGAAGAACTCAAGATAGAAGCTCCAGATAAGGGCAAAATAGTTTCCAAAATGGAATACCAAACCACGGTTATGGGCAAGATGAAAGAAATGATGGAAAACCGTGGGCGGCGAAGAACGCGATAATCCATCTCCACTTAGATCTTATCATATAAAATGAAGCGATTTTTTGGCGCCATCCTATTTCTGTTGGTAGCGCTTGCCAACGGTCAAGTAAAGTTGGAAGGAGTGGTACAGGACAGTCTTAACAATCCATTGGAACTTGCCAATGTCATTGCCATCAACCAAGAGACCAAGGCAATGGCCTCTTATGGTATAACCAATGATTCCGGTAACTTCAAAATTGAACTAGCACCAAATACCACTTTTCAGATTCAAATAAGTTATGTGGGTATGAAGCCCCTTAAAGCGGTCTTGACCACGGAGAAATCCGATATCTTCAAAGAGTTTTTCCTAGAACCTGAAAATGCCCTTGATGAGGTGGAACTGGTATACGAAATGCCCGTTCAAATCAAAGGGGATACCTTGGTTTATAATGCCGATTCCTTTCAAGATGGTACCGAAAGAAAATTGGAAGATGTGCTTGAAAAGTTACCCGGTGTCGAAATCAACGAGGATGGTCAGATTGAAGTAGAGGGAAAAGTGGTCAATAAACTAATGGTCAATGGAAAGGATTTCTTTGATGGGGATACCAAGTTGGCATCAAAAAATATTCCCTCCAAAGCAGTGGATAAAATCCAAGTACTCCGCAATTACGCCGAAGTTGGACAATTGCGCAGTGTTCGTAACAATCAGGACAACGTAGCCCTAAATATCAAGTTAAAGGAAGGAAAGGAAAATTTTTGGTTTGGTGACCTAACGGCAGGGGCCGGAGCATCGCCAGATGATGCACTTTATGTGCTGCAACCCAAATTGTTTTACTACAGTCCGAAGTACACGATAAACTTCATTGGAGATTTCAATAATACCGGTGAGGTGGCCCTTAATCGGAGGGACATTCGCAATTTTAGTGGGGGATTTCGGGTACCTAGCAGTAATAGTGGTACGGACATCAGTTTGGGAAACAATAACCTCAACTTCTTAACAGATCAAAACAATACCTTGGAAATTGAAAGTAAGTTGGCCACTGCAAATTTTAGTTACTCACCAACGGCAACCCTTGACGTAAGTGGTTTTCTGATCTATAGCAGCAGTAGAATACTATCCCGGGAAACGAGTTTTATACAATATACCAATCCAGAATTGGGTATTCCCGATGAGGCCACCGAACAACTCGGAAGGGAACGATCGGAAGAAGGTGTTTTAAAATTGAGCGCTTCTTTCCAACCCAACTACAACAACCAAGTGGATTACGATATTCTGGCAAGGCTCTCTGATGACCGACAAAGACAATTGGTCGCTTCCTCGGTTTTAGGGGATACCGATCGTAGCGATGACTTCACCCCAGTAAGTATCAGCCAAAACCTGAACTACTACTATACCCTTAATGAAAACAATATTTTTGCCCTTGAGGCCCAGCACCTTATTAAGGACGAAAATCCTTTTTACAATGCTATTTTGACCAACACCGCTGGAGATGAGGATGCTTTTGATTCTACTGCGGAACAACTTGGGTTTGATACCGTTCAGAGTACCTATAATTTTGACCAAAACAGAAGAATAAAGTCCAACCAATTGGACGCAAAACTGGATTACTACAATATTCTCAACAAAAAAAGCAATCTGAATTTAACGCTGGGGGTAATCCTGAGTCGACAGGAATTTAATTCCTCCATTTTTCAATTTTTAGATAATGGCAACCTGTTACAACCAACTCCTTCTACTAATGAAGGAAGGGCAGAAAATGATACCGATTATAGGTTTAGTGATATCTACTTAGGGGTGCGGTATCGCGTAAAATCGGGAAAGTTTACCATCACCCCTGGACTATCGGCCCATGTGTACGGGAATCAAAATACACAATTCGGAACTACCTTTGAGGATAATTTTTTCAGGATACTTCCCGAATTTGAAACCCGAATTGATTTAAAGAAAAGCGAATCACTTACCCTTCGCTATAACATGCGTAACCTATTTACCGACGTGACCCGAATTGCCGAAGGTTTGGTATTGAACAACTTTAATACCATCCAGTTTGGTGAGTCAGCATTGGAGAATGCCCTTTCACACAATGTTAGCCTTTTGTACAATAGTTTTAATTTGTTCAATTACACCAATGTGTTTGCTAGGGCAGCCTATTCAAATAATATCGACCAAATCAGAAGCTTGACCGATTTTGAGAATGTTATCCGTACAAGTACCTTTTTCAATTCCAGTTTCGCTGATGAAACCTTTAGTCTTTTTGGTCGTATCCAACGAAGCTTTGGTAAAGTGCAGGCTACCTTAAATGCCAGTTTTAATTATAGTAGGATCAATCAGTTTATTCAAGAACAGCGCTCTTTAAATGAAGGCTTTACCCAAACCTATACCCCTGGTATTCGAACCAATTTTAAGGTGGCCCCCAATGTTACCTTAAGGTATCGATACAGCGTTACCAACAACGACCAAGGAGGGGGAGAGACCCGTTTTGTAACCAACGCTCCATCCGTGGATTTTGATGCTTACATCTGGAAATCGGTCACCCTTCGTTCGGATTATACCTTTACCAATCAAGATTTGGGCAATGGCAGTTCCCAGTCTTTCCAAACCTGGAATGCATCCTTGGCCTATCGTAAGGATAGGGATGCCAAATGGGAATACGAATTAAGGGCCACCAATCTGCTGGATATTGATGCGCAGGTTCGCAACAGTGCCAATAACGTATCCGTATTTACCTCGGAGACCTTTATACAGCCACGGTTTTTGACCTTTAGGGTAATCTATACGCTATAGTAGGTGTTTAGTTCTTTCTGAGAAATTCTAAAATAGCATCTGCAAAGTTCTGTTGTTTATAGGTGTTGTTATGGTCACCACTGACCAATTGTAGCTCACTCTTTGGTATGGATTCTTGCAACTGCTTGGGGTCACCATTGTCTACATCGGTATCCCCGCAGACAATACGAATGGGTATGGAGATATCCTGAAGTTCCTGGACGGAGGTAACCGGCTGATGGTCTTGCAATAGTCCAAGTATTTTGAGATTGGCGTTGATGGATTTGGCATACGTCACTGCCCCTCTGGTCAGTTCCGTGAGTTCTGCCCTGCCATTAAAGGCATCAGCAAAGGCAAGACGCCGTTCCCAATTGGGATTGGTGAAATCAGCACCCATTCCTCCAATAACCGCCTTTTTAATCCGAGGGTCCAAGGTCAATAATTTAGCCAATACTATGGAGCCCCTGGAATATCCTATAGCCATATAGCTCTCAAGCTTCAGATGGTTGGCAAGTGCAATCAGGTCCTTGACTTCGGCGTCATTTTGATACGCTTCGGGATGTTCAGGTTGATCGGACCTTCCATTACCGCGTAAATCGGGAACAATAACCCGATAACCCGCTGCAAGTAAATCCTTTTTTAAAGCACTTTTATCCCAAGAATTACCGGTATTGATAAAACCATGAAGTAGGATGATGGGTTGTCCGGAACCCCTATCCGTGAAGGCGATTTTTAGGTCATCAAAGGAAACAAAATATTCATGATTTGACCCCTTGTTTTGAGCATAACCGGAATGGTAAAACGTAACCAATACAAAGAAAATATAGGTAAACTGTCTATTCATATCGTTGCTGTGATCTTAGTTATATCGTTGACAACCTATTGAAAATTTTACCTTAATCCGGTAAGGGAATAATCCATTGGTTGTTTGTCGTATCTATAGTCCCTATCATTTCGTCGCGTACAACGCGCTCAGTAACAAATATTCCTTTTTTCGCCATATTTTCAAAAGTGTCAAGACCGTCATTCCTGAAATTTTTCCTTGTTCTATGGATGTTGAACGTATTGGAAAAGGTTCTTTCAAAGGCCTTTTCCACCCCTTCCTTTCCTAGCATAAAGCCTAGGAGCCCTCCCCAAGTAGCTGTTGGATTGTCGGAATCCCAACCAGTCAAGGCCCCAATTTTAATCGTTTTTGGTAAATCTCCCTCACCGTAGAAGAGACTTACCAAACTTCCCGCAAAATTGATGCCTGCGGCAAAACAGCCATTACAGTACATGTTTCGTCCCGTAATGGTATATCCATCTTTTTGGTCCACCTGATATCTTACATAAATGGAATCCCTGCTTTGCTCCCAAGGAATACCAGAGTCATACAGTTTTTTGGCGTAATCGTACATTTTACCGGCATAACCTTCGTCCGGAAGCACTTTTCTAGCTTGAGTTGCATTTCGCAGCAACTGTTCATGCATGGTTATACTCCCATCTCGTAATGCGGCCAGGGAATACATCACCACATAAAACTTGGCAATATGCTCCGCTTCTTCCCTTGCTGTGGTACGTATGGGCAATTCCGCCATTTTTAAAGCAATATCAGGCCTTCCTGGGGCGAACAAACCAAATATCTCCGTGGTCAGTTGGGCATCTATCATTTCAAAATGTTCGTTGTTTTCTGGGTTACCGGTATCCGGTGGTAGCTTGCCCTCCTTCATCAAATCGAATGCCTTTTGGTTGGATACCCATAGGTAATTCTCTTCTTCCTTTTTGATATGGTTTAGCCAGCCCTCGCGTATTTGTTCTGGTGTTAGTATGCTGGTCCCCTGCTCAAATAACAAATGCTGATACATATACTCAATATCGGTATCATCATCAGCGCCCCAGATTTCGTCAGGGCCTCTGAATACAAAATCAATTGTTGCGGATAGTTCACTGGGTGTTCCTTCCGACCAAATATTGGGATGGTCTGGCTTTCCCCAATCTTCACGTGTATAAAAAGGGCCTGTTTTAATTTCCCCAATATTTCCAATTTTATCCATTTCCGTAACCAGGCCTGTCCAATTGGCTATGCACTGCCCCAGCCAAAAACCATAGAGTTGCTTAGCATAAGCATCTTTTGATATTGTCAAAAAAATTCCATCAGTAGAATTGGAGGTAGTTTCCATGCTGTTCTTGTTTCCAAATTGGCAACTTGATAGGAATAGCATGAAAAAAAAGGGATAGAGTTTAGAGTCCATGTTGTGGTAAGTTCTGACCGACCTATTACACTTGTGTTTTCAGTGATTACGATTTTGGCTTCAACATTATAGTAGTAATGGCTACTGAATCAATTTTTGTTCTACTGAAGTATATGGGAAAATAGCTGTCCTTCGCCCAAGGTTCAAAAAGATTGTCGTAAAACGGACTTTCAGGGTTACCGGACTGTCCGGGGCCATTAGTGCCTAGGGCAGTATCCCAATTTCCTGTGTTTACCAGTATCCGAAAGGAGGCCCCGCTGGATTGTCGATGGTTGTTTCCTGTTGAACCAGGAACGTAGCCATTACCGCCACGTGGTAAAGGGCCCAGGTTGAGCTTTGAAGTTAAGCTATCATTGACCGCATCGCTCAAAGCGTGGGCCATGTAGGTGTGCTTATAGTTTTTCTGTCCGTAGTGCCATTGGTTCATATCATTCCCTAAGCGTGATTCCAGACTTGCGATGGCAGCTTTAAAAGTATTTTTTAGAAACCGATTTCTTTCCATTACAGGATCTCCTCCGAATTTCATATCGGGATTTACCACCCAATCCATCACTGTTTTGAGTTGTAGGGAGCTAATGTATTGCTGCGCCGCCTCAGGAATAAATCGGGCTTCGGCACTTCTTTTCACCTCTTCTTCCCAAGCCACATAAATACTAGCTTCAATGGAGTTTGGTAACAGTTGATAGTCCCATTTCATGAGCAAACGCCTCGCTTCTTTGGCTTTGCCTTCAAACACCAAATTTTCAAGATAAGGAATCAATTCCCTAGCGGGAAGGGAGCTATAGTCTACCTGTAATGCTTTCATATCGGCCATGACCATCTTCTTTCCGGAAGCAAGAACTTCGTCCACACGGTTCCCCCGATAGGGGTCGGACCAAGAATAGCCAACGGCATCCCAATGCTCATAATCTTCGGGGGTTACGTTTTGATTGGCTGTAGCAATGTACCCTTTCTGGGGATTAAAGGAATTTGGTTTTTCAATTATGGGCAGATACCCATCCCATTCATAACGCCCATCCCCAGGCACAGGAACCAGCCCGCTAAAATTTCTTCGAATAGGGGCAATCCCAACTGCCTGCCATCCAATATTCCCTTCTTTATCTGCCCATATCATATTTTCCCCAGGAATGTGGCTGTAGTTACAGGCCTCACGAAATTCCTCCCAAGTCTTGGCTTGGTCCATGCGCAGAGAAGCCAGATAAGGTGAGCCGCCCGGTTCCAACCACGCGCAACGCACGGCGTACGCCTTATGGTTCTCTTTATCAATGTAGGTCACCGGTCCGTGATGGGTATAATAAAGTGCGACTATGCTGTCTTGTTGTCCTTTTATGGGAATGGATTCCCTAATAACCTGCATCTCCCGCCATTCATTTTTGTAGCGGTATTGGCTGTGATTTTCTGGATTGAGGTCATAAACATACAGGTCTTCCCCATCCGTTCGAAAAACCGTGAGTCCCCAGGCCCCGTGTTCATTGTGTCCAATGGAAATACCTGGGATTTCGGGTTCCCCACCTCCGATAACATTCCAACCGGGGGCCACCAAATGTGCCATATAGCGTAGCGAGGGGACCGCAATGGTGCGGTGGGGATCGTTGGCCATATAGGTATTCCCATCTTCCATTAAATATCCACTGACCACCCAGTTATTGCTGCCCAGTGCTAGGGAATCGGTTTTTATAGGGTCTTGTTTCATAAGTGCCGCTGCCGTTTCCGTTTTGCGGTATTTTTCGATGATATCTTTAGGTTGAAAAGCAACCGGTTTTCGATAGGCATGGTAAAGCCCTAAAATGTCATCAAAAAGAAGTTCAGGGTCAATACTCGAATCCAAAGTCAAGATAGGCTCCTTGGGATGGAACCATAACAATTCCTTCACTTTTTCTTCTCCGAGTAGGGCCACGGCGCGGCCAATTTGCAATTCTTGACCTATATTCCCTAAAAGTCCTTGATGCCTGGATATGACCACTTCAGGCGTCCACTTTTGTGGAAGGATATCGAGTAATTTGAACTCAAGGGGTAAGGCTTCCGGTGTTTGAAGGATTTCATCGATATAGGCATTTACCCCATCGGTGTATGCAGTTATGATTTCAACACCTTCATCATGGTAATGGTTCATTTCTGTGGTCATATTTCCCCGAAACTTGAAGAGTCGCGTTCCGATATCACGCTTTAGTTCTCGTTCACCTAAAATTTCGGCAACTGTTCCCGTTGCCTGTCTACGCCAGATTTCAAATTGAAATAATCGGTCTTTGGCTGCCGCATAGCCTTGGGCAAAAAAGAGGTCGTGTTGGTTATGGGCATAAATGTGATTGATGCCCCATTGATCTCGAATGATTTCAACGGTAGATTCCAAACCTTTGGTTGATACCTCCTCTGCGGATGGAAGTTCTTTTTTACAAGAACAGATTAGCACCACAAGAACCAGTAAATAGCGCGTATTTTTCATGAATAGGGAATCTACTGTTCTTTATTCACGAAAGCGCCGTCCCGTAATACCATTTGGGATTTTGTGTTGGCTTCAATTTGCTCATTGGTGAACCATGCGGTTCTTAACTCCTTTTGGGAAAAGAGCTCCAGTTGATCTCCATTGTGGGGAGAATCTTTTTGTGTGGCGTTTCCATAACTCAATAACACATTGGCTTTTACCTGGTCGCCAAATTCAATGACACCTACCCAAGAATCGCCACCTCCTACATACATATGGTCCTCATCAGCATCACCGGGCCATGCCACCCGAAAAACGCCCATGCTACCATCAATGCCATTAGCAGGTAAATCTACACCATTGTAGTTGATACGATAATAGTCACCCCAAGGCGTGGCCAAATCCCCAAATTTACCTTCGATTTCCATGGCAGCTTGTTCCAAGAGTTCAACGGCCCTTTGAGGATTGGCAATGCCATCAGGGGTGGTGTTGGCAGCTTCCATGCTCCATGATGTCGTATAGTTTGCTGAATTCCAAGGGCCAAATTTTCTAGCCCAATTGTAAAATAAGAGCATTCCTTTGCTATCGGCATCTGATTCACGGTCCCAGCTTTCCAAAACCATCTTGGCTTCTTTAGCCTTTTTACTATCTGAGGCATCAACAGCGGCAAAAAGGTCGTCTAAAATGCGGTCAGCAAATTCCAGGCGGCTCGAAAGTTTGTATTCCACTAACTCATCGAAGGTAATGGATTCATCTTCCAAAAGCATACGGGCTGAGCGTTGAGGGCGAAACGGCATGTACTGTGGTGCCATATAACCAGGGTAATCCCCTGGATCAAGGCTTGGTGGAATAGTACTGGTCCAAGGGGGGTCATTGGCATTTTGAAGCCAGCCGTTGGCCGGGTTCTTTACTTTGGGTAAATCCGCATAATCGTGGACTTCGGTCCAGACATCAGCTGATTTGCCCCCGGGAATAATGCGGTCCCAATAGTTCCAAGCATCTTCGCTACGCTTTGGAACCAGTCCGTTGAACAAGTAAAATATAGTTCCTTCCTTATCCGCATACATCACATTCCAAAAGGGGATCTGTGCCATTTTAAGGGCCGACTCAAATTCTTCAAAGTTGGTACTATTGATCATACGCCACCATTGTAGACTCATGTTGGGGCGATCAAAACCTACCATACGAATGGCCAATACCTTGTCTTCCGTTTGGTTGACCACAGGACCATGTACCGTTTTCATTACGGGGAAGGTATGGTCCACCCAGGTGCTGTCATTTTCCTTTATTTTTATGGTCTTTTGGCTCCCTTCAAATTCCTTACGTTCCCCATCCAATACATAGCCTCCATCTTTCAATTCCAGCTCATAGGTATCTGCATTGTCAATGGTATTATCGGTATGGCTCCACCCCAAGTTTTCATTGAATCCAATGGCAATACCAGGAAGGCCCACAAGATTGGAACCATACATGTTCTTTCCATTAAAATTGAGATGGGATTCCCAAAAAGTAAACTCACCCCACCAGGGTAAATGCGGATTTTGAACCAACATGGCATGGCCAGAAGCTGACCGTTTTGGAGCAATGGCATAGGTATTAGAGCCCATATCGGGCCATTGCTGAACGCGACCAAGGTCATTACCTCCAATGAATCTCGTGAAAACAACATACATGGCATGCATATTGACATCTTTGCTGGTAAGGGGCAAGACCACTTTGTTTTTTTCTTCAATAGCTTCGGGATGGGCTTCGGCATAGGCATTCAATCCCTTCACAAAAGAGGAGAACATCGTTTTTACTTCTGGGTCCTGCTTTGTCAACCATTCATCGGCTAATTCTGAAAAGCCCATAGTATGCACCAACATATCGTCCTGTAATTTCCCCTTTCCCCAATATTCAGCGCCTCTCCCTCGGGAAGTACCGTAAAGCTCCAGGATAAGATTGGCATGATTATGCATTTGTGCCCAACCCTGAGCAAAGAAAAGATCTTCCATAGTATTGGACGAAATATGGGGCACTCCCCAGGTATCCCAGATTAATGTGGTTTCAGGGGTTTCTTTTTGTGCACAGTTAAAATGGAGAAGGCATAGCAAGAGAAAGCCAGGTAGATATCGTGTTTTCATTGTAAATTTTTTGAAATTCGAACTTCCTTAAAGATAACAATATGACCCTTAGATTGGATGATATGTCCTTACTAATTTAAGCGTTCATGAATCTTGCGACTTTTTAAGTCGAAAGGCAATAACGAATACCAATATAGAAGGGATAAGTAATATCACGCCTGGAATCCATGCCTTGAGGTAGAAAGCGAGAAAAGCATTGATAACCACTAAGAAACATACAACGTAATATACCAAATACGCCCTTTGTCCATCCAATGTAGGTGCTAAAAAACACAACACCCCCAATCCTATCATTTCAATGCTGGGCAAAATAAATAGCACTGGAAAAATAGATTTAATACCATCCGAAAGGTTGGAAGCATTTACTAGTTCGGTAATAAACAGTAAACCGCTGCCATGGAATGCTCCCATAACCCATAAAAGTATTCCTGAGCTATAGGCCAACCCTTTGAAGCGTTTGTTTTTCAATTAGCTAGTTTTATGGTATTAAGTATTTCCCAAACAGGATGTTCCCTATCCTTTGGCGATAAGCGAAAAAGCCAGAGTTTACCCTCGGACTGTTTTTCAATAGTCAGATTGAGGTGAATGGTATCTTTTGTAAAAAAGCCATCTAAGGTCTGCACTTTTCCCTCATACCCATTAGACGTGCTTTTTAGGGAAATGGTTGTTTCCACCGTATTAAATTGGCCAACAACTTTCATTAACCCATCATAATAAGCTGTGAGGTATTCCACCATTTTTACCTTTTCAATGGTCTCGGCTTCTTCCAAAATCCAAGCAAAGGCGTAGGTCCAGAATGCTTCACTTTCCGGATTGTCCCACCCTGGTGCAAAATAGACTTCCTCATAACCTTTAAGCGGGATGGAAGGTGCAAAGGGCAGCGGTAGTTTTAGTTGTTCGTATCGCCAATCAGAAGGGGCTTGGAGTAGCTTTTCCCCTTCTTGGGAAAAGCAAAAAAAACCAGAACAGAAACAAACAAAGAGAAATGTAAATAAGGGTTTCATGGCATTATGGATTGATCGGTTTTAAAGGTAATCAATCCTCAGGTGTTTGGGAATCCCTTAAAAAGGGCAACAAAATGGCTATTTTACACGATATTGATAAGGATTACTGCCCGGGGTTTCCTTCTTTAATTTGGGCAAGCGCTCAAACTTTCCGGTGGCCAACATCTTTTTCTGAAAACGGCTGCGATCCAATCGTTCAGAAAGGATGGTTTCATGCAATTGGTGCAGTTGGGGCATAGTAAATTCCGTGGGGAGTAAATTGTAGGTCAATTGTTCTTTTAGGATATCCGCTTTAAGTCGATTTCTAGCCTTGGAAATGATGGCTCCATGGTCAAGTGCTATATCTGGCAATTCATTAAAATCAAACCAAGCCACAGCATCATCAAATTCCCCCGGTTCTGGGTGCAATTCATCTATATTTACCAAGGAGTAATAGGCTAGGGTAACGAACCGTTGGGCAATCCAATGGTTTTCATCCCAAGGTAGTCCCCTACGCTCAAAATACATTTTGAATTCCTCAGAAAAATTCCTGCTTTTATCCCCAAAAACACTAAGAAACTTAAAATGGGGTTGTTCAAGGGCCGTACGTTCCTTTAAAACCCGATGTACAGCGGTATCAACCGATTCATCGATTTTGATATGTCCCCCTGGCAATACCCATGCGTCGGCTACATTCAAGAGAAGACATTTCAGTTTTCCATCCTCATAACCTATGATAACCAAATCCAAAGAAAGGTTGGGCAAAAAGTTTTGCTCCCCATATTCCAGTATTTTTTCTAGCTCCACAACACAAAAATACTATTTTGTGGCAATATGTCACAAATTATTCTTTATATTTGTGTCCAATTGTCACAATTAAAATTATCATGAAGAAAAAACTGCTACTTGTTTTAAAGATTTTGGGAGTACTCGTATTGCTCCTTGGCCTGACCGCTTTTTTGGGTTTACGCTATATCAATAAGACTTTTTTAAAATTTGAAGAGGACTATACCGAACGTACTGATTTTGAGGAGTTGGATGCTAACGGTCATGCCTATTGGGATAGAAATGCCAATGGGGCATTGGATATCTATGAAGATGACCGCCAACCTATTGCAGCACGGGTTGCCGATGCCCTTTCCCAAATGACTTTGGAAGAAAAGATCCATCTGCTCAAAGGTTCCGGTATTGCTTCAGCTGTTGGTCAAAGTGAACCTGGTGGTATTCCTGGAGCGGTAGGCACCATTGTACCAACCCCTCGATTGGGTTTGCCAACGGTGTACCTCTCCGACGGCCCGGCAGGATTACGGATCTTGCCTACCAGAGAAGGTGAGGATAGGACGTATTACTGTACCGCTTTTCCAATAGCCACGCTTTTGGCCTCCTCCTGGAATGAAGATTTGATTTACGACGTTGGCCAGGCTATGGGCAATGAGGCTTTGGAGTACGGCATTGATGTGATTTTAGGTCCCGGGGCCAACATCCACAGGCATCCATTATGCGGTCGAAATTTTGAGTATTTCTCTGAAGACCCATTGCTTTCAGGATATATGGGGGCTTCTATTATCAACGGTATTGAAAGCAATGGCGTAGGTACTTCGGTAAAACACTATGTGGCCAATAATCAAGAGACTGAACGTTTTTTTAACGACGTCCTTATTTCGGATAGGGCTTTGCGCGAAATATACCTTAAGGGATTTGAACATATTGTGGAGCGTTCACAGCCGTGGACCATCATGTCGTCCTACAATAAAGTAGGAGGTACATATACGTCTGAAAGTAAATTTTTATTGACCGATGTACTTCGTGATGAATGGGGTTTTGAGGGATTGGTCATGACCGATTGGTTTGGGGGGTAAAAATGCCCCTGCGCAAATCGCCGCTGGCAATGATTTATTGGAGCCCGGGACCAAAAGACAATGGAAAGCCTTGACCGAAGCGGCTGAAAATGGAACACTCTCCGAAGCTGACATCGACAGGGCAGCAAGTAGAATTTTGACTTTGATTTTTAAGAGTAAAAAAATGCAGGACTATGATTACCAGGAAAATCCCGATCTGGAAAAACATGCCGAGATTACCAGAAACTCCGCGGCAGAAGGTATGGTTTTGTTAAAAAATGAAGGGGTGTTGCCCTTGGTCGATGTAAAGAATGTTGCGCTATTAGGTGTGACCTCCTATGGATTTATTGCTGGTGGAACAGGTTCTGGTGATGTCAATGAGGCCTATAGCGTTTCCCTGGAAGAGGGCTTACAAAATGCTGGATTTGAAATCAATAAAGCAGGCAAAGAAATATTTGAAGCACATAAGGCCGCAAATGAGGAAGGGTTTAAGAAACTAGAGGGCATAGAAGCAGCATTTAATCCGATTATCCCCCCAGAGATTACGTATTCCAGTGAACAACTGGATGATATTATTTCCAGTTCCGATGTGGGTATTTTGACCTTAGGGAGAAATGCCGGGGAAGGTGGTGACCGTGTGGAAAAGGATGATTTTCTTCTTTCGGAAACGGAACAAAAGATGATTACAGCTATTACCGATGGTTTTCATTCGGCAGGCAAGAAGGTTGTGGTGGTATTAAATATTGGTGGTGTTATCGAAACGGCTTCATGGAAAAATCAACCCGATGCCATTGTATTGGCCTGGCAAGGTGGGCAAGAAGGTGGGAACTCCGTGGCTGATATCTTGAAAGGAAAAGTAAACCCCAGCGGAAAATTACCCATGACTTTTCCTATTCATTTGAATGATCATGCCTCAAATGCCAATTTTCCGAAGAACCCTAAAATGATGACCATGATGGGTATGTTAACAGGATTGGTCTTTCCTCCTGAAGCGCGTGTAGGGGAGGAACGTGTTAGGGATGAGGACTACACCCATTATGACGAGGGAATCTATGTGGGCTACCGTCATTTTGATCGATCGAACATGGCCGTTTCCTATCCATTCGGATTTGGAATGAGCTATGCAGAGTTTGAATATGGCGAGATGGAGGTCGTGGCTGAAAACGATACGATCAACATTGCGTTGACCGTTAAAAACATTGGTGAAATGCCTGGTAAAGAGGTAATCCAGATGTATACGGAAAAGGTGAATTCGACCATTGACAGGCCTGTTCAGGAATTAAAGGCCTTTGCAAAAACAAGACTCCTACAGCCCGAGGCCGTGGATAGTATTTCCATTCAAATTCCTGTAAAGGAGTTACGTTATTGGGATGAGGAAAGCAATGGATGGACGTTGGAAAAAGGAGGGTACCAGATTAAAGCTGGCGCCTCTTCAAGGGATATTCGAAGAACACAGGAAATAGCACTTTAATGGAACAAGGGATTAGGAGAAATGTGGAATAAGTGTTTCTCCTAACTCCTCAACCACCATTTCAGCCGGTCTGGAACCGTATTTCAGATTTAAAATCACATGGTTGACGCCATGGCTTTCCAAATTCTTAAGGTAGGAGACCAAAAAGTCTGAACCCGATTGAAATCCTAGGTGTAGGGGTTTGGGCATGGCCTTCTCATCTTCCAACAAGTCAATATAGAGGGATTGTAAATAGGGTTTCCAAGGTTGTTCGGTACGTTGCAAACTATCCTTCCATTCTTGCATACTCTTTTTAAGGAAACTAAAATCCCGGGGATAATACAACCATCCATCGGCATGTGCTGCAATCCAATCCAAGTGTTGACCGGAATGCCCCGTAACGAATAGGGGTGTTTTGGTCTCGTATTTGGGCACTAGGTCAATGGTTCCATTGAGTTGCCCATAAGAGGAGTCATTTAATACAGGAAAATTGGTTTGCAAGGTTTTGAGATAGTTAAAACTATCCCTAAACAATTCGCTTTTCTCATTTAGTGCTTTCCCAAAAGCCGGAAATTCGCTGGGGCGATCCCCAGAAGCCACACCAAGTAAAATGCGCCCTTTGGATAGCGTTTGCAAACTTGCCAGTGATTTGGCCGTATGCACGGGATGACGAAGGGGTAAAATGATACTCCCCGAAGCCAGGGCAATACTTTCCGTATGATTCATGATATGGGTCATGTAGATCCAGGGGTCATAGAGCTGCCCGGCGTCCCCAAAAGTTGGGTCATGAAAAGGTACATCCCTGAACCATAAAGCTTTAAAACCCAATTCCTCCGTACGCTTCGCTAAGAATTCTTGGTTTTCCATCTTGGCCAAAGAGCCCTTGTAGGCCTCTATGGGGAATACAAGACCCAAAGAAAGTTTCCCTTGTTTGATCACACCTGTAAACGTCTTCATGACTTATAGCGATAAACGGGACAATAACTGTTCAGTCGTCTCCAGCAAATCCTCTATTTTTTTGGTGTTATAAGCGTCGGGATGGGCGTCAGCAAAATGTCCCCTTGGATCCCCTTTGTCATTATCAAAGTAACGTCCACTTGTTCCATCAAACTCCTCGGAGGTTGCTAGATTGCATAAGATAGTAGCACCTTTATCCGCTGATGACCAATAATGTCCATACGCCTCTTTCACCATTTTGGTATTCAATAGGGAACCAGGATTTACAGCAATGACGGAAACCCCGCTTTCTTTTTTGGCCAATTCAAAACTCCACATGGTCAAGGCCAACTTACTTTGGGCATAGGCGTCTTGAACGGACAAGGTTACTTCTCCCGTCAGTGCCTCCATGGATACCGGAGCTTGGGCGGCCGAACTCAAATTGATAAGGCGTGGATTGTTGGCCTTTTTCAAAAGAGGCAGTAGCATATTTGTTAGCACATAAGGGGCCAAGTAATTTACTACTAACCGCAGATCGGTATTACCCTTGCTGGTCGATGGGGCAGTCTTGAAAACCCCGGCATTGTTGATGAGTACGTCAATTTTTTCAAGTTCAAAGGCCGTTTTTTCGGCAAAGGATCTTACTTCGATCAAGTTTGAAAAATCCGCCACTGAACCAAAAACGGTTTTGGTATTTGCTTCTTTTCGTATTTCAGCTATGGTCGCTTCCAACTTTTTAGGGTCCCGGCCATGCAAATACAGTTGATGACCGTCTTTCGCGAGTTTCAATGCCGCCAGTTTACCGATGCCGTCGGTACTTCCGGTGATAAGTATGTGCTTTTTCATCCCAATTCCTTAGGCCAGATCGTCTTTGGCCTCAACAAGATAGTGATGACTTATGGAACCTGTGGTTCTTGCCTCCAAATGGGGTACATAGTCAGGGTCTTTCATAAAGGCCAAAGCATTTTCCTTAGAGGGCCATTCGATAATGATTCGAAGTGCAGCTTCTTTTACCTCTCCTTCCAACTGCTCGTGATTAGCAGTGCGGGCAAGGTATTTTCCACCATGTTTGGCCACTAATTTATTGGCGGCCGGCAAATAATCGGGAATCCAAGATTCGTTTGTTGGGGTAACATCCAATATGGAATACTGTTTCATACTATGATTTATTTAAAAGGTTTAATGGGTAACTACTATTTTTCCGATGGCTCGCCCGCTTTCCAAGTGGGCATATGCTTTTCCTGCTTCTTTAAGGGAAAACGATTGCTCGTCCAAAACAGGCCTTAAGCTTCCATGTTCTATGATTTCTGCGATTTTTTTAAGTATTTCCCCGTGTTCTTCCCTCTTGAAGTCGTGTAACATTGGAATCAGCATAAATACCACATGTAAGGAAAGTCCCTTAAAATGGGCAGTTGTTAAATCCAATTCACAAAGCGAGACCGTGGTTGCCACATTTCCGTTTAGGGCGGCCGCGTTGAAGGAATTGATGAGGTTTGGGCCTCCTACAGAATCATAGACTACATCAAAACCCTTCCCATTCGTATATCGATTTACATACTCTTCTACGCTTTCCGTTTTGTAATTGATACCTGTTGCACCTAATTGTTCAATAAGCTGAATTTGTTTTTCACCTCCGCCTGTGGAATAGACCTCGGCACCAAAATGCTTTGCCAGTTGCAAGGCTATATGGCCAACTCCACCTGAACCACCATGAACAAGTACCTTTTGTCCCGATCGAATCCCAGCGCGAATCAATCCCTCATAGGCCGTAATACCAACTAACGGTAGGGCTGCAGCTTCTTTCATGGAAATATTCTTTGGCTTTTTGGCGATTAATCTGCTATCAGCAGCCACGTATTCCGCAAGTGTTCCGGGTAAATCCGAAAGACCTCCAACACATCCGTACACTTCGTCCCCAACCGTAAAGGAGGATACATCATGGGCAACTGCTTCAATGGTTCCAGCAAAATCCATTCCCAGAATGGCAGGGGTATCTGGAGATAAGGGAAGGTCCTTACCCATTTTTCGTATCATGGTATCCACCGTGTTGACACTAGATGCCGCTATTTTAATCAATACCTCTCCAGACTTTGGGGTTGGTGTAGGTATTTCTTGTATTTCGAAGACTGCCTGTTCTCCATATTCGGGGATGATCATTGCTTTCATGGAACTGTTTTTTAAACTATAAACTTTATAGTTGCAAACATAAATAGGGTTGTTTAGCTTTGCAATAACGGTCAAAAAGGATAGTATCAATTTTAACATGGATTTTAGATGTATCAAATAAAAGGAAAGGAATATCCCTGTTGTACCAGTGTTACCATGGGGATAATAGGGGGAAAGTGGAAAACGGTCATTTTGTTTTATTTGATCAATGGGCCATTGCGCTATAATGAACTGCGAAAAAAAATGCTTGGGGTAACGGAACGAACCCTGAGTCTACAGTTACGTCAATTGGAGGAAGATGGGGTAGTGACCCGAACCGTTTTTACCTCAAAACCGCCGCTAAAGGTGGAATATGCCCTAACAGACTTTGGAAAGACCCTGATTCCGTTATTGCAATCCATTGCAGATTGGGGGGATTATGTGGTGGAGCACTACGCTGATTAGGAAAGAAATTGCCAATTTGGCGATAACTTTTTATGGAATGCCATAGTAAAAGAGAACGCTGTATATCCCCAAAAGCGCCCAAATGCCTACAATAATCCAATAGAGTATGGGATGTTGTTTTCTTTCTACGGTCTCTAGAAGGTGGGTGCGTCCGGATTGTACATCCATCATCACCCAAAAAGCAAAAAATAGGGCCCAAATCCATGACCATTCTGTAAAGAAATAGGTCAGGATGAGGCCCAAACCCAATAAAGGTTTCCATTTAATGGATTTTGGGGGTTGAGTACGAGATAAATCCCCGCTATTCTTTTCTAATGGGATGATATGAAAGAATGCGCCAAAAGGGTCCGAAAGGGCCGTTAGGGTTTCGTCTGCGTAAATGACAGAACCACCATGCTCCAATGCATTTCGCTTGGTGGTAGCCAAATCTTCTACGGCGAAGAATACGCCCCAATACTCATCCTTTCCTTTTATGTCATTAGGTATAACATTGATATGACCAATCGCTTTTTCCTGGGAATCTAAAATGGCATGGCGTTGTCCCTTTGCCTTAGAAATCTTCCAATTAAAAATACCTTCGTAAAAGGGTTTTATTTTTTTGAGGTCAGAAATAAATAGCTCGTTCCAAATTAGGGCATTGGTTTGGTTTTCATAGCGATGTTTCAAGACATTACCTTCATAAACCGTAAATCCTGCTCCCAAGGGGTCACGGATCAACGCTATAGCCCCGATGGTATTTTCTGTATCGACCAATTCCACAATACCGCCCAATTGTTTTGCCTTGTCCGCTGTTTCCCTAACGCTCTTCACTTGAATATAACTCATCCAAAAGGATGGCATATTCATGTCTTTGAATTTTTGAGGGGTTTCGTAGATACCAACTATTTCCTTTGCATTATAGGTCGCCATAAAATAGGAGCCATCTTCGGAGCTATAGTTCCAATCAAAAACACGGGAATAAAATAATCTCGCGGTATCGAGGTTGTAGGTGGACAGGTCGGCAAAGACAAAATTATTTTCTGTCATAAGAAAAAATAGAGTTTGAAAAGAAACTATGATGTTTCTATTCTTAGAATCCACAATTTTACATAATTTGTTGCCGGTATGGTACGGGACATTATCAATATCAATGATTTTATCGTTTTGGTGGAACAAGCCAATTCGGACAAAGTCCTTGTCGATTCTTGCCGATTTGACGAACCTTTGATTGCCGTGGCTTTTTACGGATCGGGCAATGTGCATTTGAACATGCAGAATGGGAATCAACAAAATGAATACAACAACACCAAAGGATTGACCATTTCTTTTTATGCAGATACCACTGTCGATTGCATCCATACCATATCTGCCCATAAACCCTTGGAGTGTGTGTTAATTGCTACTGCACCTAAAAACCTGCAGAACCTACCCAATGGTGAGGGAGAACTTTTCAGTGACCTCTTGGAACAATTGGTCCATCCTTCGGATTCCTATGTGGAAGGTCCTCGATTTTTCATGACGCCAGAAATGGAACAGATCGTCAATAACATCTTCAGCAACCAATACCAAGGCAAGGCCAAAATGATGTTCTTTCGCAGTCAGATTACCGCTTTATTGTCCCATTTCTTTTGGCAGTTGTCTACTTTAGAGACGCAGGTCATCAAAACCACGGAACGTGAAAAACTCTTTCAAGTCAAAGAAATTCTATCGGAAAATCTAGATTCACCCCCTTCATTGGCGGAGCTTTCCAAACAAATTGGGTTAAATACCTTTAAACTAAAAAAGGACTTTAAAGAACTATTTGGAGTGCCCGTATTCAAGTATTTACAGAACGAACGGATGATCACAGCACATGACCTCATACGTAGCCAACAGGCCACAGTACAGGAAGCCGCTTGGCAGGTGGGCTATGACAGCTTGAGTTCCTTTTCCAATGCCTTCACCAAAAAGTTTGGCTTTCGCCCAAGTGAAATAAAGGCATAAACCACCTTTCTCCTTTTCGAACAAATCATTCTCCCTTTTGAACAAATGCCTCTACCAGGGCTGCTCTAGTTTTGACCTGTAATTAAAAAGAACGGTCATAGAAGCCCATAATGGGCATGAATTAAAAGTAAAGGATTATGAAAAAAATTAGAGCAATTGTAATCGGAACGGGCATTTGGGGATTAGGGGTCAGTGCCTATACGGGTTCCTTCTTTATCCCCCTAATAAAAAACCTGAAAGAACAGGCCAATTTGGTCCTTTTCCTGGTAGTGATGCCCTTGGTTTGGTTGGGAACAAAGCTATACTATCAAGCAGGGCAACGGACACATGGGTATTGGGTAGGGCAGTCTTTTTTGTTGACGGCTGTGGCACTTGATGCGCTAATTACGGTACCCTTTTTGGTCATTCCCAATGGTGGTAGCCATTACGAATTCTTCACTTCGCTCGGATTCTGGATCATTGCCCTTGAATTTCTATCCATCCCGTCACTTTACTATTACACCAAGGTATATACAGGAGCAGTAAAAACAAATTAATCCATCAAAAGATGAAAAATTATGGAAATGACAGCAAGCCATCTAACCCTTTTCACGGCAACACTATTAATTGGGCTTACCGCCGGACTATGTTTTACGTGGGGCAACGCCGTAACCCCTGGTATTGGACAATTGGACGACCTGAGCTATCTACAGGCTTTTCAAAAAATGAACAGAAGTATTGAGAACCCGCTCTTTTTTGCAGTATTCTTTGGGTCCTTCCTCGTGGGCATTGCAGCAATTTTTGCGAATAAAGGGGCTTCACCAGAACATTTTAGACTCATTGCGGTTGCCATTGGCATCTATTTTTTGGGAGTGGTTTTGGTCACCATTTTCGGCAACGTTCCCTTAAATCAGGTTTTGGACAAGACAGATTTGGCCCATAGTTCTTTGGAGGAATTACAGGCCCTGAGGAATCGATTTGAACAACCATGGAACCGATTTCATTTGATCCGTGTCGTAACGGCAATGATATCCTTTGCCTTACTCATCATAGCAAGTAGTATTAAATAAGTATAAACATCAAAAATTGAACATCATGAAACGTAACATTTTAGTATTGGGAGGAACAGGAAAAACAGGTCGTAGAATAGTTGAGCGACTTAACAAGTTGGGCCATAATGTCCGTATAGGTTCCCGTAGGGAAAACCCTGGATTTGATTGGGACCATCCCGCAGGGTGGCCTGCCGTATTGGAAGGTATGGAAAAGGTATACATCACCTATCAACCAGATTTGGCGGTCCCTGGGGCTAAGGAAGCCATTAAAGCTTTAACCAAAGTAGCTAAGGAAAAGGGCGTTACCAAGCTGGTTTTACTTTCCGGTAAAGGAGAAGTGGAAGCTGAACATTGTGAGCAAATCGTTTTGAACTCTGGTATTGACACCACCGTCATTAGGGCCAGCTGGTTCAACCAAAATTTTAGTGAGAGCTTTTTCTTACCTCCAATTCAATCCGGGGTCATTGCCCTGCCATTGGCGCATTTAGGAGCACCTTATGTGGATGCCAATGACTTGGCTGAGGTTGCCGCAAAAGTATTGTTGGAGCCCGGCCACCAAGGGAAAATTTATGAGCTAACGGGGCCTAGATTATGGAATTTTGAGCAAATAACCGCAGCCATTGCCAAGGCCACAGGGCGGGAATTAAAATTTGTTCCCATTAGCCTGCCTCAATTTGTAATGGCACTAAAGGAACAAGGCGTACCTGGTGATGTGGTCTGGTTAATGGAATACCTATTTACCGAGGTTTTGGACAATCCCGGGAACCAAATGGTGACCAACGACATAGAAAAACTATTGGGAAGAGCTCCTAAGGACTTTTTGCAGTATGTTGAAGAAACCGCCAAAACAGGTATTTGGAATGCCGTGGTCGAGGCTTAAAGAGGTATTCAAAACCATCATTGCGCCCTACCCAATTTTGGGTAGGGTTTTATATTGGGCAAGAAATATGGTGTTATATTTATTTTCAATCGAATCGATCGATGCCTAAAAAGTCGATCTGAAAGGGGGTGGAACCCTTTGTGGCCATGTCGGCCAATACTTCCCCAATTACACTGACAAATTTAAAGCCGTGTCCACTAAAACCAGTGGCAATGATGACATCCTCATTACGGTCTGGTAAGAAATCCACGATAAAGTGTTCATCTGCCGTTTTGGTATATAAGCAGGTCTTCATCACCAAGGTATTTTGATATCCATCTGGAATAAACTCCTTTAAAAATTGGATAAGCGCTTTTTCATCCTCATACCTTGGAGTTCTGTCCACCCTATCGGGATCCGTAGCCTCGCCCCCAGGATGGTGCATGCCCAATTTCAAACCCAAGGGACCGCCAAATTGCCCTACAGGGACGATGGGGAATCCGTAAAAATCATGGTCATTATTTCGAATCAACCAACAAGGAAATTTTTGCATATCAAATGACATCCATTTCTTGGGTTGTACCCATGCTAACGGCTGTCGCGTGACGGTCAGTTTAGGTAGGAGATTGGGTGCCAATTTACTTGCCCAAGGCCCTGCCGTAATCACCAACTTTTTGGCTTGGTAGGTATTGCGATGCGTTGTTACGGTTACAACACCGTTATTGTGGTTCCAATCGACTACCCTTTCCTTTGTTTTTATGGTAGCTCCATTGAAAAGGGCTTGTTGCACCATAAGCAATATACAGCGTTCGGGGGTAAGAAAACCAGCATCAGGTTCTTCCAAACGCTCAAAGTCCGAAGGAAGGTGAAACTGCGGGTATTTCTCTTGGCACTCCGCTTCCGAAAGCTGATTTACAGGGATGTTATATTGTGCTGAAGATCGCTTTACGGTTTGCAAAAACGGACTTTCCGAGGTTCCAAAATAGGTCATCCCAGTTTTAAAGAATACCTGGGCGTCGGTCTCCTTCTCCAATGTTGCCCAGTTTTGGTAAGCCCGTTCCAATAAAGGGACATAACGCGTGGCCTCCCCGTAGGCTTTGCGAATAATGCGGGTTTGCCCTGCATGGGAGCCCAGTTCATGGGTGATGCTGAACCGTTCCACGCCCAAGACCTTATAGCCTAGCTTAGCAAGATGATAACAAGCCGAGGAGTCCATACTGCCCACCCCTATTACAATAACGTCATAATGGGTATTCTTTGTTATAGTAGCCATATATATTTAAACCAGTGGAGGATGCTTCAACATAAAAGTAACTTTTTTGATCGGTCCTCAAATTTGAACTGGGAAAATATCGCCAACAATTTTCAATGGGCTCGTTATTTAATGACAATAAAATGTTTAACAACATTTTATTAAAAGATATTTAAAGCATAGTTAATAAAAAACTAAACTTCGTTTAAGGATATTGAGTTT
>JBCBZA010000047.1:0-25121 GCA_039815575.1 Bacteroidota bacterium | reverse complement strand
GCGAACCGCTCGACGATATTCTGGCCGACCTTGACGCAAAGATCATGCCGGGCATGACCCATTGGCAGCATCCCCGCTTTTTCGCCTACTTCCCCGCCAATGCCGCCCCGGTGTCCGTACTCGCGCTCAATTTAGATAACGAATCGCTTATAACAAGAGGCAAAGATTCCATATTGAACCCAAAAACCAGTAGTATAAGGGCTACCCCAATAAAAATATTTACAGGTTCGGTAACCAAGGTTTTCAGCAATGAAAATAATTTTGCCTTGCCACCTGTTCGGCTTTCTTGATTTCTTGCATAAAACCAATGCATGGCCACCATATAGAGCACAATGAGTACGAAAACTTTGTTTCCCAAATCAGCCATAGCGGCCTTTGCCAAATAGGCGTCACCTAAAAATTCCAATACAAATGGGAAACAGGAAAGCCCCGGCGCCAACGAAGGAATCAAAAGTCTTGCGGTTCGATACGTAGGAGTATTTTTCTTAATACCAACGATAGGGAGCAAAAATGGTGAAATCACAAAAAGGAGCACATTGAACAGCAATGCCAGTAAAGGCAATAACAAAAGACTAGCTTCGACCTTAATTCCCAACAGCGCAATAAAGATGGTTGCTGGAAGCGCAAGGTTTAGAATAATTTTTTTGATTCCATTGACTTCTTGTTTCGATTTGAATTTGACCTTCAAAACCACACCAAGAAGAATAAAAACCAAGAAAACCAGGGTTTTTTCGAAGCCTACCTCCATCAACTACACCAAAACTTTGGAGATGGCCTCAGTGAACAACTTCATTTCATCAAGGGTACCCATACTCACCCTACACCATTTTTTTCCCATAAACTCAAAAGCCCTAACACCGACCTTTAGTTCGGTCATCTGATTTAAAAAGGCTTTGCCCTCCATTTCAATAGGGAATATCATAAAACTTGTATATGAAGGTACAGGTTCAAACCCCATAGCCTTTAAGCTATCAAAGGTGTAGGTTCTGGCTTCGGCATTCAATGTTCTAGAAGAATCTAAAAAATCAGTATCGTCCATCGCTGCCATGGCGGCAAAAACGGAGGGGTAACTTATGCCCATTCCGGCCCTTGTGATTTTTTGTAGTCTATCTAAAGTAGCTTCTTGCGCCACAGCATAACCGACCCGAAGTCCTGCCATGCCGTGAATTTTGGAAAAGGTTCTGGCAATGATTACATCTTTACCTTCATTGATCAATGAGACCATACTGTGCTTGGCGCCTTCTTCCAAAAACCATAAATACGCCTCATCAACAAATACAGGTACTTTTTCTGAAACCCTTGAGCAGAAGTCCAACAGCATTTTGCTATCCGTGATTGTTCCGGTTGGGTTGTTGGGATTACAGATGTATACCAACTTGGTATTTTCATCAATTGCCGCTTCCATGGCCTCCAAATCATGGGACCAGTCGTCTTTTAAAGGTACAGGCTTCCACGTTCCGCCAGCAGCTTCTGCTACACGAATCAGCGACATATAGGCTGGATCCGCTGATACCACGTTGCCACCATTCATGAACAAAACCATGGCCGTTTTTTCCAAAAGGTCAGAAGAACCGGGCCCCATCATTATATTTTTGGAAGCAACACCTTCGAAATCAGCAATTTTGTCAATGAGCTGGAATAGTTCTTGCCATGCATAACGGTTACCACCAGTTGCTGCTTTAGTAAGGGCTTCAAGTCCCATAGGTGAAGGTCCATAGGGGTTTTCATTGGCGTTTAGCTTGGCCTCCAGGGCTGGGAACTCCCTTGAAACTTTAGGAAGGAATTCTTTAAAAAACGGACTATAAACAGCATTCCCCTCAATATCAAGATGTAAGGGTAATGATGGGTTTTTGGAAAATCCTAAATAGGGTGTGGCCATGAGTCCTCCGGCAGTAATTGCGGAGGTTTTTAGCCAATTTCTACGGTTGATTTTGGTTGGATTCACAGTACGAAAATTTTAGAATTAGCAATACCCCAAGTTACAGGGAGGCCTCTATAATTCCTATGGTAAAACAATAAAAATCAATAGGTTAAAATCTTGAAATCGTAATTTACCCCTAACGTAATTATTAGATTCAAAAAATTAAACAATAGAAAAGGGTCTATTTGGCTAAGATTCCATCAGTCTCAAGTAGTGGGATGGGAACCATATTTTGTTCGGTAGCGCCATTCTTTTCAAAGAGAAACCGTTTTTCATACAGTTTATTGTCTGCGTAGTAGGTTACAAAAAATTCGTTGGTCAATCGCAACACCTCTTCCTGTACCATTTCAATTTTTTCAAAACCTTTAGCGGAAATACTTGCAAATGCATAACGCAGGGTCGAGGTTCTTATCTCACCATCAAACCCTTTTGATACAACAAGTACCATTTCTATGGGAGTGGGCTTGTCGTTTATGATATAAGCGTTCCAATCCTTGCTTAGAAATTCATCGTTCCATTCATGGACTAAAGCAATGTAAACATCCTTTGCTATTGGAATTTCAATGTCTTTTTTCACAATAATTACTAAAGAGCAGATTTAAATTGCTCCAAAAAGCGAACATCGTTTTCGCTTAATAAGCGGATATCTGAAATCTGGTATTGGAGCAGGGCGATTCGGTCAATACCCATGCCGAAGGCAAAACCCGAGTAGATGTCTGGGTCAATACCACAGTTTTTAAGTACGTTGGGGTCGACCATACCGCAGCCCATAATCTCAAGCCAACCGGTTCCTTTGGTCATTTTATAATCGGTTTCGGTTTCAAGTCCCCAATAAACATCAACTTCGGCACTGGGTTCCGTAAATGGGAAGTACGAGGGGCGTAATCGAATTCTTGATGTGCCGAACATTTCAGAGGTAAAGTATTGTAATGTTTGTTTTAGGTCTGCAAAAGAGACATCCCTATCAACGTATAACCCTTCAACTTGATGAAAAAAACAGTGGGAACGTGCAGAAATAGCTTCATTGCGATATACGCGGCCAGGAGAAATGGTACGTATGGGTGGTTTGTTTTCTTCCATATAACGCACCTGGACGGATGAGGTATGCGTGCGTAATAACATATCGGGATCGGTCTGGACAAAAAAGGTGTCCTGCATATCTCGAGCGGGATGGTGTTCAGGTAGGTTTAATGCCGTAAAATTATGCCAATCGTCCTCAATTTCGGGCCCTTCTGAAACGTTGAAGCCAATTCTTGAAAAAATAGCTATAATTTCATTTTTTACGATACTGATGGGGTGTCTGGCCCCCAAGGCAATAGGGTTTCCAGGTCTAGTGAGATCTCCATATTTTCCTTCAGCTACGACGGTGGATTCCAATGTAGCCTTTAGGTTATTGACTTTTTCAGTCGCTGTATTCTTCAGTTGATTGATAACCTGGCCATACTCCTTTTTTTGCTCGTTAGGAATACTTTTAAATGCCACAAAGAACTCATTAAGCAGCCCTTTTTTCCCCAGGTATTTAATACGGAAATTTTCAATCTCCTCCTGTGAAGTTGAAGAAAATTGAGCTACTTCAGCGATATGTTGTTTAATGATTTCAATCATAAGGGGCACTATCTAAGAGCGCAAATGTAATCATTTGCTAGGGAAGATATTTGTTTTTAAGTGCTCTGGCCAGCAGATTTCAAACGGCTTAGCATCGTTTGTTATCACCCACACACTTTTCCATTTTTGATGTTACACCGAGGTCTAACCATAAGGGTGTTTCTCCGAATCTTTTTTTTTCAAAAACGGAATTTGAATTCCATGTGATCTAAAGATTATGGAGGTTTGTTTTTGGATTACTGGAACTTATGCGGATTTGGGTTTTTCTAGATTAAAAAAGGCGATATAACTATCAGGATTTTCGACAATACCACGCTCTGAAATCAATTTGATATCGATATTTCGGTTTTTGGCCTTAGTGGAAAAATCTTCTAGAATTTCTATAATATCATTGTCCAAATATCGCGTTTTTCGAACATCCAACTCAAGATAGGAATCTTCGGGAAGACTATCCAATTCTTTTAAAATGGCACCTTTATTAAAAAAAGTCACTTCTTCGGCCAAGGTCATTTTAACAATATCTTTCTTGCCCTCATGGGTTTCTTCGATATGAAGGAAATGGGAGTTTTGATAGCTTTTGATCATAATGATAACGATACCGACTACCAAACCTAGTCCAATGCCCCAAAGCAAGTCAATGAAGACAATGCCCAAAATAGTTACGATAAAGGGGACGAATTGTTTCCAACCCAAATTCCACATGGTTTTGAACAAGGCGGGCTTTGCCAATTTGTAACCGACTATAAAAAGAATGGCTGCCAATACGGAAAGCGGTATCATATTCAATAGGCGAGGGATGAGTATCACTGAAATTAAGAGCAGAAACCCATGAATAATAGCGGAAGCCTTGGTCTTGCCGCCAGATTGTATATTGGCAGAACTTCTTACGATAACTTGGGTAATGGGTAGCCCTCCAATAAAGCCAGAAATCATATTTCCGGTACCTTGGGCCAACAACTCCCTGTTGGTTGGCGTGACCCTCTTCTCCGGGTCCAATTTATCGGTGGCCTCAACACAAAGCAATGTTTCCAAACTGGCTACAAGAGCAATAGTAAATCCGGTAATCCAGATTTCTGGGTTTCCTATGGCCCCAAAATCGGGGAAATTGAATTGCCCTAAAAAGGTTTCGAAACTGTCAGGTACAGGCACGGCCACCAAATGCTCACTTTCCAAATTTAAAGCTGAATCCTTGGTCAACACATAATAAACGATTCCGACCACAACAGCCACCAAAGGACCTTGCACCAACTGAAAAAATTTGCCTTTTTTAGAAAGTACGTTATTCCATAAAATCAGAATGCCCATGCCGATAAGAGCAATAAGGGTCGCACTTTTATGATAATTCCCGCTGATAATACCACTGATGGTATTAAAAATTTCAGAAAAGGTATTTTCACCATCTATTTGAAAAAAGGAAAAATCCCCTTCCGGATTTTTATCAAACCCAAAGAAATAAGGAATCTCCTTTAAAATGATAATGATACCAATACCGGTCAACATACCTTTGATAACCGATGAAGGAAAATAGTATCCTATTATTCCAGCCCTAAGGAGACCAAAAACAATTTGGATGACCCCACCCAAGACAACTGCGACCAAGAAGGCTTCATAGCCCAGGGAATTGATAGCCGCTAGAACAATGACCGCAAGACCAGCAGCAGGACCACTGACCCCTATTTGCGAACCGCTTATAACTCCTACAATGATACCACCAATGATACCAGCAATAAGACCTGAGAATAAAGGTGCCCCACTGGCAAGTGCAATACCAAGACAAAGTGGAATGGCCACAAAAAAGACCACTATACTGGCTGGAATATCTTTATTTAAATGTTTGAACATGGATATATTTTTGAGTTATTAGTTGACGAAGAAAAAATTTCGAAAATGGACGTTTTAATATAAAAAAGACATAAAATTTTTTATGCCAATCTTAACAAATTTAAAAGGAACCCTAATAAATTACGTTAAATTTAATTTAAAAATCCTTCAAAACTTTAAGCCCACGAGAGGGCATCCAACCGGTTTGTCCATCAGCTATTTTGATTTTACTCCAATCCTCCAAGGATTCAAGTACATTGACCTTTGTGCCTTCATGAAGTGCAAATACTTTTTCGCTACGGTCATTGGGTTCAGAAGTAATAACAACCTCGCGTTCAAAAATAATGGCAGGATTTTTTGAGTTTTGATCTCCGCTTCCCATATATCCCATAACTACAGAGAAAATAGCTATGAAAAGGGTCGCGTTGGCAGCAATAAAAGCAATGCGTTTGTAGGTAGCGGAATACAATACGTAATAGGTAATAAAGCCCAGAACAAATAGCACTATCATGGCTACGGCCAAATGGCCCCATTGGTCTGGTGTTAATGCTAAAACCACGGTATCGTGTAATCTGGTCATTGCGGTTTTGGGCATTTCGTCTATAGCGTCCAGCCGCATGTTTTGAGCAAAGTCTAAATTATTTTTAATCTCTCGGTCATTAGGTTCCAGCAATAGCGCTTTTTCATAATAGTAAATGCTGGGACCAATTTCATCCAACTTGTAATGGCAATTTCCAAGATTAAAATACAGCTCAGAGGAATGTTTGCCATTCTTTAAAATGTCATTATAGAAATTAATGGCCTTTTTATAGTCACCTTTATTATAAGCTTCCGTGGCCTTTTGAAACAACACCTCACTTTGCCCAAAGCCTTTGAAGCAGAGTAACAGGCATACTACGATAAAAATACTTTTTCTTCTCATAGTTGCTTGTCCATTTTGGAAATTACCTGACTTGATTTTTGGTAGTCCTCGTTCATTTGAACCTTTGTAATTGGGCTGTAACGAGCCATCTCACAACTTTTTAAAAGTTCAATGAAATCCGATGTGGTGGATTCATCCACACTCTTTTCATTAAGTAACCCAATGATTTTTTCCTTGCTGAATTCCGAAGTTTCTATTTTGAGTTTTGCTTTAAGATAATTGTGTAACGCCTTTTCCAACGCCACATAAAACCCATCTGGATTGTTCAACTGTTTTTTTGCGGCAGAGAGATATTTTCTAGCTAGCCTATTGGCCATTTTTAATCGGTTTCCTTCAATGTCCGCATCACTTTCCTGTTTCTTTTTTCTTATGAACAATATCAAGGGAATAAATACCAAAGGAGCAAATAACCACCAATAAAATTTTTGGGAACCAAAAAAATGCCTTGAACTTATGGAAACTAGATTTGACTGCGTTTTTATAAAATGAAATTGTCTACCGGTGGGAACCGTAATTTTTTGTCCACCAATAGGTCCAGAGGTAGCTTCTGCATTATCCGCGGGACCTTCCATAACGTTGATGGTAATTTCATCCGAACGTAGCGTTTGATATGATTTCGATTTTGGGTCAAAATAGCTAAATGAAATACTTGGAATGGGATAACGCCCCCTAAACGAGGGAACAATAGTGTAATTATTGGCTACCTTTCCTTGCATTCCAGCTATGGTTGTTCTCACATTTTCATCAAACTCGGGTTCATATACTTCCAAAGCACTAGGAAGTTCAGGTTCTGGAAGCTGAAAAAGTTTAAGGTTACCCTTGCCACTTACTTCTACCTTGGTCTGTAATGATTCTGAGGCATTAAGATCGGTTTTGCTGGTGGTAACCTTAAAATCAAATTGACCGACTGCCCCACCAAATCCAAGGGGTTTTCCTTCTTCCGGTAGGGGAACTACATTCAAGGTACGTTTGCCAGCAGAGACCGTTTTATTTGCCTGTTGATAGATTCTACTTCCAAAAAAGTCCCTTCTATTTGTGGGGACATCAACATATAATTCCAATGACAATGGTTCAATGTCCAACTTGCCAGCCTTTTGAGGATACAGGACCACACGTTTTAAGATAACACTTCGGTAGGGTTTGCCATTATAATCTTCATTAACGGTGTTGTACTTGGTTACTGGGATATCCTGGCTCCAAAAGTTGTTGTATTTTGGACTATCCAAAGGTCTAAAATTGGTGACGGAAATATTGGAGCTTATATACAATTTATAGACCACTGTGACTGCCTCATTAAGATAAGGATTACCCTTTGAGACCTGGGCAACCAAATGTAAACTCTCATCGGCTACGTCGTCTGCAGTCTTTGGGGCGTTTGGATTATCGACAGCGGCGGTAATCCGCACTTTCCTAGGCAATGTTTTATAGGTCTCTCCATTAATTTCAATCGTTGCTTGGCCAATGGTAAAGTTCCCTTGGGCAGTAGGCTTTAAAATATACGAGTAGGATTTAGAAAAGCTGCGTTTGCCACTAATCCAAGAAGAGGAAATGGATTGTGATGGCCCCATAACTACACGGAACCCATCAAAAGTGGGTGGATTGAAATTGTCCCCATCCTTATTCATGGCAAATTCTACCCGAAGCCTTTCATTAATCCCCAATTTTTCCTTGCTCAACTTCATTTCAAAGGTAACCGCATCACCTTCTTGACCAAAGGAAGTGAGGGAACCGAATAAAAGTCCGGTAACATAAAAAATAGCTGTTAACCTTGTGAGTCTCACTACCAGTCTTTTTCGTTCTTGATTTTTTTACCTTTGACCTTCTTGGCATCAATCTTTTCTTGCACTTTCTTTTCTTCGTTTTGCATAGCCTCTAACAGATTCTGAATCTGTTGTTTGGATAATTGATTGGGTCTTGGTCTGGGCTTCTTCTCGGGCTCCTCGCCTTGGTTGGGCTGCTTTTTCTGTTCCTGTTTTTCCTCTCCGTCCCCTTTCTTGTTTTCTTCCGGTTTTTGCTCACCTTTATCCCCTTCATCGCCTTGATCTTTATTTTGATCGTCTTTTTGATCGCCTTCTTGGTCCTTGTTTTGGTCCCCTTCGTTATTTTGGTCTTGGTTTTGCTCTTTGTTATCCTTGTTCTGGTCGTTGTTCTTATCGTCCTTGTTTTGGTCGTTATTCTGGTTATTCTGGTCTTTTTTCAGCATTTCCTTGGCAAGCGCTAGATTATATCGGGTCTCATCATCATTGGGATTGCTTCGTAGTGCTTGTTTATAGGCCTCCACCGCTTTTTCATATTCCTTATTTTGCATGAATACATTTCCCATATTATGGAATGCTTTGTGCTTGGTGGGTTTTTTCTCAGCTTTTTCGCCGGCTTCCTTAAATCTGGCAAATGCCTCTGGAAAACTTTCCCTGTTGTAATAGGCCCTGCCTAGATTATACGGGGCGACCGTGTTTTGGCCACTCTTTGATATGGCCCTTCGGTAATCCGCTTCAGCTTTGATAAAGTTGTTTTGAATCAATTCTTCATTAGCTTCATAGGTAATGTTGGTAGATTCTTTGAATACTTTTTTTGATTCCGATTCCGCATCCGTCCCTTCCTGTCCTGAAACCGTGGCAAAGAAGCACAATAGTATGGTCCAAAAAATAGGTTTATGCATCTTCATGTTCATTAAACAGGTTCAACTTTTTTAACCATTTGGTTTTTCTATCCAGAATAAAAATGTCCAAAAATAAAAAGAAGGCC
This sequence comes from Bacteroidota bacterium, assembly GCA_039815575.1. GTDB lineage: Bacteria > Bacteroidota > Bacteroidia > Flavobacteriales > Flavobacteriaceae > Croceivirga. The sequence continues at coordinate 16,107 of JBCBZA010000047.1, read as the reverse complement.
CCTATACCTAAAAACCACTGAAATTGGTCCTTGTATTCAGCGAACTGTTTGGCCTCAAATTCTTTCTTATCCATTTTTTCCAATTCTTCCTTTATGTAGTTCACGGCATCTTCCGTATTGGATCCATTGATATAGGAACCCCCACCCACTTGGGCTACTTGAGTTAGTACGGGCTCGTTTAGGCGACTTATAACGACTTCTCCTTCTTGATTTTTTTTAAGACTCTCCACTATACCATTTCTTTTAATTGGGATGGGAGCACCTTTGGGTTTGCCTACGCCTATGGTATATACTTTAATACCCTGACTGACCGCTTTTTCCAAAGCTTCCAGTGTATTTCCCTCAGAATGATCCTCCCCATCGGAAACTATAAAAAGCACCCGATTGGTTTGCTCAGCATCATTGTAAAATGTGGAGGCCAAATCAATTGCCGAATTGATAGCGGTGCCTTGCGATGACAACATTTCCGTATTCATGCCTTGCAAGAACATTTTGGCGGCACCATAGTCCGTTGTAATCGGCAACTGTGGGAAAGCTTGGCCTGCATAGGCGATAATGCCAATTCGGTCACTAGCCAGTTGATTGATGATTTCAGACACCAATCGCTTTGACTTTTCCAATCGATTGGGGGCTATGTCTTCCGCCAACATACTTTTGGAAACATCTACTGCAAAAACAATGTCAACCCCTTCACGTTTTACGGTCTCCAATTTGGTGCCAATTTTTGGGTTCACCAAGGCGAGAATTAAAAAAGCGATTCCCAATAAAAAGACCACCAGTTTTATAGTAGCCTTAAATCTTGACTTTTCCGGCGCTAATTTCTTTAACATCTGAACATTTGCAAATTCCCGTTGCCTACTCTTTTTCCAAACTTGGAGCAGGAGGAACAGCAATACCAGGACAGGTACTATCCCCAACAGATAGAAATATAATTTTTCATCAAACTGCACCATTATATTAAATAAAACTTTTAAACAACGTGTTTCTTAACCCCCATTCCATTAGCAACAAAATTCCAGCCAGAAAAACCCAAGATCTAAATTTCTCTTCGTATTTATAATATTTAAATTCTTCAATTTCCGTTTTTTCCAGCTTATTAATTTCGTTGTAGATTTCCTCCAACTTTTCATTGTCTGTAGCTCGGAAGTATTCCCCTCCGGTTACTTCAGCAATTTCTTGCAATAATTTTTCATCAATTTCCACTTGCCGCATTCCATATTGGAAAGAACCGTCCCGTTTATAAGCTATGGGCGTAAGGGCGTTACCATTGGTGCCCAAACCTATAGTGTAGGTTTTAATATCGTATTCAACCGCCAAGTCTGCCGCAGTTTGGGGTTCAATAAAGCCTGAGTTGTTCACTCCATCCGTTAATAAAATAATTACTTTGCTAATGGCTTTGCTCTCCTTTAAACGATTTACCGAAGTTGCCAGGCCCATTCCTATGGCGGTACCATCTTCCAATTGGCCGTAGATAATATCCTTTAGCGCCCTCAGTACAATTGCCTTATCACTGGTAATGGGTGTTTTGGTATAACTCTCTCCAGCATAAGCTACCAATCCAATACGGTCATTGGGTCGTTTTTTGATAAAATCAGCAGCGACTTCCTTAAGGGCAGATAACCTATTTGGTTTTAGATCCCTAGCAAGCATACTGGAGGAAACATCAATGGCCATTACAATGTCGATACCTTTTGTGGTCTTGGTACGGGTAGAAATATCTTCAATCTGTGGTCTGGCCAATGCTGTAATTACTGAAGCCAAGGCCAACAATCGTAAAACAAAGAGCATGGGTTTCAACTTTGTTAACCAACTTGAGGTTGAAAATGCCTTGGACGTGGAAAGTTTTACCGAAGCCATTTGTTCCCTGCGGGTTAAAAAGGACCAAAGAATGGCCAGAGGCAGTACCAATAACAGCCAAAAGAATTCTGGGTTTGCAAATTGAACATTGTTCAACATTAGGCTTGCGTTTTTACGTCTATGGATGCGGTAATACGTTGTACGATTTGTTCTGCATATTCATCACCATCCATCCATGTCAATATTATTTGTTGTTGAAACCCGGTTCCTCCAAAAAGAAAAAGCGCATACTTGGTACGTACGCTCTTATTGGATTCGGGAACTTTCATTTGATAGGATCCATAGGTCTTTAAACCTTGAATCCCACTTTTTGTATAGGTCTCTTCATCTTTAGCTATTATATTTTTTGCACCTTTACTTTCCATGGAACGTAGTACGTCCTCAACGGATTTTTGAAAATCCACGGGTTTACCATTGGAAAAGGTCGTTGCTGAAACGGAAGCAGAAAACATTCCGTCGTAATTTGTAATACCAAAGAGTTGTGCACTTTGAATACTGTCCGTTGGATTGAATTCATCCAATTCTTTTCTGACCAATACTTCTGGCGTTGCTATATCAATGGGGGGATACCCATAAGAACTACTCACCCATTCGCCCTCCAGTAAACGCTTAGTAGGGTGCCTAAGTATAGTATCCTTTACCTCTTGAACACCTAAAACGGCCATAGAGGTGCCTACTCCGAGGACAATAAGTCCAGCGAGCACGGCAGCAGCGGTCCATATGCGCTTCCTTTTACGTTTGCGCTCAAGTTCAGCAAGATATTCCTCATTTTGTAAGAGTTCCTCCTCAACAGGCTCTGGTAACGCCTCCTTGGTTTTTACAACAACGAATTCCACAGACTTTCTATCATCTTCGGCAATGGAAATAGCTGGTTTTGATTTTGCAAATTTTACCAAATCAGCAGTTTGCAGCACTTTCTTGAACTGATTTAAGGTTTCATCCTCCAATTTCAACTCCCCTGCATCCTTTAAAAGCTCCAACCGCTCAATCAACTGATCTGTGGTACTTTCCATTGCCGAGATGTGTACTTCCTCCTCTAAATAGGCACGTACAATATTGGTCAATTCCGAATAATATTTTTTGTACTCATCCTGTATAAGGTAGCGGGAATTTTCCAGTTCTTTCAGTTGTAATAAAGCTCTGTCATACGGAGGAAGCAGCGCTACCTTCTCCTCATCCGTTAACGGTTTTGATCTTAGGAAAAACCAATAAAGTACCCCACCAATAAGTAACAATGCCAATAAAATGGCGATGAGCCATTTCCATACTTTTGCGTAACTGCGCTCTACTTTGACCAGAGGTTTTATGTCGTACAATTTTTGTTTGGTGGTATCCACCAACACATCGGCAACGGATATTCGGAAAGAGTCTGTTAAAAATGGATCCTCATTGATAGCGATTCGTTGTTGTGGGATAACATAGGTTCCGCTATCAAACTGGGTAAGTGCATAGATACGCTGAAGGGTAATTCGATCTTTTTTCTTCGTAGTATCCACTTTTAGGGCCTCTACCATTTCTAAAGGGGAAAAGGTTTGATTCTCTGGAAAGTGGACCAGATTCAGGGAATCCGTTTCCACGGTAATTTTGTACTGTATTTGTTCCCCAATCTTGATTTGGGCGGTATCGATTTCTGCTTTTACTGATGATGTTTTTTGGGAATGCACGGTAAAGGAAGAAAGAATCAAAAAAATGAAGGACAACACTGAAAAAGCAGAAGACCTATTTTTAACATTTAAAATTGAACCAACTGCGCTCATCACCCCCTCCTCTTAAAATATCCCAATAACTTTTTAACATAACTTTCATCCGCTCTGCAACTGATAATGCCACTGCCCGACTTTGTAAAAGCATTGTTGAAATAATCAACCCGTTCCATATAATATCGCCAGTAGGTGTGCCGCACTTGACCTGAACTTGTATTGACCAGTCTTATACTACCGTCTTCTGCATCTTGAACTTGAATAATCCCTAAATTAGGAATGTATTCTTCCTTTTCATCATAGACCCTGATTCCCGTTACGTCATGCTTATTTCCAACAATTCGCAGGGTGTCAGCATACTCTTCAGCGATAAAATCCGAGAGTACAAAAACGATGGCTTTTTTCTTCATCACGTTGGTAAGGAATTTCAATGCTTCTGCAATATTGGTCTTGTTGCTCTTTGGCTCAAACTCCAACAATTCCCTTATGATTCTTAAGACATGGCTTTTTCCCTTTTTTGGGGGGATGAAAAGTTCCACTTCATCTGAAAACAAAATTAGCCCAACCTTGTCGTTATTTTGCAATGCCGAAAAGGCTAGGGTAGCCGAAATCTCAGTGACCACCTCTTTTTTTAACTGATGGGCCGTACCAAAGAGTTCTGAACCACTTACATCTACCATAAGCATCATGGTCAGTTCCCTTTCCTCCTCAAATACCTTGACGTAGGGTTCGTTATACCTTGCAGTTACGTTCCAATCTATGGCCCTTACATCGTCACCGAACTGATATTGACGGACCTCACTAAAGGTCATACCACGACCCTTAAAGGTGGAATGGTACTCGCCACCAAAAAGGTGGTCTGACAACCGTCGTGTCTTAATTTCTATTTTACGTACTTTCTTTAAAAGCTCTTTTGTATCCATTTCGGTTCAAGGGTTACCGCTTAGGTTCAAAATTCGTGACGTTTGAACCATAAGCATGAAACAATGAGCTGCTAGGGTACTTCTACCTGATTGACAATCTTATTTATGATTTCCTCAGAAGTTATGTTTTCAGCTTCCGCCTCATAGGTAATACCAATTCTGTGCCTCAAAACATCATGCACAACGGCCCTCACGTCCTCGGGAATTACGTACCCACGCTGCTTTATAAAGGCGTAACATTTTGATGCCGTTGCCAAATTAATACTTCCTCTGGGAGAAGCACCAAAACTTATGAGGGGTTTAAGGTTTTCCAAATTGTATTTTTCCGGGTAACGGGTAGCAAAAATCAAATCAAGGATATACTTTTCGATTTTTTCATCCATATAAACCTCCCGTACCGCTTTTTGGGCACTCAAAATTTGCTTCAGACTGACTACGGGTTTTATGGGTTCCATTCCACCATTGAGGTTGAGTCGAATGATCAACTGCTCCTCAGTCATTTTTGGATAGTCGATGACCGTTTTTAGCATAAATCGATCAACCTGTGCCTCTGGTAATGGATAAGTGCCTTCCTGTTCTACCGGGTTTTGCGTAGCCATGACCAAAAAGGGTTTATCAAGAATAAAGGTTTCGTCACCAATGGTAACCTGTTTCTCCTGCATGGCTTCCAGAAGGGCAGATTGCACTTTTGCGGGGGCACGGTTGATTTCATCGGCCAAAACAAAATTGGCGAATATCGGTCCCTTTTTTATTGAGAAATCGTTTTCCTTTATGTTGTAGATAAGCGTACCTATAACATCAGCTGGAAGAAGATCGGGAGTGAATTGGATTCTGCTAAAGCTTCCCTTAACTGCTTTTGAGAGGGTGTTAATGGCCAATGTCTTTGCCAATCCAGGTACCCCCTCCAACAAAATATGGCCTTGTCCCAAAAGGCCGATCAAGAGACGCTCTACCATATGTCTTTGGCCAACAATGGCCTTATCCATCTCTTTTTTGAGCAACCCGATAAAAGCGCTTTCCTGTGCGATCTTTTCATTTACTGCTGCAATATCAATCGTAGTATTTTCCTCCATAAAGAATTGATTGTCAGGTCAAATTTATATAGAAGTGCAAAATGAAAATTTATTTAAAATTGCCCTGTTAATTATTGGTTAAAAAAACTTGGGAACCCTAAGTTTTATGACCCCTTTAAGGGATTTATATTTATTTTCACAGCATGTCAAAATCAGATAAATATTCTAAAGTCATAGCAGGGACAATGACTTGGGGAAGATGGGGTAAGCAACTTTCCAGATTGGAAATGGTGAAACTAATGGACTATTGCGTTGAAATGGGTATTACCACCTTTGATCACGCGGATATTTATGGAGGCTATGAAAATGAAACTGATTTTGGCTTAGCATTCTCCGAAAGCGGTATCTTAAGGGAACGTATTCAACTGATCAGCAAGTGCGGTATACAAATGACCCAAGGGCGAAAAAATCAAGTAAAGCACTATCAGTATGATGCGGATTACATTGTTTGGTCTGCGGAACAATCCCTTAGTAAACTGAAGACGGAATATTTGGATATGTTCTTACTGCATCGACCAAGTCCTTTAATGGCTCCCGATGAAGTTGCCAAGGCCGTAGAAAAACTAAAAAAAGATGGGAAGATTAGGCAGTTCGGGGTTTCTAATTTTACCCCTTCCCAAATTGCTCTTTTGGAGACCAGTGTTCAAGTTGAAGGTAATCAAGTAGAATACTCGCTGACCCATCTTGAACCTATGGAGGATGGTACTTTTGATGACGGTATATCCCATAATCGGATGGCTATGGCGTGGAGTCCGTTGGGAAGTTATTTTAGGGATGAAAGCGAGCAAAAAAAACGAATTTCAACTGCTTTTAATGGGCTCAAGGAGAAATATAATATTGATGAGAGCCAGTTGCTCTTAGCATTTATCATGAAGCATCCTGTCAAGGTCTATCCAGTGGTTGGCACCACGAATAAGGATAGATTGGTGGCATCCCTGGAAGTGTCGAAATTGGATCTTGAACTACAGGACTGGTTTATTATGCTCGAAGCCTCCAAAGGTAGAACGGTTGCGTAAAGATTGAGACTATGGAAAAAATCGCGATGATTACAGGTGCCACTAGCGGCATTGGAAAAGCTACGGCTATACTGTTTGCAAAAGAAGGCTTTAAATTGGTTTTGTGTGGACGACGACGGCGTCGATTGGATGAGTTGAAAGACGCGCTATCGCTGAGTACTGAACTTATAACGTTAAACTTTGATGTAAGAAATAGAGAGGATGTCCTAGAAGCCATCGGTTCCTTACCAAAGGCATTTTACCCAATAGATATCTTAATCAACAACGCTGGCAATGCCCATGGCTTGGACGCTATACAAGACGGGAGTTTGGATGATTGGGATGCCATGCTAGATATTAATGTAAAAGGACTGTTGTATGTTTCCAAAGCTGTCCTTAGCGGTATGATCGATCGGAAATCTGGTCATATTATCAATGTGGGCTCATTGGCCGGTAAGGAAGTGTACCCCAAAGGCAATGTGTATTGTGCTAGTAAGTATGCTGTAGACGCCATAAATCAAGGAATGCGAAAAGATTTGAATGCATATGGGATACGCGTAGGTGCCATTAATCCTGGATTGGTGGAAACCGAGTTCAGCGATGTGCGATTTAAAGGAGATACGGAGCGAGCAAAAACGGTATATCACGGTTACGAGGCGCTTAAGGCAGAAGATATTGCCGAAATCATTCATTTTGTGGTAACAAGACCTTACCATGTCAATATTGCGGATCTTTTGGTGCTACCCACGGCACAAGCTAGTTCAACAATCCTGAGGAAGGAATTATGATCAATAAGCGCCTGCTTATTAAAAACCTTCTAGCGCATAATGACGAGAACAGTTTTTATGATAAAAAACGTTCTATTTCCATAGGGGAAAAAGAGGGGAAGGCTAAATTCTTAAAACACGTTTGTGCCCTTGCCAATAGCAATCCCAATAACAATTCATTCATCGTTGTTGGGGTAGAGGATGAGGACAACAAGATTGTAGGGGTAGATTTTTTTGATGATAGTAAGATTCAGAATTTGGTAAACGCCTACTTGGATAATCCTCCCATAATTTCTTATGAAAACATTCCTTTTCCACAGCTGTCCGAAGGGAAAGTCGTGGGCTTGGTCACAATTAAATCTAACGGTAAAATTTGTGCACTGCGCAAGAATATTTGGAAATATTACGGAGGAGCGGTTTTTTTCCGTGAGGGAAGCATTAGCCTTCCCAAGGCATTTGATATTGAACTAAGGGATATCAATTCAGCAAAGGTCAATACCATAGAGCAACACGCCCGAAATAATATTGAACTTACCCTGGATGGCGTTATCGATTTTATCAATAATCGCCATTCAGACCTTACCAGTGATTACAAAGTTTTTAAAGAGCAATTTGTTGTGTGTTGGGCAGGACATGAAAAAAAGGTAAAAGACAACACCTACTATTCTAGGGTGGATATTGAGCTAATAAATGAACAGGTAAAGTTGTTCTATTCCGCCTTGGACGAAGTTTCCATACACTACGACGACTCCAGTTTTACGACCCTGGAATATGTTCAGTTAGGTTTAGGAAAAGAACAGCGATACTACCCATTGGAAGAAGTTTCCATTTTGTTCATGGACAATGGAAGTTACCGTATGGATAGTGAACTTGTCTTTGAACCCCCACAATTTGACAAAAAAACACTATTTCATATTTATAACAGTAATAATGCGCTGATTCGGAAAATTGAAAACAACATTAGACTGACACCTGCAGAAAGAACAGATTTAAACCATCTTCCTGATTCGTATCTTATTTGTTATTTGAATGGTTTTGAAGAAGCTAAGGAACAGATGGAATATGCGAGCCCTATCGTAAAACGATTGGATAGGAAAGTGCATCAGTCCTTAAAACTCGCCCAACGCATTCTTAGGAAGGTACGTTACAACTAATCCATTTTTTTAAGCCAAAGCAATTGATAGGGCCCTACACTCAAGTGACTTTTTTTAAGGGATTCCCTTTTATCAGAGACTAAATCAAAAGCTACATCGGATTTACTATATCCCAATTGTTTTATCAATTGGCTGTCCAATAGATGTGGTCTTTCATCGAAATTAGCGATGACCAAGACTCCCTTATTGCCCTCATTTGGACGTTCAAAAATAAATAGATGGGGGCTAGTGGAGTGATGGAGTACTAGATTGTTACTGTCTAGAAAAGCTGAAGTTTCCTTACGTGTAGCGATGAGTTCCCTTAGTCTATTAAAAATGATTCCAGGAGCACTCTTTTTATTTTGCAATTGATCGGTTATGGCCCAATTTCTTTTGGGTCGATTTACCCAACGATTATCTTCTTTTTTGTTATTCTCCTTGAGAAAGGAGTAGTCGTTTAACGTTCCAATTTCGTCGCCTGCATAAATCATAGGAATGCCTCCAAAAGAAAGGATAATTCCATGGAGCATAACAATCTTGTCAACCGCTTTTTTTGTCAATTCCTTGTCTTTGTTCTCAATTGCCTTTTCCAAACCAAGTAAAGAAGCCGCACTTCCTGAAATTCTACCGTCACCGGTTTTGGGATTGTACATAAACATCAAACCTTTAGCAGGGGACCATTCCAAATTTTGACAATAGTAATCCAATAAAAATTGACGGTGGGCCGTAGGGTTCCAACCTAGTTCTTGAATAAATTGATCGCTTAACCCCAGTCCAATATCATCGTGGCATCGAATGTAATTGACCCAGGTGGCAGGAAATGGCTTCATGGGCATATTGAACAAGCTCTTGTAAAGCAAAGCAGTCTTTTTTGTAGCAATGGAATTCCACAAAAGTGCCATCAAGGAAGCATTGTAGGCTGCCTCGCATTCATTGCCTGTCCTATTTCCTTCCCCAAAATATTTAATAATTTCCTCTGGCGCCACGATGGCCTCAGCCAATAAAATGGAACCTGGAGCCACCACTTGAAGGCAAAGACGGAATAAGGAGACCAGTACATGGGCTTCCGATAGGTTTTGTGAAGTGGTGTTCATCTTTTTCCAGAGAAAGGCAAGGGCATCCAAACGAATAACATCTGCCCCCATATTGGACAGGGCAACAAGATTCTTCAGCATTTCTAGGAAAACCTCCGGATTCCTATAGTTCAAGTCCCATTGATACGAGTTAAAAACAGTCATGACCCACTTTTCCATTTCTGGGATATAGGTAAAATTACCAGGTGAGGTCTCCGGGAAAACTTCGGGAAGACTCCTTTCAAAAGCGTCAGGAGTAGTACGATCGGTATAACTGTAATAGTAGTTCTGGTAGTTGGCATTCCCATTTTTCCCAGCTCTGGCCCATTCATGTTCGTCCGACGTATGGTTGGCCACAAAATCCAACATTAAATACATTTTTCTTGAGCGCAGTTCTTCTGTCAAAAGTTCTAGGTCTTCCTTAGTGCCATATGCAGCATCTATCTCAGTATGGCTGTTAACGGCATACCCCCCATCATTTTCTCTTTTGGGGCGGGTGGTAATAGGCATTAAGTGTAAAAAATTGATGCCTAATTCTTCAAAATAGTCCAAGCGATTATGTAGCCCTTTCAAATCTTTACTGAAAAGGTCCACATAGAGTTGCATCCCTACAATTTCTTGGGATTTATACCAATCTAGATGATTTGCCCTGATCAAATCTTGTTCCTTTAGAAAATCAGGTCTATTGGAAAATAATTTTGATAATTCATGAACCAATTTTTTAAAATGGGGTAGATATACCTCTTCCGAATAAAGCGAAAAGAAGAGGTCCTTTATCAATCCGAGATTCGTGTAAAGGCGTATGTTAAATTGATCTTTTTGACTTTTGGTTCCGTCACTGGCCGCCAACAGACTGTGCAATTTTGCTTGGTTCATTCTAGGGATCCAACTGATTTAACGAAGGGAGGGCAACGATTGCCCCATATTTGGTGGTGGTCAGTGCTCCCGCTTTATTTGCTTTTTCAATCATTTTGACCAAGAGCTCCCTATCGGAGAAAACAATATTGAAGTTATTCAATTCTGAAATTTGAAAAAGAAGGCATCCAATAAAAGCGTCACCGGCACCAGTTGTATCTACTGCTGCAACTTTGATGGAAGGAACCAGTTTGGTCAACCCTTCCATACTTAGATAAGTTCCATCCTTGCCCAAGGTCACCGTTATGATTTTAGCTCCTATTTCATGAAGGTATTCGCAAGCTTCCTCTACCGTCTCTTTGCCAGAAAGTAAAAGTGCTTCTTCAAGACTGAACTTGCATAGATGTGATTTTTCTACATATGGGAGACACTTTTTTATAAAGCTTGACTCGTTTTCATTCCAAAGGTCTCCTCTAAAGTTGGGGTCAAAACTGATAAAAGATTCCTGGGTTAAAGCATCAAAAAGGTAGTGGTTATAGGCTTCCTCCAAAGCCCCTCCAAGAAGTGCCGTTGCGGCTCCAAAATGGACCAAATTTTTATTGAAGTGCTTTTTTATTGAGGCGTCATATTTCAATTCCATATCGGCACCCCTGCTAAAGACAAAGTCACGTTCACCATCATCCGCCAATGACACAAAAGCAAGTGTTGTGAACTTTTTTGAGCGTTGGGCCATGGAAATATCCACTTCCATATCTTTAAGCACATTAAGCAAAAAAGTACCAAAAGGATCTTTTCCCACGCAACCAATAAAATAACCCTTGCCTCCCAATTTTGAGATAGCGCACGCCACATTTGCTGGTGCTCCACCAGCTTTTTTTGTAAAATCATTGGCTTTTGAAAGGTCGCTGCCCTGATTTTCGGCAACAAAATCAATCAACAGTTCTCCAATACAATAGACTTTTCCCATCTATAACGGATTCAACTGCTAAATGTAGCTAGAAAATAGCTTTTATTCCAAAACTTGATGCCGTATAACCGATAAATACGTATCGGATGCATTACTGCATAGGGATTCTTTGGCAGTTACTTCCAGCATGGTGTCTTCCTCTAATTTTTCATTCAAAACAAGAAACTGTACCAAAAGCTCCTGATTTTTTATTGGAAGGTTGACAATGCCTTGGCCATAGGAACGGATCTCATCCACTCTGATGGAAACAACATTGTCCTTTTCTTGGCCACAAATATCCATTTTAGCATCAAAACTCTTTATGACTTCCAGAGTTAAAGTAATCTCACTTGGGTTTTCACTCTCCGTAGGACGCATTATATCCGCATTTTCTGGGTTAGATGTCACGTTGGGAGTCAAAGGTTCTTCCATACTTTTCTCAGTACATGAATTGCTAGCCACTAATAAAAGGAGCACGAAAAAGATTTTCATGATTTAGGGTTTAAAGATATATACGAGTGGGGAACAAATTTAGATTAAAAAGGCGCCCCATTTGGGGCGCCTTTTTTTATTTATCTTTTAATAAGTTTAAAATTACTACTTGTTTGCTGCCCTTTTATTTTTACAAAGTAGATTCCTGCTGGATTTCTGGATGCATCCCAATTAAAACTTTTTGAAGTTTCGTGATTCTTTATTTCGTAAACCATTTGACCCAGAATGTTGTAGACTCTGGTCGTTACCCTTTCATCTTTTGAGTCGATCATGGTAAATTCAAAGTTTTGACTGGACGGATTTGGCCATACGGAAACCAAAACATTGGTATTTATCGAGGCCAAATTTTGTTCCTCGCTTTCACTTTCAAGTTGCAAATCATCAGCGCTTTCTTCCGTTCCTACAACCAATGGCGCATCGGCAGCTTCAGTTGTACTTTCCACACTCCCAAAAATTTGAAAAACCTGGTCAAGTGGGTCCGGTCCAAAAGCTTGGCTCTGAGGAGTCCAATCAATAGATCCTGTTCCAAAAAGATCTATGACATCCCTAAATTGACTTTCATTTCCAATTACTTGGGCTTGTTGAAACCAAAACCATTGCGTAGCATTCGGAGAGAACGCTAAGTTAGCATATACGGATAACCAATACGTCCCTGAACCCAATTCAACTTCTTCGGGAAGCTCAATATTCAAATTTGCATCAGTTGGGTCAGAAATTGGGGCCAATGGACCGCTATTGTATATTTCCCCTCCGGGTATTCCATCGATATCCTCATAAATGGAAACGGAAACGTTATCCAATATTGGACTGTTATTGGCACCACCAAAAGCCATGACACGATTTATTTTCCAACTATTTCCTTGTGGAACGATAAAATCATCGGCAGATTGGGCCAAACCTCCAAAGTCTGTGAAAAACTGTGATGGCGTACTGGTTACCGCAGGCCCATTTTGTTCGTAAATGGCAGGTTCAATAACATTCACATTAAAGCCTTCTGAGACCTTTTCCCTACCTGAGCGGGCTATGATACCAATGTTAGAAGTTCCTTCCAATCCTGGATTTATAGTGACACTTAAAATACTATCATTGATAACGGCATTGGTCAATGTAGGATTTGTGTTGGCTAGCTCATAGTTAATCGCGGCACGCCTTCTGGTACTTGTGAATACTTGGTTTAGATTAATTCTCAAGGTATCTGGAAAGCTAATGGGTACCGTAATGTCATCAATTAAATTGGCCACGCTCAATTTAGGTTCCGGTAGTTCCGATACCCTGAAGTTGGCACTTAATACCCCATTGCCATGTGCAGCTGCTGCTACAAAGCCATCTTTTCTTGTTCGTACTTGGGGAATGACATTGTTGCCTACCTGACCAATTCGCCTCCAATACGTTCTTCTTCCTTCAAGGTCATCCGTAAAATAAAGGCCTGTACTGGTGCCTACAAAATAGCCATCATTTTTACCTAGCATAGCAAACCATCTTGCCGATGGGCCATTGCCGGTACCATCTCGGTTTTCCTCTAAATTCCCACTGATATTCCTCCACGTCTCACCACCATCCCTGGTCATAAAAACACTGGGGATATTATAGTTGGAGAATACTGCAAACACGCGGTCTGGATTTTTTGGATCTACATAGATATTGTTTACATTGCCCGGAGGAAGACCTCTTCCAGTGGATACGTCCTGCACCTGTTGGCCATTAAGATTGGCATTTTCCATTTTAAAGATTTGCCCATCTTGGGTACCGTAATATAATGTATTGGCTATGGGAAATTTTGACACATCCAGAGCTGTAATAGCGGCTCCATTGGGCACTGCTGTTTGCTCAAGCTGGTTCCACCCCTCAGGGGTCGGCGCATTTGAAAACAGTGGAATATTGTCCAGATTATCATTACGCCACATGACATTGCCAGCAGGAAAATACATGATATTGTCATTGTTGGGATCTAGAATAAAAGGTGCCACAAACCCGAAGCCTGAAGCTCCAGCTGGTTGAACCCTGGTGAAGGAGACAAAATTGCCTTCCGCATCAAAATTCAGTCGAAAGACCACCCCAAATTGTGCAGATACATATCGAGTCAATCCGCCATCGGCAATCGCGTTATAGGTGCCGTCGCCACCAAAGTCCTCAATCCAAGGGTCTTCCAGACTTTCAGAGTTGGTGAACCAACTGCCATTATCCTGAAAGCCTGCCAAAAGATCATCGCTATTGGCTTCTGGGTCAAAAGAAATGGCATAGGGTTGGGTAGTGATATAATTGTTGTTCAAGGAAATCCACTCTACCGGAGCCGCCGTTTGAGTGATATCTTCAGTCAATTGAACGCCACCGTCATTTGCCGAAATGGCCCTGTTGGGATCGGAAGGCAAAAACACCAGGTTGTGCTGATCAGGGTGATGGTTGGGATAGAGTGCGAATGAATCCGCGAAAATAGTGTATCCACCAATTCTGGAATCAAGACCTGTGGGTGTTGTAAATCCCGTGGTGGACCGATACAGGTTGGTGCCTCCTAAAAATATGATATCAGGATTATTGGGATGGACCTTAACCACCATATTATAAGCTCCTTGGAGATTCAAACTTGCTGCTATACCAGGCAAACCAATAGGTAAATTAAGAGTCAAATCAGTCCACTGCTCTTCTGCAGTCTCAGCATCCGCCTGGTACCTCCAAAGAAATGCTTCCGGAGCACCTGTAAAGTTTGCCGAGAAGAAAAATATACGGTTTTCATCGGAAGGATCAATGCCCATGACTGTTCTGCCATAGGTTGGAGGAATATCTGCTGGAGTAATATTGGTGAAATTTTCTCCATCGTTGCTCACATAAAATCCAGCATTTTCACTATCGCTCTCAACGGTAACATAAATTTTCCCGGAGGGTGAGATAGCTACTTCAGTATTATTGTCGAAACCGGTTGGTAATACCTCTACAAAATTTCGACCTCCTTTTTTAGATTTGAAAAAACCGTCAAATGTAGCCACATACACATCTCCTGTTTTAGGATGTACTGCTATACTATTGATAATGTCAAAAGACGACAGACTGGTTACGTCATTGTCATTGCTTCCCCTTAGACGAAAGAAGCTTCTTCCTCCATTTACGGATTTAAAAACCCCGGATCCCTGATAAAAGGCCCCACTAGCTGAAGCAGAATTTCCAAACCGCTCTCCTGAAGCATAATACCATATATGGCTTTTGCCGTGTCTGGGATCTTGCACTATCGAAGTGATGCTTGGCGACTGCCTATTTCGCGTGATTTTTTTCCATGTTTGACCAAGGTCTGTAGAACGGTACAACCCGCCAGATACCCCCCCGGCCAAAATGATATTTTCATTGGTCCTATCTAGTGCTAATGCCCTAGTACGGCCGCCTACATTACCGGGGCCTCGATTACCCCATCTCCTGGCCCTGGCCCTGCCATACAAACCTTCTTTTCCCTTAAAGGCCTCCGGTGCTAAAACACTGTTAGGTATTTTTTCTGAGAACATTCTTTCCGCAGTTTGAATATTCTTTGGAATTTCCCTGGTATAAGGGTTTTGAAGCATTCCTTTCTCATAAATCCATCGATCCATGGCGCGGTCACCAACGCGTTTGGGTTTTACTCCCGTAGGGCCGGTTTTACTGTCATAAATCTTTGAATTTTTATAAAGTACATGACCTTTTTGAAGGGTTCCGTTATAGTTCTTTTGCAATTTTTGGGCTGTCAAGGAAGTACCTGTCAAGGTCAAACCAAATAGCAAAACAAAAAATCCAAGTTTTTTAGGTAATAGTGTTTTCATATGATGTGAATTGAATTAGCATTTTAATTTATTAAAAAAGAGTTAAATAAGGATAAAAATTAGTAAGAGATCGATGAAGTATAGGGCGATTCTTTATGGTTGGGCTTTCCCATTGTCCCAATGGGGCTTTTATTGTTAAAATTTACAATAAAGCACAGATAAATTATGTGTTGCACTTTGTTTGCAAAAGCATAATTGTAAGTATTATTTTTGAAAACAAATTCATGCGCAGACTTGTAATTGGAGATATTCATTCTGGCTTAAAGGCCTTACGTCAAATTCTAGAACGTGCTCAGGTCACGGAAAGGGACCATCTCATCTTTTTAGGGGATTATGTAGACTCTTGGAGCGATGCCTTTGAAACAATTGAATTTCTAATTGAACTGGGCAATACCCATCAATGTACTTTTATTAGGGGGAATCATGATGAACTTTGTTACGAGTGGATGTTGACCGGAAAGGAAAATCCACAATGGCTTGTTCACGGTGGAATAGCTACAAGGGATTCCTATAT
>JBCBZA010000173.1:0-7850 GCA_039815575.1 Bacteroidota bacterium | reverse complement strand
TCCAACAAAAAGTAGGGGGAGTTGGAATAGGTCTTGTGGTACTTCTCAAAGGTGGCCTTGGAGGCACTGAAGGAACCGCTGGACCTCAATTCCTTGAGATAGGTCGGGGCATTGGACGCAACTTCATCACGGCTGAGCTCCAGTCCATCCGCATAGTTGTTGCGTAAACGAGCTCTGTCCACAAACTCATTGTTCTTGGGGCTACCCCCTATGGTATTGACGACTACAACACCACCAGCACCCAAATTTCCATAGGTAGCTGTGGTCGCTAAGTTGGACAAAATAGCTATACGCTTGATGGTATTGACATCAAGCCACCAAGGGACATCCGTAAAGATTTGGCCATCAATATCGAACGTTGCTGGTAACGCGCTGACTATACTATTTCCGGGTCGTATCCGTACTTGCCCCCCAATCTGCAAACGCGCTTCCCCGACCTCGCCTAAAGGAGGCGTGTTACCACCCGTTCTACATGAGCCCGTCACCTGAACCCCTGGAAACTGATTCCGCAACAGGTCCAAAATACACAAGGTTACTGGATTGATTTCATCTTCGTCCAATATCCGAATATTGCCGGCCGCCCGATCCGCATCCAAATAGCCCCAAGCGGTACGGATGATGTTTTTGTTAATGGAATAATCCTCTTCCATATCCTTTTGTGAGCGCCGTCTACTAGCCGCAACCTCCACTTCTTCCAGCTCGGTAATATCCGGTATCATAATAATGTTCAATATGCGGGTGACATCTTCAACCTTAATTCTAACGGTTTTAAGCCCCTGCGAGGCATATGAAATTCGGTCACCCACATTTGCGTTGATGCTATATCTCCCCTCCCCATCAGAAAAGGTTTGTTTGGATGTTCCCTCGACCACAATGGCCACATTTTCCAAGGTGTTGCGGCCATCGGATATTTTACCGGTGATTGTCTTTATGGTTTCTTGTGCAAAAAAGGCCGTACTTGATAGTAGGGTCAGTAAAAAGAATGTATTTTTCATTTCTGCTTGATTTTTTTCTTTAAGATACCAAAAACATGTAAAAAGTTGTCTCCCTTAATTGAAAATTAACATTTACCTATCTGGTTTTATGGGTTTTAGACCTCGGAATCAATAATAGTTCCGTTTGACGGCCATTCACGTACCTGAACCCATTTTCGCCAAAAAATCCAGCTTCCTCCAACATAATTCTTATATCCCTTTTCCATTGGGGGATATTCACTTTGGTATTTAATTCAATAGCATAAACGGTACTGGGGTTTAAGGGGTAATTTTGCCCATCGTCTTTCATAACCCCTCCTTGGGCGTCCCACATTCCAATAGTGGTACCCGCTGAGTGCCCATAAGAACCCAATGGGTGGGTGTAGATAGTTGGTCGGTATCCAGAAGCTTTGGCTTCTGCCAAGGATTTTGCCAAAATTTCATTACCTGTCTTTCCCACTACCATGTTTTTAGTGAGAACATCCTGTACGCGATTTCCGTCCGCCAGAGCGTCCCTTAGAAATTTTGGAGGTTCGGATTCGTCCGATTTTAAAACATAGGCCAATTCTTGACAATCCGTATTTAGGCGTAAGTAGGTGATTCCAATATCACAATGCACTAAATCCCCAGGAAGTATGACCCTATCCTCCGGTCGATCTGAAAATGCATATAAATATCCCTCCTGCCCTTCACTTGTTCGTTGCACATCCACAGTTGGATGAAACCAAGTGTCCAAACCCAGATCTGTGATTTTTTGCCGCATCCACCAAACCACCTCTGCTGTCTTGGTGATTCCGGGAGTTATTACTTTTTCTGAAAAAGCTTCGGCGATAATATCATGGGTAATATCCACCAGTTGATTATAAAGGATCATTTCCCTTTCCGTTCGTGTTTCAATCCATCGTACCGCCAATTGCTCTGCCGATACAATTCTTTGGCGAAACTTCTTAGGAAGTTTTTGAAGGAACTCTTCATAATCGGTTTTTACCAAACCATCCGCAATATTGTGGTCTTTGGAAAAATTCAGTCCGATTTGCTTCGGGTTTCGTTCTTTGATCAATTGCACCAGTCGCTTCCATTGGTCGGGTTCTTCTTCCTTGTCCCAAGCAGATGCTATATGTTCCCCAACATTGTAGCGTGCAACAGCCAATTTGTGGATCGTATCTTTGGCTTTATCCCGATAAAATAGTAGCATTGTTCTTCTCCTTGCATTTAACCAAGTAGATGGCAACATGGTCTTAAGGACAGGGTCTTCATTATATTCCCTGGATATCAACACCCACATGTCTATCCCTGTTTTGTCCATGAGGTTGGGGAGTAGATTATTGAGCCTGTCTGCCAATACTTCGTCAATTACCTTAGCTCTTTCTGCTTCTGGAAGTATTTGCTGGGAAAACGATAATAATGGTATAAGAACTAAAAAAAAGATTTTCACAAGCTTCATGGTTGCTGATTTTGACCCTGAAGATAATGAACTTAGTTGTTTAGAAATTGTGATTTTATCTTTTGGCGCTGTACCTTTCCCGTCACGGTTTCCAAAAAATTTTTGACATAGATAACTTGTTTGGGGACTTCAAATTTTTCAAGTGCCTTCACTTCTCGAATTTTTCTGCTCACAACCTCTTTCTGTTGCTTTGTCCCTTCAATAAACAGGACAAGTTGTTCCCCCAGTTTTTCATCTGGAATTCCGGTTACAAAGAATCTGTTATCTAAGAAAGGTGAAAGCTTTTCTTCAATTTGTTCCGGTATGAGCTTTACCCCACCACTGTTGACCACATTGTCATAGCGTCCCAACCACTTGAAATAGTTTTCATCAAGGATATCCACCAAATCATTGGTCACTACCAAATTATTCGCAATTTTTGGTGCATGGATGACCAAGCATCCCCGCTTATCTTTTGAAATGTTTACCCCAGGAAGTGTCTTGAAGCTACTTTCACCTTTTTTCCCTTTTAATCGGGAAACCCGTTTAACCGCAATATGCGTTATGGTTTCAGTCATGCCATAGGTTTCAAAAATACCACTGGATTGCATAACAAGACGTTTCCGAAGCGATTTTGAAATAGGGGCACCCCCAACAATCAACTTTTTTATTCCATGAATAACATCCAAGGAATTTTGTACCTGCAAAGGAACCATTGCCGCAAAATCATATTCGCTTTTTATTCCTCTCATTGGACGGGATGAAGGAGCTATGATATCCAAATGAAGGCCTATTACCATAGCCCTGACCAACATCATTTTTCCCGCAATGAATTCGATGGGAAGACATAGTAAAGCCCGATCCCCAGGTTTTAACCCAAAGTATTGCCCTGTTGCCAGCGCAGAGTTGACCATGGCCTCTTTTTTAAGCAAAAGGGTTTTTGGTTTGCCGGTAGATCCTGAGGTCTGGACCCTATGGGTCTCTGAAGGAGAAAGCCAATCCAGTAAGAACTCACCAGCAAAGGATTCAAAATCCTCACCCTCTTTAACCCAGGAATAGGCCACTTCACTCAGGGCATCCTGACCCAAAGAAATTCCATTAAGCTTAAACTGTAGATGAACCTGCCTCATTAGCAACCGTAAATTCTTTCTCGGTCAGCACACTTCCGAACAATTTATCTTTCCAGTTGGACCATTTATATTTTTTGGAGAAAATGAACAACAAAATGGGAAATACTACAAAAACGGGAACATAAGCGTCCAAACCCAATGTTGGTTCCGAAATATCCCTGTAAATGGAATCTGTTTGAAAAGCGGTCCAATCTGCGGTGACCAAAAGTGCTGTAATCAAATTATTGGCCGCATGAAACCCCAAAGCCAGTTCCAAACCATCATCCATTAAAGTCAAAATGCCCAAAAAGAAGCCCGTACCTATGTAATACACCATAAGACTATAGCCCAACTTTTCAACTTCAGGATTCGCTATATGCATCAGGCCGAACAACACCGAGGTAACTATTAAGGGTACCCAACGATTTTTTGCCAAAATACCAAGGCCTTGCATCATATGCCCCCGGAAAAGATACTCCTCAAAACTGGTTTGTAAGGGAATCAATAAAATGGCTATTATAGCCATTGGAATAAACTTGGATAGATTGAAATTCCATTCATAATCCCCTGGCGATGCATAAACATCCAATAAAGTGAAAAACACCGTCACAGCACCCCAGAGGAAAAATGCGAACAAAATACGGCTCCAGTCAATTTTATTCCTAGATGTAGTCAAAGAAGTTATGGATTGCCTATGGATCAAAAACGTCCACCCTAAAACGATAAAAAAACCTGCCACCAAGGGAAGTAATAGCATTATCAATACCAGGTTTGATCCAAATTGTTCAATCATTTTGGCCATGGCCACCTCTACGTCAATATCAGAATTAATGGTCAAGACATAGTTTATGGCCATAAAACCAATAAATCCAACGGGAATTACAAAATATTTCCAAAGTCCTATATCACCTTTATATCCCTGTTCTATATACATATGGTATCCATTAAATTGTTCTGCCAAGGTAGGTGTTTTCTATAAAAAAGATTTCCACCTTGAACGTCCAAGGGCGAATCAAAATTATTGGTGAAAAGACTTCCTGTCCCCAACCCTTGCGGTAATTTATTATTCAATGTAAAGGTCCATTGTGCCAAAGCATTTAAACCAATATTACTTTCCAAAGCACTTGTTATCCACCAACCCATTTTATCTTTTTCAGCTAGGTTTATCCACTGTTCACTTTCTTTAAAACCTCCCACTAAGCTGGGTTTAAGTATGATGTACTGCGGTTGTATGGTCTGTAGCAACTTTTGGCGTTTTGTTACATCAATAATTCCAATAAGCTCCTCATCCAACGCAATAGGTATTGGCGAATTTTTACAGAGATAGGCCATCTCTTGCCATTGTCCTTGTTTTACAGGCTGTTCTATAGAATGAATATCCAAGTCTGCCAAGACTTTCAACTTATCCAATGCGCTTTCTGGATCAAACGCCCCATTGGCATCAACACGTATTTCAATATCATCTTTCGAAAATTGCCCCCTGATATAGGCTAGAAGGTCCATCTCGCTTTTAAAATCAATAGCGCCTATCTTCAGCTTGATGCAAGAAAAACCAGATTTTAATTTTTGTTTGATTTGCCCAAACATGTAATCCTTATCCCCCATCCAAACCAGTCCATTAATGGCAATGGGACGCCCGGCATCCACAAAATCCGATGGGAAAAGCTGAAATGGGCTCTTAGACAAAAGGGATAAAAGTGCTTGCTCCAATCCAAATTGTATGGAAGGATATTTCCCTAAGGATTGGTGCAATGTTGTTGTGCCCAGGTTGATGTTTTCACAGACCCATTTCAATTTTTCTTTATAATCCGGGCGGTCATCAAAACTTAAACCCCTTAAAATACCGCACTCCCCAATACCTTTTTTTCCATTTTCCTCCACAACCAAAAACCAGGTCTCCTTTTGGATCATTACACCTCTTGAGGTCCCACTAGGCCTTTTAAAGTCCAAAATATATCTATGGAATGATGCTTTCATGCGGTTAACAAAAATACCTATATTGACGGCAAAAGTAAGCATGGAAAAAGTTATTTGGATTACAGGGGCGTCATCGGGAATTGGGGAAGAACTATCCCGACAATTAAGTCAACAAGGGTATCATTTAATCTTATCTGCGAGAAATGAGCAAGCGTTGGCAAGGGTTAAGGAGCATGGCGCTTTTCCCGATAAAGTTAAGATCCTACCTCTCGATATTTCAGATTTCAGTAAGGTAGAAGCCGCTGCTGCAAGGGCCTTTGGATTTTGGAACCGAATTGATATCTTAATCAATAATGCAGGTATTAGTCAACGTTCATTAATTGCCGAAACTGATTTTTCAGTCTATAAAAAACTGGTGGACGTGAACTATTTGGGCACCGTGGCTCTGACAAAGGCACTACTCCCCTATTTTATAAAACAGGAAAAAGGACATTTTGTAGTAGTCAGTAGTCTGATGGGGAAGTTTTCGTCGCCCTATCGTTCCGGGTATTGCGGGGCAAAACATGCGCTCCATGGCTTCTTTGATGCACTTCGTATGGAGCATGAAAAGGATGGGGTCAATGTTACTATGGTATGTCCCGGTTTTGTACAGACCAATGTTGCCAAAAATGCGTTAACGGCGGACGGTTCCCATCAAGAAGCAGATGACCATGCGACTCAAAATGGCATGCCTGTTTCCTTATTTTGTAAAAAAATGATTGCTGCCATTCAGAAAAAGAAGTTTGAGGTATATATAGCCGGAAAAGAAAAAAAAGGCGTTTATGTAAAAAGATACTTCCCAAAACTTTTGCACCAACTGGTCCTGCGGAGTGATGTTCGATAACCCTAACTGAAATTGAACCAAAAACGAACGCCATCCTTGTTCCTATCCAAATTTAATTTGGATTGTAGTTGATTCACCAACCTATTTATAAGTCGGAGTCCCATAGAATTATTTGTACGTTCATCGGTATCTTCTGGAAGACCTACCCCATTATCAGCATATTCAAAATACCCCTGCTCCCCATTTTTGCGAAGGTGGATGTAGATTTTTCCGTTGTCATCTCCATCCGGGAAAGCATACTTAAAGGTATTTGAAACCAATTCGTTTAAAATCAACCCAAAAGGAATGGCTCGGTCAATGTCCAATTCTGTTCCCTCCGCATCTACCGTTATACTAATGTTGTGCCCCCCTTTTTTGTATACGGATTGTACGCTATTGATAAGACTTTCTATGTAGCCCTGCATTTCTATCACGGATAGGTCATCATTCTGGTACAATTTCTGATGGATCAAGGCCATAGCCTTAACCCTACTCTTTCCTTCTTCCAGAGCCGCAATAGCCGCTTTGCTTTTGGTGTTTCTAGTCTGCAAACTTAACAAACTGGAAACCATTTGTAAGTTGTTTTTGACCCTGTGATGAATCTCCTTTAAAAGGGAGTCCTTCTCCTTTAAGGAGTTTTCAATAATATGATTCTGTTCCGCAATAAGTCTCTGATTTTTAATACTTTTCATATATGCATATACTAAGCCTGCAAATCCTAAAAGTGTAAAAATTAAAGAGATAAAAACAAGGTTGATACGTTCATCCTTAGCCTGTATTTCATTCCGGATTTTCTCGTTGGCCAATTTCTGTTCATTGATGATCCTTCTAGAATTCTCAAGATCGGAATCGCCCACTATAGCAACCAACTGCTGGTTTAAAATGGAAACTTCATTCGCTTTTAATGAGTCCGCAATCTGTTGGTTTCGCTTATATAGCACAGCAGAACTCTTAAAATTCTCAAACTTGTCATGATATATAGCCAATAATCGATTTCGAAGAACTTGTTGTTTAATGTTCATATCTTCAAAATCTTCATCCAATAATCGTTTTGCAGTCCTATTATTATCCAATTTTAGATGCGCCTCGGCCAAAGCGAGCGTATTGTCAATGATTTGTTTTCCATACCTTCCATGGTTAAACTCCTTTAAGGTTTTAATACTGGTGGTCAGCAGTGGAATAGCTTCAATATTTTCCTTTAACAGTACATGGGATTTCCCTATGTTCCCTTCAATATCAGCTCTTAAGGCTTCACTTTCAAAAATATCGCTCTCTGTTTTTTGTTTGGAAATATCATTCTCATACACCTTCAAATATCCCAGTGCCTTATTGAACTCATTAATTGCCGTTGGTGCAGATTTATCCATGAACAAAAACAATCCAACTTTGTTATGATATCTAGCCTTACCAAGATGGTCATTATCAGGAATGGTAATCCCCACGGTCTGGATATATTGGTTCATTGCCTTTCGAAACAGCCCCATACTCGCGTAGATATCATAAAAATTAATGCCTTCAATAACTCCCAATTTTTGCATTTGTTCCCGAGTTTCGATCTGTTTATC